>WJMG01000077.1 GCA_014728075.1 Candidatus Omnitrophota bacterium | reverse complement strand
GAACCCGACTATCTCAGAGGAAAAGAACACCGCTAGTATCCATACGGGTACCTGTAATGAAATCGAATTAAGCAAAAAAGAACCCGAGGATAAAAGAGGGAACTTAACATATCTTTTCAACGCCGGTAAAAGTTGTCCCGGGTCGAAATACTTTTTAAATAAGCTTCCGTATCTTACAAGCACTACCAGGGCCAAAAAGATCAGAGAAGCGATATTTCCCAGTACAGTGGTGGAGATGAGAATACCTCCGGTAGCATACCCCAGAAAACCAAGGCCTATTTTCATCCCGATATCAACCGTCGAAGCCAACACTCTCGACAGGGAAATTGTCCCAAAATCCTTCTTTCTGGTATTCCAAAAGTTCAAGACTGTGTAAGCTCCCAGAACAAAAGCGGCTAAAGGCAGCATCCAGAGATATCCGGAAAGTCCGGGCATGTTCAAGTAGCGGGCTATATTTTTCCCGCAGAAAAACACAAGTAAAGAAATGACAAGGGTAGTTATCACGGTAAAACAAAAGCTCAAAACCGTTAAAGTTACAGCCTCTTCCTCTTTTTCGGGAAGAACTATTGTTATCTCGTAACGCAAACATGCCATCATACCAAGTATAGTCACTATTGAGGTGAACAACGCGTATAATCCGAATGCCGAAGGCGCAAATATCCTTGTAAGCAGCGGGACCGCTATGACACCGATTATCTGCGCATATAAATTTCCAACGCTAAGTTTGAAAACATTTATTATGAATTTATCTGCCTTTTGAGCTATTACCATATTTTCACCTTATACCGGCCTGCGTGAAATCAATTCTTTACTTTTCTGATCAATTCAACAGCAATAGCGGAAGTGTTTCCTTCTCCGAAAAACTTTTCGCTTGTTTTTATTTTTCTCTCCATAGCTGTAGAACATTCTAGGATCTTATCCGCATCCGCACCGGCAAGAACATTACAGCCCGCATCAACTGTCTCTTCCCATTCCGTTTCGTCACGGAGGGTTATACAGGGGACTCCGCAAAAATACGCTTCTTTCTGTATACCGCCCGAATCGGTAAGTATCCCGCAGGCGTTCTTTTCAAGCATTATCATATCGAAATAGCCTACAGGATCTATTAGGTCTATTCCGGCACCATATTCTTCCGGTATAGACTCGATGATCTTTCTGGTACGGGGATGTACGGGAAACACTACTCTTTTATTTGCCCCGATACGCGATAATCCCTGCAGTATGGCTTTTAACCGAGCGGTATCGTCAGTGTTTTCCGCACGGTGTACTGTAGCGAGATAATATTGCCCCCTGACCAGGCCTGACCGCTCTATGAAATCGGACTTTTCCAGGGCTATTTCAAGCGCGAGCAGGAACGAATCGTACATTATATCTCCCACATTGACAACCAAAGCTCCTTCATGCCTTACATTTGCGGTGTTCCTGACAAGTTTTCCGTTATTCACGACATGTCTGAATCCCTCTATTTTCAAATTGTTTACAGCATTTTCCGTAGGACACAAAAGAAGGTCGGAACAATGATCGGCAAGCACTCTGTTGATCTCCTCCGGCATTTTCCTGTTATAACTTCTCAAACCCGCCTCTATATGTGCCACGGGTATGTGCAACTTAGCTGCAGCTAATGCTCCGGCTATTGTAGAGTTGGTATCCCCGAAAACGACCACCACCCCGGGGCTTTCCCGCGTCAATACCGCCTCGACTCCTTTAAGCATCTCCGCCGTTTGTTCTCCATGACTACCGGACCCTACCCCGAGATGATAGTCGGGAGAGGGTATTCCCAGCTCGTCGAAGAAGAGTTTTGCCATATTATAATCATAATGCTGCCCTGTATGCACGATAATGTGGAGAACATCCTCCTTTAGCTTTAACGCTCTTGAGAATGGGGCCAATTTTATAAATTGCGGCCTGGCGCCTACTATACTTACTATTTTTGCCATAAAAAAGCCTCGTCGTTTCAGGTTTTTCTGAGCTTATTAGATCTGATGGTATATTTGTTGCCGCATCTTGAACATTTCATATCTTTATTTTTCAAGGGCTCCCCGCACTTACAGACCCACCCTTTCTGTTTTGCCGGCACTCCGGCGACGATCGCATGGTCCGGCACATCTTTTTTCACTACCGCCCCCGCCGCCACGAACGCGTACTTTCCTACGGTAACACCGCATATCACGGTCGCGTTAGCCCCTATCGTAGCGCCCTTTTTCACAAGAGTCGGCAAGAATTCCGTTTTCCTTTCGACAAATGCCCTAGGGTTATAAACATTTGTAAAGACACAGCTCGGGCCGCAAAAAACATCGTCCTCCAGTGTCACGCCTTTATAGATAGAAACATTGTTCTGGACCTTACAACCGTTGCCTATTTTGACATCCGGCCCTATTGAGGTGTTCTGCCCTATTACACAGTTTTCTCCTATAAGCGAATTTTTCAGGATATGCGAATAATGCCATATTTTCGAACCTTTTCCTATATGAGTATTTTCGTCCGCCACGGCGGACGGGTGCAGAAAAAAATTCTCTTCGCTATTCTCAAAAACAACATCTTTAATGACCTTTTCGGATCTACGAAGCACTTCCAGAACGGCCAGGCCTTCTTCCCCGTCCGTGCGGGGTCTTTTCCTTTCCGAAACACACTTCAGGAAATGTTTCATTTCCTCTTTCAAAGGTTCTTTAATAGCCAGCTTCACGGCTTTTCCGGCAGCCTTGTGCGCGACCGGTATTTCTCCTCTTTCCCATTCGATTTTGTGAGCATATAATACCAGCTTATCCTTCGCCATATCGTCGAATACAGCCATCGCCTTTGAGCCTACCACTACAAGTTTTTGTTCCTTAAAAGGATGCAGCCAGCTCACAAAAATATGCCCTTTGACATTGTTTTTGAATTCCATACTGCTCAGGGTGGTGTCGAAAATATTCTCGTTCAGATAACTCCCGCCGTATCCCTTTATATTAGAAGGCTTTGACCCTGTAAGCATAAGCATGACGGAAACATCATGCGGGGCGAAACTCCAAAGAATATTCTCTTCAACTCTCAGCTTGCCCATATTCAGACGGTTTGAATACAAATATCTTAGTTTTCCCAATTCTCCCTTATCTATCATTTCCTTAAGCTTAAGGACCGCTGGATGATATTGAAGTATGTGGCCCACCATGAGTATCTTTTTTTTCTTTTTTGCAAGAGAGATAAGTTCCCGGGCGTGTTCCTCTTTTAAAGACAGGGGTTTCTCAACAAAAACATCCTTACCCGCATTAAGGGCCTGTGAAGCTATCTGGTAATGCGTTTCCGCTGGCGTAGCGATAACCACGGCCTTAATGTCCCTGTCCCTGAATAGATCGTCTTTTGACAAAGTATATTTAACTCCGCGCATATTTTTTCTGTGAAGATCAAGCACGATCTCATTAGTGTCACAGGCCGTAGCCAGCACCTTTAGTTCATAGAGGTTGCGAAGTATGTTCTTTCCCCATCCCCCTAATCCTATTATCCCTATGTTCTTTTTTCTGGCAGCCATTTTATTCCCCTTTTATTCATTTATCATTTTTTTTATCCTTCGGGCGTTTTCCATAAGTTTTTCCACTCTGCCCAGGATCTCTTCAAATTCGCCGAGGCTTTTTCCGTACAAAGCCGCCTTCTTCTCTTCCTCTGCGGATAGACTGGGGGACGAAAGCTTTTTTAATTCTATCTGAGCCTCGCGCACCGATTCTCTTGACCTTTCCAGAAGATCGGAAAAAGCTGCTATTATGTGCTCAAAAGCGAACCCCGCTATATCCCGGTTAGCCTGATAATAATCCTTTCTTTTCTCGTTGCCCCATACTTTTTCAACGGCCCCCCACTTTTCGAGCCTTCGGATATTAATACTTATGTTGCCTTTGCTCATCCGGCAGACTTCCGATATGTCATTTAGGGTCATTTTCTTTTTTTCAAGATACAGGGCCGCGTATATCTGTCCCATGGACTTGTTCAGCCCTATACTCGAAGCTATTTCTCCGGCCTTAAAGATAAGTTTATTCTGCAGGCTTGAGATCTTTTCCATTTTTCTCCGTTTTTATCGTTTAGAATGTTTTAAACATTCAATATAAGTATAACATATTATGTGAAAAAAGCAATCATACAACTCTATTTCAGAATTACCGGGGCTTTATCTCGAAAGAAAAATAAGATCATAAAGCATTATAAATAAATTCATTATGCTTTAATTGGCCTGCGAACGCGCGAGCCTGTAACCGATTTATCGCTTCTTCACAAGGCTTTCCGCCATTAAAAGATCGATCTTATCAGTTATCTTGAGGTTCTCAAAAGCTCCAGGTACGATCTTCACAGAACCTCCCCTGACCAGGATAAGGCCACAATCATCCGTATAATCCGCCACTCCCTCAGCAATGGCATCTTCATGGGCCTTCAGAATAACACCGTATTTAAAACCCTGGGGGGTCTGCACGCGCTTCACTTGCGATCTGGGTGGGATATCTTCAATAATATCATCTTCGGCAAAAACTATAGTATCGGTGCTTTCTATGACTGTCGTAGCCGCGCCGGTTACCCGGGCAGCCTCAAGAACATCCTTTATTATACGATCGTCTATAAAAGGCCTCACGGCGTCGTGTATAAGAACTATCTCAGTCCCTTCGGTACAGGCCTTGAGCCCGTTATAAGAAGACGCCTGCCTGGTTTCCCCTCCGGCAACCACCTTCAGCAGCTTCGAGATATCGTGTTCTTTCGCCAGCTTTTCGGTCTTTTCAATATGATCAGCGTGCGAAACGATCACTATGCCGTCGACAAGGGGACTTTTTTCGAATTTCTCAAGCGTATGGATGATAACGGGCTTCCCGGCGAGGTCCAGGAACTGCTTGGGAATGTGTGATCCCATTCTCTTCCCGGTCCCTCCGGCGACGATTATCGCTATTGTTTTATTATCCATGAAACCCCGTGTTTAAGTAAAAAGTAGAAAGGCAAAAGTAAAAAGGTACGGTATTCTTTAAAATGTATTTAACAAAGATTTCATTTTTTCCTTTTTGCCGTGTGCTTAATTCTAGAATTTTCCTATATTTTTTCCTTTTAACTTTTTCCTTTTTCCTTAACTTTTGGTTGCCTAAAGTTGACAGAACTCCCCGTCCACCATGATCGGCTTCCCGTCTACATAAATGCTAGGCTTTTTTATTACTCCGTCCAAATGGAGAGGAACATCATTATTAAGGCCATAAGAACAGTTATTGCCCACCGCGATGTGAACGGTACCGATAACCTTCTCATCCTCGAGGATATTGCCTATGACCTTCGCTTTAGGGTTAAGCCCTATCCCCAGCTCCGCGACTATATAGGCTCTGGGGCCTACGGCATCCAGTCGTTTCATTATTTTTCCGGATCCATCACCGGCTATATCGGAAACCGCGCCGTTCTTTACCTTAAAAGTTATTGGACTATCCAGCTTTCCCAATTCCGGGAAAGAAGCGTCCACGATAAACACCCCTTCGCAGGCCGAAGGAGCGAAAGAGACCTCGCCCTCGGGAAGGTTGCCGTAAGCTCCCTCCGTATCGTAAGATCCCCCGTCCTGTCCGAAAAAACCGCTGTTCCCCACAAAAAAAGTTATATCGGTGCCTATCTTCGTGGATACCCTGACTTTTTCGCCGCCGGCAAGCAGGCGATAAATTTCCCGCGACCTTTTTCTGAGGGCCTCGTAATCTATATCCAGGCACCTGTTGGCTATGTCTTCCGTGATCATGGGCATCGTGGCTATCCTGGCGCCCTTAGCCGTAGCTGCCCGCCTGGCCCTTGTATGGGTAAGCGATTTCTCGGTCACAAGCAGCTCGACATCATAACGCAGCATCTTTTCGGCAACCTCATGCGGCGGTTCTTCCGCGTGCTCTTTCGCGGGCCTTATCACGACGATATCGGTCTTTCCGGTTATTCCGGAGGCGTATTCGTAAAAAGCCCTGCCTATATGCTCTTTTGTTTTATCGGTCACAACCAGGAAAGATTCGGTGGATTTAAGCTTCAGAGAGCCTTCGAATACCGCTTTGATGGCGTTTCGGTTGATCATGAAACTCCTTCGGAGTTTAGGTAAAGGCAGAGGTAAAGGTATAGTAAAATGAATTTCTATCCTCCGATCTCTCTACCTATACCTGTACTTTTTAACGCAACAGCCATATCCCACCGCTTATCAGGATAACGCCTATTATCTTACTGACGCTCAGCCCCTCCCCCAAAAGCAATACGGCTAGAATAAAGGTTATCATGGGATAACTTCCCACAATAGGCACTATGCGTGAAGCCTCTCCCGCCCTTAGGCCGTGATAAAAGAATATTTGCGCCACAAAGCTGGCGAGGAACCCGCTTAAGATAAGGAGAAACACCGTTTTGGGTTCAATGTTCCTGAGCTGGGATGGTTTTATTATGAAAAGGCCGAGGACCAGAAGGCCCAAAAGCACACCAAGGCATCTGTAAAAAAGGCCTACATAAGCGGAAGGCACACCTCCGAGGCCCAGTTTTTCCAGAATAGGAACGATCCCCCATACGCATGCCGCCAGTAAGGCCCATAGAACTGCAGTCATATAAAACCTTCGGATTTAAGGTAGAGGCATAGGTAAAGGTATAGAAAAATTCGCTTCTAGCTTCCGACTTCTCTACCTTTACCTGTACCTTTACCTAGAAACTAACCTCCGGGACCTCTTTCGCCGTTTCCGAAACCTCAAAATATTCCCTGGGCTCGTTAAGGCCTCTTAAGGAAGCGAAAAACCCCCCGAAAACGGTCCTTCTGTACGAGTTGAACGCCTTGACGGCGTTGTTATACCTCATCCTTTCCACGGCTATCCTGTTCTCCGTCCCCTCAAGCTGTGACTGGAGAGCCAGAAAATTCTGATTCGATTTCAGCTGGGGATACCTTTCGGCGACAAGCAAAAGCCTTGAAAGCGCACCCGTTATCTTGTTGGCCGTCTCTATTTTCTGAGCCTGTGTATCGGATTTTGCCCATTGACTCCTTAACTCTGTCACGCGCGTGAACACTTCCCGTTCCTGCTCCGCGAACCCCTTGACCGTATTTACCAGGTTGGGGATAAGATCGTTCCTCCTCTGCAACTGGTTCTCTACCTGCGCCCAGGCTGAATTGACATTCTCGTCAAGCCTTACCACCCGGTTAAGACCCGATATGAACCAGCCCCCGAAGATCAGCGCTATGACCAATATGACCGCTATAACGATCCCTGCTGTTTTCATGGCATTCTCCTTAAAGATTTAATATATGGTATGTCGTCCGTGATCTTAACGGTTTATCCCTTAGCTACGACCATATTTACCACGACCCCGATGCTCCGCCCCCTCCGGACATCCCTCCTCCGAAACCGCCGAAGCCTCCACCGAAAGAACCCGAAGAGCCGCTGGACCAGTAGCTCCTGCTTCCCCCGGAACTCATAAAAAAGAACAAAGTGCCGAACCTGAACCCGAATATGAGGATGAAGAAAAGAAAAGTAAGAAGCCCTCCCAGGGGGGAAGCTTTACGGGGCGGCTCGGGCAAGCGTAAAGGTCTTGTCTTCAGCTCAAGGTCAACCCCGTATTCGTCCCTTATTATCTTGGTAAGCGCTACAACTGACGAAGCTATCCCCAGGTCATAATCACCCCGCCTGAAAGCGGGCAGCATCAGGTCGTTTATTATAATCTTGCTCTGAACATCGGTTATAACGCCCTCGAGGCCGTATCCGACCTCAATGCGTACTTCCCTGTCATCTACCGCGACCAGTATAAGGATCCCGTTATCTTTGCTTTTCTTTCCTATGCCCCATTTCTGAAAAAGCTGAACGGCATACTGTTCTATCGTTAACGGTTTTACCGAACCTACGGTCACTATGGCGACTTCGGCGGATGTTTTTTCCTCAAGCCTGGCCGCCAGAGCGGATATCTCCGCCTCGGTCCGGGGCGACATAACTTCCGCGTAGTCGTTGACGGCCCCGACCGGAGAAGGAATATCCGTATCCGCTCCCGAGAGGCCGGGGATAACTAAGACCGCCAGAACAACGGCTATGGTAAGTTTTGAAATTTTTATCATCGGGTTCTTTCTTTTTTATTCTTTTCTTTACCGGATCGGGACGGACCCCGCGTATTCAGGCTTCCCGCGTTCTATAATTTGTCTACTGCAAGGGAAAGTTTCCCCAGCTGGACCGTAAAGTCTTCAAGAAAGTCCTCGGCGTCGCCTCTGCCTATCTTACCGTCGGACTTCTTGTCCTCAAGCACCTTAATGAACGCCCCGGTATCTATCCCGAATTCCGTGCCGAACATCGCCAGCATTTCTTTTTTTCCGGTCGGCGGTTTAGCGTCCCGTTTGATTCTTAGCATGTTGCGAAAGACCGGAAGAAGGGATTTCAGGGCTTCTTTTATAAGCTTTTCAAGCCCTTTGCGGTTAAGCGCCTGCTCCAGGTAAGCCTGTTTTAAAACTATAAGTTTTCCCTTTATCTGGGATTCGCATTCCACTCTGAGGTCCTGTTTTTTGACCGCTACCGTTTCTAGAACATCCTCTCCGTAAAGAACGCACCTTGAATCCTTCATCTCCATAAATTCCACGGGAAACGAGTCAAGCGATCTTTCAAGGTATTCCTTGGTGAGAAATAATGGTGCGTTTATTTTTTTCCTGATGCCCTTTTTCACTATTCCGAGGCTTTTCTTGAGAGCATCCAGAGAAGTATCCCGCAGAAAAACACCTATGTTTATATCGGAGGTTCTCGGGTCGAAATCAAGTCCGGTAACGCTCCCGTAAACGAACAGGGAGATCACTTCTTTTCCGTAAACTTCCAGCAGACCTCTGGCGTAAGGTTCTATCTTCTTCCGGGCTTCTGCCGGCAGTTTGTCCAGGTTCATTATCTCCATTTTTCCTCCATGTATTTTCTAATGCAGTCTCCCGGTGCTGACTTAGGTATTTCCAACTATTATACCTTATACACCGTTGCGTTCAAGATATTCCTCGGGAATCCTTCCGGGTAATAGTTCCCTCAAGTTGAATTTCCGGTACGCCCTGTACACGAAAAAATAAAAAAACGGCTCGTTGCTGTGGCTGAGGAACTGATCGACCAGAAGATGGGCCGCCATACCGCACGATAAAGGAATGGCCCACGGGACAAAAAATCCGGATAAAGCGACAAGTATAACTATCTCCCAGGAATGGAACAATATGTACACCTTTCCCGAACACAGGTATTTGTGCCCGAAAAAATCCCTTAAAGTCCCCTTATTCCCGAAATAAAGAAAATGGTCCCAAAGATGATCCAGATCTATCAGGACACCCCCTGCAAAAACAAGTACCGGCCATTTCCATCCTCCGGTGAGCTTAAAGAAAATAACACCCAGGACCACCGCCAGGAACAAATGAAGCCCCAGGTCCAGTGCCAGAGTCTTTTCACTTCTCTTTTTTACCGGTCCACACGCCATGATCTTAGCCTTTCTGATGCTTTATTTTAACATCAAAAACAAAGCTCAACAACCGGTATATCGATAGAACCTAATGGGTGGGGACAGGTACCGCCTCGGTTCGGTACCCGGTACAAAGCTGGAACGGTACCCGGTACATCGGCAGATCCCGGGATGAAATCTTTCACCTTTTTAAAACCCGACCATACCTTGCCTCCACATATACTCTTGCATATAATCATTACTGCATATATAATTTAATTATCGACCACCATTGAGATCAACCTATACTCTGGAAAGGCAGTAAGATACTTGAAAAATAAGGTATTCCAAAAAATAACCGCCCTGGCCGTTTTATCGATCGCGCTTTGCCTGTCCGCTGAGGCCGCTAAACCCGCCGGCGAAAATAAAAAACTCGTCTTTGGGGGAAATAGCGATCTCCCTCCCTATTCCTTCATAGAGAACAACGCCCCTGCCGGTTATACGGTCGACCTGGTGAAGATCCTGGCGGCCACCATCAACAGGAACATCGAGATACGCTTAATGCCGGCCGAAGAATGCCTGGACAAAC
The DNA here is from genome assembly GCA_014728075.1 of Candidatus Omnitrophota bacterium. GTDB lineage: Bacteria > Omnitrophota > Gorgyraeia > Tantalellales > Tantalellaceae > WJMG01. The sequence goes on along the minus strand of WJMG01000077.1, from coordinate 41,320 downwards.
TAAGGAACGGAAAAATATCCGGGATAATCGGCCTTCCCGTGAAACCAAAACATAACGGGTACCTGGCGTATTCGGAGCCCGTAGCCAAACTGGAATTCGGCATCTTCGTCGATTATTCCAACACTTATGTCAATTCAATGAAATCGCTTGAAGGCACTCTCGTAGCCGTCAACAAAGACAGTCCGCTTAAAGAACGCTTCATGCAGGACAACCGTATACAGCTGATACTTACAGACACTGTCTACGAGGGCCTGAAAAAACTGGAAAACCGTGAAGTCACGGCCTTTATATGCGAATCCAATGTAGCGTCTTACTACATACAGAAGTATGGCTTCCGGGGCATCAAACTCGTCGCGCCGCCCGTTGACAAAGCCTACGACTATTCGCTCGCTATCAGCCATAAGAACCACGAGCTTCTTTCTGTGGTAAACAAAGGCATCGGCACCCTCAGGGCCAACGGAACCATAGGAAAACTGAAGCGTAAATGGTTCAGCCTGAGACTGGCTGGCCCTTTCCCCTGGAAAATGGTAGTCCTTATGACTTCGGGGATAACGCTGTTAATGCTCATACTGGCGGGCATATTATGGGTAATATCGCTGAACGCCACCGTAAAAGCGAAAACCCGCCAGATACAGTTAATGAGCCAGAAAATGGTGGAAAAGGACAAGCTGGCGGTACTCGGCAAGCTGGCCGGCCAGATAGCTCACGAGCTGCGCACGCCTTTGAGCATAATCAATAATTCGGTCTACCTCCTGAGAAAAGAAGGTAGCGAGAACAGGGACCTTTTTGAAAAGCGCTTGCGGGTACTTGAGAACAAGATAAAACTTTCCAGTAACATCCTGGAAAGCATTTTAAGCTACTCCCGCGTAAAAGCGCATGTTGCCAGGACCGTTTCCATCAAGGAGTGCGTGGACGAAGTCCTGAAAGATGTGGAAACTCCCGAGGGTATCAAGGCCACGGTAAAATACGATAAAGAGGATGAACTTATGGTCTTCATGGACTTCCACCAGCTCTACAGCGTTATCAGGAACCTTGTGCTCAACGCTTATCAGGCCATGGGAGAGACCGGGTCCCTGGACATACACGCTTTTCCTTCTCCCGACGGAAGCGTGGTCAACATACGGTTATGTGACGCCGGGCCAGGTATAGCCCAGAGCGCCCAGAACAAAATATTCAACCTTTTTTACAGCACCAAAATAACCGGAACAGGCCTGGGACTCCCGATATCAAAATCGATAATTGAAGCTAACGACGGAAGGCTTTACCTCGAGGACACCGGTAAAGAAGGCTCATGCTTCGTGATCCAGCTTCCGTCTTCAAGGCCCCTTAAAAAATGACAAAAGACAGAAAACAGAAAATACTGCTCGTGGACGACGACAAGGATATGTGCGAATCCCTGGCGGATGTGCTTTCCCTTGAACCCGGCTATGAGATAAGCTACACGACAAATCCCCTGGAAGCGCTTAACATAGTAGGGTCCACCCGATTCTCACTGATAATCATAGATTACAAGATGCCCGAAATGAACGGACTGGAATTGCTGAAACGCATAAAAAAACAGAGCAGAGATAACCGCGTATTCATCCTCACCGCTTTTATTTCCAACGAACTTATCGAAGAAGCAAAAAAAGAGGGCGCCGAAAAGGTCATGTCCAAATTCATCTGGCCGGACGAGATCCTTAAATGCATAAAGGATACTATCGGATGATCCGCCCCTGAACCCGCCGCAAAGCTCCCGAAAATTCCTTCTGTCGATCGCATTCAATAAATGTTGTCCCTGCTTTCAGTTTTGCGGACGGCCGTTTTCTGTTGAAAATCCTATTTAAATATGTTATCTTGTCCCCTTGTATTTGTGTATTCTTCGTCTAAAACCACTTATCAGCAAAAAAAGGAGATACTACAATGATCATCGTACCGATCCTGGGTGTCGTGGGGTTGCTTTTCGCCCTCTGGACCTTCTTCGCTCTCATGAAGAAACCCGAAGGCAACGAAAAAATGCGCTATATCGCGAATGAAGTCCATAAAGGAGCTATGGTCTTCCTCGCCAGCGAATACCGCATAATCTTGATATTTATAGTGGTCATGTTCGCCATAATGGCAAAGTTCCTTTCGCTGATGACGGCCGTTGCCTATCTTTCAGGCGCTTTCTGTTCCATGCTGGCCGGATTTATAGGCATGAAGGCCGCAACCCGTTCCAGCGCAAGAACTTGCGAAGCCGCGAGATCCCTGGGCGCGCCTGAGGCGCTGAATGTCGCCTTTAAGGGTGGCTCCGTTATGGGCATAACGGTAGCCGCTCTTGGGGTACTGGGAGTAGGCACCTGGTACCTCATAACAAAAGATACCGGTATAATCACGGGTTTCGCGCTCGGAGCGAGCTCCATCGCCCTCTTCGCCCGTGTAGGCGGCGGCATATTCACCAAAGCGGCGGATATGGGGTCCGATCTCGTAGGTAAAGTGGAGGCCGGGATCCCGGAAGACGATCCCAGGAATCCCGGTGTCATCGCCGACAATGTCGGGGACAATGTGGGTGATACGGCGGGCATGGGAGCCGATCTTTTCGAGTCCTATGTAGGTTCGGTTATAGCTACGATGGCAATAGGAGCCGTCATGTCAAATCCGTCCGCCACGATGTCCTTTCCCCTGATACTTATAGCTATCGGACTGGTAGCTTCTATGCTCAGCGTACTTTCCATGGGATTCCTGAAAAAGATGAACCCGGCGACTGCCCTGAGGAACTCTACCCTGATAGCCGCGGTGCTATTTCTCGGTGGAGCTTATTTCACCGCGCAGTCCATGTTCGGTACTATCGATTACTTCTGGGTCATTCTTTCCGGTCTTTCCGCCGGCATATTGATAGGACTGGAAAGCGAGTATTTCACCGCTTCCCGGCCCATCAGATACATAGCGGAAAGCTGTAAATCGGGCCCCGCCACCGCCATAGTATCCGGGCTTGCCGTAGGGTTTGAAAGCACTATACTCCCTATACTTACAATAGGCGGAGCGATGCTCATAGCTTTTCATTTCGGCCAGCTTTACGGCATAGGCCTCGCGGCCATAAGCATGCTCGGTACCATAGGAATAGTCATGTCAACCGACTCTTACGGCCCCATAGCCGATAACGCTGGGGGGATATCCGAAATGGCAGGCCTCGATAAGGGAGTAAGGGTAATAACCGACAAGCTTGACTCCCTCGGCAATACCACCGCTGCCATAGGCAAGGGTTTCGCTATCGGTTCCGCGGCGCTCACGGCGCTCGCCCTTTTTGCCGCTTTCCAGAAAGTTACCGGGCTTCAGGCCATCGACCTGATAAAACCCGTACCGGTCGTAGGCCTTTTCATAGGGGCCCTTGTTCCTTTCGCCATAGCCGCGATGACCCTTAAAGCCGTCGGTAGAGCGGCCGAAAGTCTCGTACAGGAGATCCGAAGACAGTTCCGGGAAATAAAGGGCTTGCTTGAAGGCGAAGCCAAGCCTGATACCCAGAGCTGCATAGACATAGCCACTAAAGGCGCCCTCAAGGAAATGGTCCTTCCGGGCATAGTGGCCCTGGCCGCTCCTTTTCTCGTAGGCACAATGCTTGGAGTAGAGGCGCTCGGAGGTTTTCTTGCCGGGGCGACGGTCAGCGGCGTTCTCCTCGGGATAATGATGTCCAACGGCGGCGGAGCCTGGGACAACGCCAAAAAATGGATCGAAGAAGGCAATTTCGGAGGCAAGGGCACCGAAACCCATTCGGCTGCCGTCGTAGGAGATACGGTCGGAGACCCTTTCAAGGACACTACAGGGCCAGCCATGAACATACTTATCAAGCTTATGGGCATAGTATCCCTTGTGTTCGGCGGCCTTTTCGTGACGCTTAACCAGTGGTTCACGGGGTTGTTCTAAACCCCTGATTGGGTTATAATAAATCCCGCGTCTTCAGCAAAACGAAGGCGCGGGATTTTTATATCCGATCCGGTTCGCGGGCCTTATCCGGCCCGCTTAAAGATCAAACCCAAGGAGATGCCATGGACCTCGACAAAGTCATAAGAAAAGTCCCGAACTTTCCTAAACCCGGAATACTTTTTTACGATATAACAAGCCTGTTCGCCGATCCGGAAGCCTTAAGCTACACATTAAAAAAAATGGAGGAATTGTATAGGGACACGGAAATAGACGGTGTCATCGCCATCGAAAGCCGCGGTTTCCTGCTGGGAGCTCCCTTCGCGCTTCAAAAGAAACTTCCTCTTGTCCTTGCCAGAAAGCAGGGAAAACTTCCGGGAGACATAATAGGGAAAAGTTATTCCCTTGAGTACGGGGAGGAAACCCTGGAGATACACAAATCCGACCTTACCCCCGGAAAGAAATGGCTCATCGTCGACGACCTTATAGCAACCGGAGGCACACTGGAAGCGGTGGCATCGATGATAGAAACCCAGGGAGCGGAAGTGGCCGGCATATTCTCAGTAATAGGCCTTCCTTTCCTGAAATACGGGGAAAAGATCGGGAAATACGAACCCCGGACACTTATAAACTACGAAAACGAATGTGTTGACAGCAAATAAGCGGTAAAAGTAATGCCTGAAGCGAAATTAAATATCAAACTGCTCGATAAGACCGATAATGCCCTGTCAATAATATATTCCGCCTGCAGGCAATGCTATTCCGCGGAATTCTCCGGGAATATATTTGAGAATTCGCGCCGTGAAAAAAACACAGAAAAAATAAGTTCCTTTGTCAGAAAGGTCATAGAAAGCGGACACGAAAGCCCGCTGGAACATGTCAAGTTCACTTTCGCGGTAGAGGGAGTCTCCAGAGCCCTTACCCACCAGCTGGTAAGGCACCGCCTCGCTTCTTATTCCCAGCAGAGCCAGAGATATGTCAAAGAATCACATTTCGATTTCATAATCCCCCCTTCTTTACGGAACGACAGGGAACTTAACTCCCGTTTTCTGGGGATAATGGAACTTATTCAAGAAGGTTATAACGACCTTCTTGGCCTTCTTAAAACAAAAGGGATTCAGGGCGAAAAAGCCAACCAGGACGCCCGGTTCGTGCTTCCGCAGGCAGCGGAAACAAAGATAGTCCTGACCATGAACTGCCGCTCCCTCAAGAACTTCTTCTATCACCGCTGCTGCGCCAGAGCGCAGTGGGAGATCTGCGCCCTGGCGAACGCCATGCTCGACATCTGCAAAAAAGAATTGCCCGAGGTCTTCGGGAATGCCGGGGCCAAATGCGAAAACCTGGGTTTCTGCCCCGAGGGGCAGAAATTCACCTGCGGAAAGTATCCGCCTTCGGCGGGCTCGAGGCGCGAGGCCAGAGGCTAGAGGCATAGCAGCTTTCAGATGTCAGAACTAAAACGGGTTTGCGGGACGGGGACAGGTACCGCCTTGGCTTCGTACCCGGTACAAAACCCGCGGCTTTCGTCTTCCGAAGCCTGACACCTGTTCTTAAGCTCCTTTACCCTCCATATGCGCCTCAATCTCATCCGGGCTTGACTTTTCCTCAATTTTCACTACCATTGATAGTAATGAAAGCATACACCCATCTGAAAATACCGATCGCACTAACGGTCATCCTTATCGCGCTTTGCTTCCTTCTATCTTCAGAGGCTGTCTCGGAAACCCGGGACAAACCCCTCCCCCGTCTGGGGGTATGGATAACCGTTTTCTCACCGGAAAAGGTACTGTACACCGAAGAGAACGCCGACAAACTGATCGAAACATGTCAATTCGCCGGAATAAAAGATATCTATCTTCAGGTTTACCGCGCCGACAAGGCCTATTACGATTCAAAGATAACCGACGCTTCCGCCTACGAACGCATGCTCGCCTCTTCCGGCGGGCGGGATATGATAGAATATCTCCTTTCCCGTACGGAGGAAACCGGTATAAAGGTACACGCCTGGCTCAACATGTTGAGCATAGCCCATAACGAGGACGCGAATATAGTAAAAAAGTTCGGCAAAAGCGTGCTTACCATAGACCAGTACGGCCGTACTCCCCTCAGAAAGAACGACCGGGATGAACTGGACAAATATTACATCAGGGAAAACCAGCTCTTTCTCGAACCCGGGGACCCACGGGTGAGGGAATACATTTCATCCATAGTCGGGGAAGTAGCAGGAAGATATCCCGGCCTGGACGGTATACACATGGACTACATAAGATACCCTTCGGCCGTGCCATCCATACCCGGATCCAGATTTTCGTCACACGGCATAAGCTACGGATACGGCGAAAAGAACCTGGAGGCCTTCAAGGACTCGACCGGCCTTGACCCGAGGACGATGAAGCCTCTCCGTTCCAATTATTACAAATGGGACGAGTGGCGAAGGGACAGGGTGTCTTTACTGGTCAAGAAAGCGGCAGAGGCGGCGGAATCCTCCTCCCCCGGCATACAGGTTTCCTGCACCATCGTTCCTTCCGTTGACAGGACCTACCTCGATACTTTCCAGGACTGGACAACATGGCTGAAGGAAAGAACGGCCGACAATATAATTTTGATGAACTATACGGACGACACGAGATACATGGTTCTCAGATCGGAGGCCATGTCCCTTCCGGGACTGGAAGATAGAGTTATGACGGGTCTCGGGGCTTATCTTCTCAAGGACGACCTTCCCACCCTCAAGGATCAGATAACGAAGATAAAGGGGACCGACACCCCGGGAATAGTACTTTTTTCTTACGATGAAGTTGCCTCAAACGAGGAGTTGCGCGGTTTTTTGAGAAAACACTTTTTCGTGGAAGGTTATTGATCGTACCGGGACGGCGCGGAGCGCTAGAATTCAAATTCCATTTCAGGTCCGGCGGCCTTCTTTAATCTGTTCATAACCGCCAGCCCCATGCCTTTTTCGTTTATACCCTCGGCAATTATGACATCGACTCCTTCTTTATCGAATTCCCTCAGTATACTGAAAAGCCTGGAGGCACATATCCTGCTGTCGCCGGCGGGGCCCAGGACCTTGACCTGATATCCCCTGTATTTGTCAGCGTGTTCCTGAAGGGACATTATGCCAGTCTTTATACCGCGCGAAGCCTTCTCTTCGGCGAGGGATAGCACTCTTTCTATCTGACCTTCCCCCTCCTCTACAACGATTACCCTGGCTTCCGGAGAATAATGCTGGGGATATTTTCCAGGTGACGGCGAAGAGGCCTCGGGCCCGGAATAGACCTCGACCTTCTCCGCATACCGGCTTATCTCCTCAAGGTCGATGCCCCCCGGCCGGAGGAGGACTATCCTCCCGTCAATGAACTCGATAACGGAAGACTCTATCCCTATCTCGGTCTTTCCTCCGTCTATTACGGCGTCGATATTTCCCCCCAGGTCCTCTACAACATGCTGCGCGGTAGTCGGTGAAGGCCTTCCGAAAAGGTTGGCGGAAGGAGCCGCTATAGGCGTTCCGGCCGCTTCTATAAAACTCGAAGCCACTTCGTTCGAGGGCATGCGTATAGCCACGGTCTCAAGACCGGTGGTAACAATGTCCGGCACCAGCTCGGACTTCCTGAGCACGACCGTAAGAGGACCGGGCCAGAAGCATTCTATCAGCCTTTCGGCTTCATGAGGGACTTCCTTTGCCAGCCTGCCGAGGTCCTCTTTCCGCGAAATGTGTACTATGAGAGGGTCGTCGAGGGGCCTTTTTTTAGCTTCAAAGATACGGGTAACGGCTTTGGGATCAAGCGCGTTGGCCCCGAGGCCGTAAACGGTTTCGGTGGGAAAAGCCACCAGCCCGCGGTTGTTCACGATCTCTGCGGCCTGTTTAAGCGCTTCGTGGTCTATATTATACTGGTCTATCCTGAATATGCGAGGTTTCATATTGTAAAATTTTACAGGTTCGGGTTTAGAACGAGATTCAGAGATAATTCCTGCCAAACCTAAACCTGAACCTGCATTTCTCTTATAATTCTTTCCCCGTAAGGATACTGTAGGCCTGGCGGTATTTTTCGGAAGTCTTGTTCACTATTTCCTCAGGCAGCTCCGGCCCCGGAGGCGTCTTGTCCCATTCAAGTGTCTCAAGATAATCCCGAACGAACTGCTTGTCAAAACTTTTCTGCGGCCTGCCGGGTTCGTATTCGTCCATGGGCCAGAACCTTGAGGAATCGGGAGTGAGTATCTCGTCCATTAGTATTATCTCGTCCCCCACCTTTCCGAACTCGAACTTGGTATCGGCGATGATTATACCTTTGGAACCGGCGTATTCCCTTGCCTTTGAATATACTTCCACGCTCACTCTTTTAAGAAGGTCGAAAACTTCCTGCCCTACGATATCTCCCGCCTGGTCCTGAGTGATGTTCTCGTCATGGCCCTCTTCCGCTTTTGTGGAAGGGGTAAATATCGGGTCATCCAGCTTATCCGATAGCTTCAGACCTTCGGGAAGCTCTATCCCGGAGATCTTACCGGTAGCCTGGTAGTCTTTCCAGCCCGACCCGGAAATATAGCCCCTTACTATGCATTCCACGGGAATCGGTTCCGCTTTCTTAACGAGCATAGAACGGCCCGCCAGTTCTTCCCTGTATGGGGCCAGCGCGGGCTCAGCATCTATCATTTCCCCGACATCAACGGATACCATGTGGTTGGGTATGATATCTTTCATGAAATCGAACCAGAAAGCCGAGATAAGGTTAAGGACTTTCCCTTTTTCCGGGATACCGTTTGCCATGACCACATCGAACGCGGATATCCTGTCGGTCGCGACGAACAGAAGCTTGTCGCCCATATCGTAAACATTCCTCACTTTGCCTTTACGCAGTAGTGGAAGTTCTTTTATCTCCAGGTCAAGTACCGGCTTCATCGTTTCCATGGCTTCTCCTTCCGGGAAGGCACGGGCACATTCCCGCCTTCCCCTTTATTTTTCAATGTTTTCCGCCGGAGAACACAAAGGGCGAAACATAATCACCGTGCTCGGCCCTGCATTCTTCCAGCCGTTTCCTCTGGTCTTCCAGTTCCTTTATGAAAGCGTGCGGCGTATCGAATACCTTGGTATGATAGATCTTCAGGATCCTTTCCTTTTTAGCGAGCCTTTCGGGTATCCTGAGAGTGAACTGCTCTTCGTAATCGTCTTTAGAGTATTCTTTGTCCAGCACCTCCTTGAAGAGCTGTTTCAAATCCTCGTAAAGGGGTATGTATCCGCAGGGGGTTTTTAGGGCGTCCACTTCCCCGTTCACCCTTTTTTCCATCCACTTAACCCATACATGCTTATCTTTTATACCGTTAAGGAAATCACCGTCCTTGCCTCTCAGGAAGTAATTTACATGGAAAATAAGCGGCGGGTTTTCGACACCATCCGTTATATCCAGGTTATTCTGTATATAGCGCCCTATCGGAATGGAAAGAAAATCAAGATTGGCCATGAGGTTAAAGGTCCTTACGCCCTCTTTCCCCAGCGTGGCAGCCGTGGTCTCCGACTCGATGGTCGCGGCCTGGGTAAGTATGCCGTGCTGCCAGTTGAAAGACTGCTCGACGGGCATGTTCGTATCGGAATCTCTTCCTCCGTATATTATTCCTCCTACCTCGACGCCTTCGGGATTCTCGAGGTTTTCGTCACAGTTCTCCAGGTCGGCTATTTTTATGGTATAGCGGGCGTTCTTATGGGCATACGGCACATCCTTGTCGTCCGGCCCCTTCTTCCCGGGGATCCACTCTCCCGAGAAGTTGACACCTTCCACCGGTTCGGGCCGGCCGTCGTTCAGCCATCTGGGATTGTCTTCCAGGTCCTTGAGGACATTCGAGAAGATCACCTCGCCGGGCTTGGTCAAAGATTCGAAAATAGCGGGGTCACTGTCCCGGGAAACATCTCTGATTATGCCGAAAATGCCCTTCTCGACATTCACCGCTTTGATCTTTCCCTCTATCTGCCTTAAATAAGCGATATCGTCACCGACTATCTTTTCTCCCTCGAGCATAGCCGTGGCGGTCTTGCCGCAGGCGGAAGGGAAAGAACCGGTGAAATAGGTCTTTCGGCTCTTGTCGGAATTATACACACCCATGAGGAACATATGCTCGGTAAGCCATCCTTCTTCGGAAGCCCTTTTGATGGCCAGACGCATGGAGAGCTTTTTAAGCCCGACCGTGTTCCCGGCGTACTGGGTATTTGTACTGAAGACCATTTCTTCTTCCAGGTCTATGTACACCCTTCTTTTATAGACATCTCTGCTGACGCCGTTCTCAAGGACCCCCGCAGTATGTACGAACCGGAAAAACCTGCCCGAGTCACCCAGCTTGCGGAACTGTTCGTAACCCGACCTGTAAAGTATGCCTTCGGAATGGGCGACATAGAAGGAATCCGTTATCTGTACCGCGGATATGGAAAATTCCGAATCGGTAGGCCCCAGGCAGAAAAACCCTATTATCATCTCTTTGCCTGCCATGGAATCCTTGAGTATGCCGTGTACTTCCATAAGGCCTTTTTCTCTGTCTTCGGAATTTATGTCCGACCCCAGGACCTCGTCGGGACGCAGAAGGTATTTCGTGTTGGATTTATCCCTTGCCTGGTCGTAATATCCGTCAAAATGTATGGTATGCCCCTCCGTCGCCAGTTTCTTCTCTTCCTGCTGTTCAACTGCCATTTTTCTTACATATTCATAGTCTTCAGGAGAATCGGTACGGACAAAGACTTTTTCCGGATTACAAAGCTCTATATATTTAGCCACGAAATCGTGCATCTTTTCGTTATTGAGCGCTTCTATCTTCCTGAAATTATCTTCTCCGCATTTTTTTTTCAAAAGATCGATATACTCTTTTTTCATGTGTTATCTCCTTCTTTTTCCAGTTCAACAGGGGCCGGATACGGCCCTTATCAGGCCCGTATATGTTATAATAAGAAGCGTACGGTGTCAAACATTAATGGAGGACCGGCCCTGACACCGGATCGCAGGAATAACCGCACGGGTCGGGGGGGCGGTTATACCTTATTGTACGCCCTCCTGACCCGGTAAAAAGGCCGACCGTCACATGGAACATAAAAAAATCCACAGATGGGACCTTTCCCCCGGGGAAGCCATCAGGCAGCAATACGCCCTTCGCTCCGGGTTGAAGAACAAGTCGCTTCGGATCGATAGGATCCGTTCCGTAGCCGGAGTGGATGTATCCGTAAAAGGCGGCCTTTCCCGGGCAGCTATCGTCGTGCTTTCCTTTCCTTCCCTGGAAGTGCTGGAATCGGTTTCTCACACGGGAAAAACAGGATTTCCTTATGTCCCGGGACTGCTTACCTTTCGCGAAGCCCCGGTAATACTGAAATGCGCCGAAAAGCTGGCTTCCGCACCCGATGTTCTCGTTTTCGACGGACAGGGACAGGCCCACCCCAGGAGAATGGGTTTAGCCGCCCATCTCGGTCTCTTTCTGGAAACCCCTTCGATAGGTTCGGCTAAAAGCCTTTTATACGGGACTTTCAGGCCTCCGGGCAGAAAAAAAGGCGATCTTTCCCTGCTTAAAGATAAAGACGGGACTCCTCTGGGTGCTGCTCTCACGACAAGGGACGATACTAACCCGGTCTTTGTCTCTCCCGGCCATCTGGCGGATATCCATTCTTCGGTGGACCTTATACTGGCCTGCTGCCCGAAATACAAACTTCCCGAGCCCATACGCCGGGCGCATAAATACGCCTCTTTATGAACTTATCGCTTATCGCGGACCGCTACCGGCCATCCGTTGAACTCTTGATGCTTCTTTATTAATACCGAACTTGACCCGAAGCGATAAGCCATATATAATTAACTTATTATCAGGACTAACGGAAGAAAGGTTCCATGAAAACTGTTTATTTATTCACTTCTGCGCTTCTTCTCTCGGGTTTTTTGATCTGCGGCTGCGCCAACTATTCCGCCAACATGAGGTCGGTCCTGGGAACCAATATATCCGATCTGGAAAAAGCCCGTTCTGAGGGAAAAACCGAAACTTTCAACCTTTCATACAGCGAAGCTTTCAACAAGGTCCGTTCCATACTGGAAAGCAACGGACAGACAATATTCGAAGCCGATATGAAGAAAATGGTGATAGTGGCCATGGATTTCCCCAGGCAGGTCGATACAACACGGGTAGGTATATTTTTCGAACCCGTTTCGGAAACTTCTACCACGATAACCCTGAGCTCTCTGAGCTCCACTGCCCTGGACAAAGCCGCTTCCATCATTTTTCCGCGGCTTTCCCGGTCGGCCAATACAATAAAGTAGATCCGGCCGCTTTTACCCCTTTCCCTTTTGTAAAAGTAAAGGTTTAAAGGAGGCTCCCATGAAACAGGCCGTTGATGTACGCGTAGGCAACCTTCTCCTTATTGACGGAAAAATATACAAAGTCGAAGCCGTAGAGATGAAAGGCTCCGCTAAAGTGCACAAAACGGTCTTTCTGAAAATGAAGGACATAATAGACGGCAAGGACTTCGAACACACCTATCAGCAGGACGATAAAATAGAGGAAGCCGATGTCAGGCACCGTAAAGCGGATTACTCATATCACGACGGTACCTCTTACTACTTCATCGATGAGGAGAACTTCGAAAATTACGAAGTCCCTTCCGGAATGATCGGCGACAAGTCAAAATTCCTGAAAGAGAACGAAAAGTACCAGGTTGAAGTATACGAAGGCAGGGCTATCGATGTCGTATTCCCTCCCCGCATTAAGCTGCAAGTGACCACTTCCCCTCCCGGCATAAAACAGGGCGACTCGACTACGGACAAGGAAGTAACCCTGGAGAACGGCATGACCGTGAACGCTCCACAGTTCATCGAGGAAGGCGATACCGTTGAAATAGATACGGAGACCGAGAAATACATTGACCGTGTCCAGGAGTAAGGAAAGGAGCCGAATTGAAAAAAACGATCTGTCTGTTCACTGCCTGCCTGTGGCTGCTGTCATGCTTTGCTCAGGAATCCCGGGCTTACAGCGGTTCCGGCCATATCGGACACCACCAGAACGCGAAAGCGGATACCGTAGGCCATAAAAACACCCATCTTTTCCTGACCTATTCTTACGAATACGAAGAGACCAAAGGGCCTTTGAGCATTACCAGGACCCAGGCAGCGGACTTTTTCCTCATGTACGGACTCACGGAAAAGCTGGATATCATAGTGGATGTTCCGCTTAAATACAGGACTGTTGACGGAGAAAAAACATACAGCGGGCCCGATGATATTCAACTGGCCGCTAAAGCGGTCTTTTACGACAGGAACGGCCTTTCCCTGGCCGTCTCCCCTTTTGTTGTATTCCCTAACTGGGGCTACAAATACGGCATAGGCGAAGGCAGGATACAATCCGGCCTTTCGCTCTACGGCACCAGAAAATTCCGGGCCCTCACCTTGACGGCTATCGGCACTTATAAACGCAACGAGAACATCGTGAACGACAGGCTCAACATTTACAAGCTATACATATTACCCTGGCTGGAAATAAACGATAAACTCACCCTGACTTCCAGTTTCGGCCTGGAGAGGGACACTAACAAGAAGAACGAACACTATCCCGTTTATGTATCGGGCGGCTTCCTCTATAAACTCACCGATTTCCTTACGCTTTACCCTTCGGTAAAAGTGGGTTTCCAGAAACCGGAAAAGGACATCACCGTTCTAATGGGAACAAGGTGGACATTCTAGAGCACCGGTTTAAAGGGACTGCAGACCGGCCATGGGCGTATCGCGCAGCGGACGCCTCGGGTGAGCCTGGTGACGGGCGTAAAGTAACATCTCCCTAAGACTAAGACCTGATACCTCAGAGCTACGGGCTGCTCCTCCTCTCGCCGGCCGGAACCCTATACCCGTGCCTTCCGTGACGAGGCGGGATCAGAAACACCCGTTCCATTCCTCGCTGGAATATTTACCCCGGGCCAGATCTTTTATCCTCCGCATATCATCCGCGGAGGGCCTCCAGGAACCTTCACAGGGAAAAGCTTCAAGTATGATATCTTCCGCTTCCGTTCTGGATATGGAAAGGTTAACGAGGAAATCAAGATGTTCCCGGCCTACCCTGTATTCCGGTTCCTTCGGCGGGTGCTTTAGGTGCTTCGCTATCCGGCAAAGGTCAAGGTCCAGAAGCAGGGTGCCGTGATGGAGGAAGTAGCGGCGTTTTCTTGCCTGGGCGTTCCCTGAAAACTTTCTTCCGTTAAGGGCAAGGTCGGACAAAGGTAAAACCTCCGCGTTCATACCGTGTGCCCTGAAGGCCTCCGCTACCCTGCCGAGTACCCTGTCGTAGGAAACCGTTATATCCGTACGGCTTTCGCCCGGCGGATACTCTAAGATCATGGAATAGTTCACGCACCCCGGCCCCTGCAGAACGGTACCTCCTCCCGAACACCTCCGCAGGACGCGTACACCCTCTCTCCCCGAGTTTACCGGAACACATTCTTCCCGGAGTTTCCCGGAACGGCCCATTACGACAAAATATTCAGGAGATTCCCAAAACCGCAGCGTCTCTCCGGCATCACCCGCCTCCGCTTTCTCCAGGATGAATTCATCAAAGGCGATATTCTCCTCGGGAATGTCACTAAAGTAGTTGATAAGTTCCATAGGATCAGCGTTAGCCGCTCGAACAGGTAAAGGCATAGTACACATCGGGTATAGATAAATACTGTTCCTTTTATCTCTACCTGTTTTTTTTATGCCACTTCCAGGCCGTTTCTATTATAGCGGACAGGTCATCGTAACGGGGTTGCCATCCCAGGATTTCCCTGGCTTTTTGCGCGCTTCCGACCAGAACCGCGGGATCCCCCGGACGGCGGGGGGCCTCGACCGCATTGATCTTGCTTCCGGTAACTTTTTCGGCGGCGCTTATGACCTCTCTTACCGAAAACCCGTTACCGTTGCCCAGATTGAAGACATCGCTTTGAGAGGTCCTCTTGAGGTTTTCCAATGCCTTAATGTGCGCCCCGGCAAGGTCGGAAACATGTATATAATCCCGCACGCATGTCCCGTCCGGGGTAGGGTAATCTGTACCGTATATCTCAACATTTTCCCGCGCTCCGGAAGCGGCGGCCAGCACTAGAGGGATAAGATGGGTCTCGGGGTCGTGGTCTTCTCCTATTTCCGTACCGGGATCGGCCCCGGCCGCGTTGAAATACCGCAGGGAAGCGTATTTGAGTCCATAAGCTTCAGAATAATCCCGCAGGACCCTTTCTATCATCAGCTTTCCCCTGCCGTACGGGTTCACAGGCTTCTGGCTGTGGTCTTCGGTAATAGGCACTTCTTCCGGGACCCCGTAAGTCGCGCAAGTGGAAGAAAAGATGAAATGGCGGGTGTCGGAGGCGTTCAAGGCCTTGAGAAGGTTAAGAGCGTTCTTGACATTGTTAAGATAATACTTCTGCGGGTCCTCCACGGATTCACCCACATAAGCGTACGCCGCGAAATGCATAACGGCCTCGATATCGTTATTCCCGAAAATATCGTCCAGCAGATCTTCGTCCGAAAGGTCTCCTTTTACGAGCTTCCCCCATTTAACCGACTCCTCGTGACCGTGCACGAGGTTATCCAGGACTATCGTATCGTAGCCTTTTCTTGAAAGCTCTTTGTTAACATGGGACCCTATGTACCCCGCTCCGCCGGTTATGAGTATCATCCACCCGCTCCCTTTTCTGTCCCAGTAAAAGCCAGGTCCATATCCCTGGCAGCTTTTACCTCGTCCGGCCTTTTGACCGGCATGTTCGCTGGAAAATCAGCGAACTTACCCGGATCACGCTCCGCCATCCGGGCTATGTTTTTCATTATATCGACGAACGAATCGAGGGTTTCCCTTGATTCGGTTTCAGTAGGCTCTATCATCATGGCTTCTTTCACTATGAGCGGAAAATAGACCGTGGGAGGGTGTATGCCTTCATTTATCAGGGCCTTTGCTATATCCAGCGCTTTAACGCCCTTTTCCGCCTGTTTCGCGGCGGATACGACGAATTCGTGAAGGCAATTACTGTCATAGGGTATTTCATAATCCTTTTTCAGTTTCTCCTTCAGGTAATTCGCGTTGAGTACGGCGTTCTCGCTCGCCTCCACGAGGCCTTCTTTTCCCAGAAGCATAATATATGCGTAAGCTTTTACCAGTACGGAAAAATTACCGTAAAAAGGTGATATGTACCCGACCGACAAAGGTTTGTCATAATCAAGGGCGAAAGTACCGTCCTTTCTCCTGACCACCCGTGAAACGGGCATAAAAGGTTCGAGGTATTCCTTAACTCCCACGGGACCCGCACCCGGACCGCCCCCTCCGTGGGGAGTAGCGAAAGTCTTATGAAGGTTAAGATGGACAATATCGAACCCCAGGTCTCCCGGCCTAACTTTACCCATTATGGCGTTCAGGTTAGCCCCGTCGTAGTACATGAGGCCTCCCGCTTCGTGGGTAAGATCGCATATCTCGCTTATATGCGGGTTGAAAACACCGAGCGTGTTAGGACAGGTAAGCATCACTCCCGCCACTTCGTCGTCGATCTTCCGCCTGAATTCCTCCAGGTCCATGACACCGTTACTGTCAGAGCTCACGGTTTTGATACGGTAGCCCGCTATAGCGGCGGAAGCCGGATTCGTGCCGTGCCCGGAATCGGGGATCAGAATGAACTTTTTCGCATTGCCTTTATGCCTGTGGTAAGCGGCCATCAGCATTACACCCGTAAGCTCGCCGTGCGCCCCGGCCATGGGATGCGTTGTAAAAACATCCATCCCCGTGATCTCGCAAAGCAGCTTCTCCAGGTTACTTATTATTTCAAGGGCGCCCTGGGTCAACATCCCTCCCATTATGAGCTGAGGCTGAAGGGGATGCAGGTCCGCGAAGTGCTCGGAAGACGCTATTTTTTCCGTGAATTTAGGGTTATATTTCATGGTGCATGACCCCAGCGGGTAGAAGTTTGAGTCCACACCGAAATTCATTTTGGAAAGGTTGGTGAAATGCCTGACTACCTCCGGCTCGGAAACCGAGGGAAGTTCCGCGTCTTTCTCCCGGCGCAGTCTTGCAGGCACCCTGCCTTCCGCGGGCACATCTTTGTCGGGGAGCTTCACCCCATGCCTTCCGTCCCTTGATTTTTCGAAGATCAACTCCATAAAGCGGCCTCCAAAGCGTCCGAAAATATAGCTATGTCCCTCTTGGTCCTTTTTTCCGTCACGGCGATCAGCAAATAATCCTCCATGCTGCTGTAATACCTTCCCAGGGGAAAACCGGCCGCTATACCCTTGTTTATCAGTTTACCGATAACCTCATTAGGGTTGCGGGGAAGTTTGACGACGAATTCGTTGAAAGTCGGCCATTCCTTCTTGACCTCCACATCCCGTATACCGGAGATCCTTTCCCTGGCGTATTCCGTTTTGTCCAGGCAGAGACGCGCAACTTTTTTCAGGCCCTCTTTCCCTATGAGAGACATGTAAATAAGGGCCCTGAGCGCGCATAACGCCTCGTTGGAACAGATATTTGAGCTCGCTTTTTCTCTCCTTATGTGCTGCTCTCTCGTCTGCAGCGTAAGGACGAACCCTCTGCGTCCTTCGGCGTCGCGCGTAGCCCCGACTATCCTGCCGGGCATTTTTCTGGCAAGTTCTTTTTTCGCGGCCATGAATCCCAGGTAGGGCCCGCCGAAGGAAAGAGGTATCCCGAGACTCTGGCCTTCACCGGTCGTTATGTCTACATCCATTTCTCTCGGGGTTTTAAGTATCCCGAGCGATATAGGGTATACACTGGATATGACAAGAGCCCCTTTCTCGTGGCATTTTTCGGAAATATCCGTATGGTCGTCTATAGTACCGAAAAAATTAGGGTTCTGAAGGATAACTGCCGCGGTTTCAGCGTCAAGATGGGCGTAGATCTTCTCCCTGTAATCCCTGTCCCGGGTAACGGGGATATCAACGAATTCTATGTTCAGGTTACTCGTATAGGAATACATCATCTTACGGTAGATGGGGTTCACTCCGCCGTCCATGATGATCTTGTTCCTTCCGGTGGCCCTTATAGCCAGCATTGCCGCCTCGTAAAGAGCCGTCCCCCCGTCGTACAACGAGGCGTTGGATACATCCATACCGGTCAATCGGCAAATACAGCTCTGGTATTCGTATATGGCCTGCAGTGTGCCCTGCGAGGCCTCCGGCTGGTAAGGGGTATATGCCGTGTAGAACTCCGACCTCGAGACCAGCGCGTCCACCGCCGCGGGTATGTAATGGTCGTAAAATCCTCCTCCGACGAAATTGACCAGTCCCGTCGTATTCCTGTCGGCCAGCTCCTTAAGGTGTTCCATCACTTCGTATTCGGACCTGCCCGAAGGGATGCTGAAAGACCTTGCCCTGAGATCTTCCGGGATACCTTTGAAAAGCTCGTCCATGTTCCCGGAACTTATCCCTATTTCCCGGAGCATTTCTTCCCTGTCCTTCTGGGAGTGAGGAATGTAACTCACTGCTCGTTCTCCTCCAGGAATTGCGCGTAAGCTTCGGCGTCCATAAGGCCCTCCGCCCCGGGATCGCCGTCCACATTGATCTTACATATCCATCCCTGCCCGTAGGGATACCTGTTGATAAGTTCCGGGGAAGATTCGAGTTCCTCGTTCACGGCGGATACTTTCCCCGATACAGGAGCATAGACATCACTCGCCGCTTTTACCGATTCGATGGTAGCGAAACCGTCACCCTTGCTCACATCGGCCCCGGTTTCGGGAAGTTCGACGAAAGTTATGTCACCCAATTCCTTCTGCGCGTGTTCCGTTATCCCTATAACGGCTTCACCGCCTTCCATTTTTACCCATTCGTGGTCCCTGGTGTACTTAAGATCCTCCGGTATCATTTTTTCCTCCTGTCGGTATTCAGGCGAAATTTCCCGGGCAATAGCCCGGGAAATTTCACCCGCGGACTCTGATCTCTATATCAGCGGAAAAGCCTTTATTTCGGCTCGTATTTCCACTTTACCTTTAGCGTCAATAAGGGTTATTACCTGACCGGGGGCGGAAAACTCCCTGTTTATATAACAAAACCCGATCCCTTTACGCAGGGACGGGGAAAACCCCCCGCTGGTGACCTCGCCGGCTTCCGACCCATTCACTATTACATTATAACCTTTTCGGGCGGCCCGCCTTCCTTCACAGACAAACCCGGTGAGCCTTATCTCCGGCTCTGACGACAAAAGAGCTTCCCTGCCCGTAAAGTCTTTCTCCATACAAACGAAACGGGCAAGACCGGCTTCGAGAGGCGTGTGTTCCTCGTCGATGTCGTTGCCGTAAAGCGACAATCCCTTTTCCATCCTCAATGTAGCCCTGGCCCCGAGGCCGACCGGCCTGACATCATCAAAAGACATGAAGCGTTCCCAAAGGACCCCGGCGTGCTCTACGGGAAAAAACAGTTCAAATCCGTCCTCGCCTGTATATCCCGTCCGGCTGACCATTACCGGTACACCTTCCATGCTGACCCTGGAAAAGCAGAATCTGCCTGTCCGCTTTACCTCTTCCGAACCTATAACCTCCGAAAGGATGCCGGGTGAGGCGGGGCCCTGGAGATCCAGCTTGGCGGTCTCGTCGCTGCTGTCCTTGAATTCGCTGCCTTCAGAGAGATGCCGCCGGATCCACCTCTTATCAGCCTCAACCCTGCCCGCGTTGACAACAAGAAGATACTCTTCTTCTCCCGTCCTGAAAACGATCAGGTCGTCTATTATACCCCCGTTCCCGTTCAGCATGAAGCCGTACCGGCCTTTACCCTCTTCGAGCCGGGCCATACACGGGGTAAGGAGGCGGTCAAGATCGGCTCTGGACGAAGGGCCGCTGACATAGAACTCCCCCATGTGGCATATATCGAACAGCCCCGCCTTCTGCCTGGTATGCAGATGTTCCTCGATTATACCGGAATACTGGACGGGCATGCACCAGCCCGTAAAGGCCACCATCCTCGCGCCGGCTTCAATGTGTTTACCGTAAAGTGCGGTCTTCTTAAGGTTTTCGCTGCAAACGGACATGTCACGCGCTTTTGAAAGAAACCCCGGCAGGGTCAGTAAGACGGGCCAAAAACCCAGGCGTGCGGTCCTTGACTGAACGCTCCCCTGTGGTTATCCACTTCACTATTAGGCAGTAATAGTCCGGCTATGAGCCGGAACGCCAGGAGCACTTGATTTCATTATAGAACAAATAAGGGGAATGTCAATATTCTCCGCGGCTATTCTATAGTAATCACCGGAAAGTAAAAGTTTCAGAGTGTCAGCCGTCGGCAGGCTTGAGGCGAACTTCCTGTCCCGGACCGGAACCTATCCGGGATAGACACCTATCCGGGATAGATACCTATCCCGGATAGGTAAAACCGGTGTTCTTCGGTCCGGGACAGAAAGGCGCGCCCGTACCGATGTATTGCTTCTCTTGAATTTTTTTGAATTAATTACAACGAATAGACGAACTGTCTCTCGGCTTCGATCTTTTCCTCAGCCGCTTCCCAATTTATTTTCCGGGCCGGTTTCAGTATAAGAAGGCCTTCGATAAGTCTGGAGGGATCCTCCCTGAAGCTCTGCATTGCCCCGTTATCAGAGGTGATAATGCCGATCATGGCGGCTATCAGATCCTTAAGTCTTTCTCTCTGTTCGGCTTTAAGGTTATTTTTCTCTTCGGGCATAAAATAATCTATCAGCGACAGTGAAAGCGCGCTTCTCAAAGCCAGGCTCATGAATGTGAAATCCCCCATAACGGAATCCGTTCCTTCTTCCTTTACACAAAGGACCCTGTCTCCGAAAAGGCCTTTTAACCTGGAAGAATTATCCTTGAAACCTTCCTCGTCCGTGTACAGGACCGCTCTGCCTTCTTTTTCTTCCTCGAGAAGAGTAGTCATGTTCTCAACGGCCTGAAACCTGCTTTCCGGGTCTCCCGCCAGATAAGGCATCGGCAGCACTTTGTGGCTGTAATTTTCCCTCAGCATCTGCCTTCTTAACTCAAAAGAAAGCTGTTTTTCCCTGGCATAGACAGATTCGCTGTATACGGGATACACTATGACCCTCATCTCTTCGGGAAACCTTATGTTATCCATGGCAAGCCTTGTTATCCACTTTTTGAATTCCGCAGCTCCTTCCTCTACCGCCCTGAGATTCTTCTCTGACCTTTTAGCCGATCTTTCGATAGAATCGTTAATATGCCCGGCGTACTCAGTAAAGACATGATCCTCAAGCAGAGGATCTTCATAGCCGTCCCTTCTCTCGGAATCCAACAGGCTCCTAAGTATACCAAGGGCCGTTCTCGTTAATTCGGCGATACCGGAGTATTCGCCCGTAAACACTTTATCTTCCCTGGGCACCTCCCTGTCCGACACAAGAAGCGACCCGAAGGAAGGAAGCGTTATTACATTTCCCGCCGGATCGGACCATTCCCTGCTGGGCGAGGGGTTACCTTCTATCTCTTCCCAGTCCTTCATCACATAACGGTATGACACATACAAGGCATCACCGATGTTCGCGATAGCGGTGCTGACATTCCGGGACGCGGGCCTGTCTCCTATAGCCTCGGAAATCATGAGCTTGTAATAGAAAAGCTTGGAATAAAGAGCCCTCATGCTCTTTTTTACATTCTGTACGGTCTCCTCCCCCGGCCCCTGTCCGTCCTCAGCGAATTCTTTCCTGAAGTCCGACAGTTTCTTTTTTGTCCTGGCGAGGTACCTGTCCTCGGAAAATTCCTCATATATGCCTTTTATGGCCTCTCCCTGGGGCATTCCTCTTAGATAATCCCTGTTTATAAAAGTCCTCAGGTTGTTCTCAAAAGCTGGAAGGTATTGGTCCAGTATAAGCTTCAGGTCTATAGGCATCCTGTCGACCTGCACCTCCGCGAAACTTCTGGAGGCATCCAAGCTCTGCATCTCGCTATATTCGCTTAATACCAGGACCGAACCCTTTTTTGTCCTTTTGCCCATTTTAAGCATGTCATCGGCGGCGTCTATTATCCGGTCCAGGTCTTTAATCTCTTCCTGAGTAGAAGCCATGGCTACGCCTATAGTGCCCGAAACCGTCTCCTCTTTTTTCCCGGTCTTCTTTTCATAACCGGCCTTTTCGAGTACTTCCCTGAAATCTATCCTCTTTATCTGCTCACATATGGTATTCGCTACGGCCTTGGCGTTCGTAGCCAGCGTCCCGGGCAATATAATAATAAATTCGTCCCCTCCCCAGTTCAGGATATGATCACTGTGCCTTACGCTTTTCCTGATGGCCTCGGCAATGGCCCTGATTATCTCGTCCCCCACGGTATGATTGTACTCATCGTTATACCGCTTAAAATCGTCCCCGTCGACAAAAAGGACCCCTACGGGCAGTGACTCGGACCCTCTGGAAATAAGTTCCGGAAGTATCACATTATGGAAAAACCTTTTATTCGGAAGAGAGGAAACTTCGTCTTTATGGGCTTGCTGCTCGTATTTGTGCCCCAGCTGCTCGGCGGGCCAGTTGTTCGTAAGGTTGATCCAAACTTTATCACCCTGCAGCTTCACGATGTGAAAGGTCATTTCCTGAACATTTTCGATCCCTCCGAAGATCAGCGCGTCCCTGTCCATTTTCCTCGGGTATATCCCTTTAGGAAGCTTGAACCTGTCGTATATCCGGAGAGACCTTAATCCTACCTGGCTGCTTTCATCGTAATATATCTCCCCGTCCTCATGGTCTATTTCCCACTCCCATCCGCACTTATGCTCTCCTTCCTCATCTATCATGGACTCATATTCGTGTTGTTCTTCGAGAAGTTTCCTGAGCTCTCTCTTCCTCTGTTCCGCGGTCAGTCCGGACCTGAAAACTCTCCAGACGCTGTTGCAAAGATACCATTTTTCACTCCTTTCCTCAGGGGGAATGCTCTCGCTCCCCTCAACGATACCTTCCTGGTCATTCATGTATCCCGATTCCGCGCCCATCGTGGCAACCGAAGCTATGGCATTCAGCTTCTGGGTCTTGAGGTCGTAAATGTAAGTGTAATCGTCCTGGCCCCTTGTTCCCCTGAGTTCATATTCCACGATATGTCCGTTGGGTTTAAAGAGCGCTTTTTTGGGAGTAAGCCCTTCCCCCAGGACCCTTCTAAGTACATTTGATCCCATTATCTCTATGAGTTGTTCCGGAATATTTCGTTCCTGGGCTTCCTCTTGAAGCATCTTGAGGAACGCGCGCCTCCCCCCGCTCATAAAGAAAGCTGTGAGTTTTTTCCTGAATTCGGGCGCGGGCATGTCCAGAAGATACCTGCAATTGATCACCTTACAATTCTCTCTGAGCTGATAATCGGTCGGAAAGATAACATTAGGCTGATAATCCATGCTTTTTGAGAAGAATATCTTCCTGTCCCCTATTTCAAAAAGTATCTCTTCCGTCCCCTGCCGCTTCTGCACTTCAAGTTCGGCGTTTATCCTTTCTATCAGAGTTATCATGAAGTTAGCGTCTATGCCGAGTTTGCTCCAGATACTCGGCACCTGTATGTTCGAGGCCAGGACACCCAGCAACTGAAGGGAACCGGCATCGGTTTTACCCCCGATGATATCCATGTAAGGTGAAACATACCCCTCCGTATTGCTGAAAGACGGTGTTATGGATACATATGAGACGCCTTCTCGCCTCAAAAGCCGGGCAAGGTCTCCGTGGTGAAAGCCTCCCGTTATGACAATGCTTTTACCGGTTTCGTTATACAGCATGTTCTTACGGATATTTCTCACGAAAGCCTTGTTCCGTTCATCCGAAAGCCTGTAGAATTTAAGCATGTTGAAATAAGAATGCATCGTATGAACAGCGGCATTTTCGATCTCTTTATATTTTTCAGGATCATCGATTTTATCGGCGGCATACCGCAATAATCTGTCTATGTTTATCTTATGCGCGGCCTTCCTCATCTTCCTCCGGTCCACACTAAGCGAAAAGATCCGCTCAAGAAGACCAGCCTGTTCGATAAGGCCGTAAAGGATATCCTCTTCGTGCCTTACGCAGAGAGCCTTCTCGACTTTCTCCTCGAGCATGCTGATCTCATCGTACAGCGCTAAATTATCCATCTTGCCGTATATCCCCGCGTACTCGGCGTATTTATGGAACTGGGCATACTCATCCGGGCTTAACCCTGTTTCCCTGGACTTTGAGGCGATATAAGAGAAATATTCCCCTTTTCCGTGCATCTCGTCATGGGCCGCCGCCGTATGGTATAGGAGGTGCCGTCTCTCCGACCGTGAAAGCCTGCTCATCGTCCGCTCGACGATAGCGTTTTTTTCTTTTTCGGCTTTTTCGAAATCGATATCTTTTTCCCGGAAAAGCAATTCCCCCATAAGGGAGATATTCGGAAATTCCGAAAGATCGATCGAATGCGACACCGCTCTGCTTGAAAGGAAAAGCAGGTATTCGCCGAGATCGATATCCTTAGACTCATACTTTTCTTTTTCGGCAATCAATTCCAGAAGATCTTTATTGAGTGAATTATTTTTTTCTTCTTCGAGAAGTTCGTTCAAAAAGGAAAGGAATTCATCGATCTCCGGCCTGTATTCAAGGATCACATCGTAGCAGGCCAGATTAAGTTTATATAGACCCGGGTCTTCAATTCCCTCAAGAACCACTTTTTCCGGATTGAATATCCTGTACCATTCGGGCCCGTTAAGCTTCCCCTGCCTTAAGTATTCACCTGATATACTTTCCTTTAATTCAGTGTCCGTGATGTCCTCAAACAAAGAAAGGTCATATTTTCCGGAAGCGCCCTCAAGATTTACAAGCGAAACACCGTACCGGCGAACTATCCAGTCTATTATTCCAGCTATGGATTTCTGGGCTCCGTAATTACAATGCGCGTCCTTGATCAGGAAAAGAGTATGCCCGGAATCCCCCTTATGCGCATCATCTACATACCCTATATCCGATGGTATGTAAAAACTATCGGTATCGAAAGAGATCCCCGCGCCCGACACTTCTGAGACGGACGATCCCGTCCGCGTTCCTGAGGCGTTCACCGGATAGGCCAACACAACAACTGCATAAACAGCAACAACGCATATTTTCAATATATAATTTAATATTTGCCTTTTCATGATATCTAACATTTTGTTTGTCTAACTTATATATTAGATGTTAATTATATAATATATTTATTCGTGGAACAAGTTACTTTTTTATAACCTAACAGAATTTTAGTTTTATGTTTTATGTACATATATGAGAGGACCGGGCCGATGCTTTAATAAAAAAGGCCGCAGGATAAGATCCTGCGGCCTTTTTTCTCGATAAGTGCTTATAAATACTAAGCTTTTATTTCCTCTTTCTGACAGCTCGATATCTGCCTTTCCGCCAGGTATTTATAAAGCGCGTATTGATCGTTGACCATTTTCTGGGCTTTTTCTATTAGCTCCCTGGATCTTTCAGGATTAGATTTCTTGAGGATATTATACCTGTTCTCACCGTACACATATTGCTCAAGAGGTATTTTCGGCTCCCTGGAGTCCAGTATCATGGGATTTTTACCCTCGACACATAGCGCGGGATTATACCTGAAAAGCGGCCAGTGGCCCGATTCTACGGCTTTTTTCTGCTCGTCATAGCCCATGGTCATGTTAACCCCGTGAGCTATACAATGCGAATAGGCCATTATAAGCGAAGGACCGTCGTAAGATTCGGCTTCCTGGAAGGCTTTAACGACCTGCATGGGATTTGCTCCCATTGCTACCTTTGCCACATACACATAGCCGTAGCTCATGGCCATCAGCCCGAGGTCTTTTTTTCCTATAGGCTTTCCGCTGGCGGCGAATTTCGCGACCGCGCCCATTGGCGTTGCTTTCGAAGCCTGTCCGCCGGTGTTGGAATACACTTCGGTGTCGAGCACAAGCACATTGACATTTCTGCCCGATGCGAGCACATGGTCGAGCCCGCCGTAACCTATGTCATAGGCCCAGCCGTCCCCGCCCACGGCCCATACGGATCTTTTGATAAAGTGATCGGCCACGCTCAGCAGTTCCGAACAATCGGAACATTCGCATTTCTCAAGAAGCTTTTTAGCTTCCGTCACCCTCTTCCTCTGATCTTCTATGCCTTCCTGAGTGGATTGATCCGCGTCCTTCATCTCTTTTAGGATCTTTATAATCCCCTTATCGCACGAACCCGAAGAAATTATCTTATCGGCAAGTTCTCCGGCGTAAACGGTATATTTATCGACGGTAAGCCTCATCCCGTAAGCAAGTTCCGCATTATCCTCAAAAAGCGAATTGTTCCACGCGGGGCCTCTGCCGTCCTCCCTCTTGCAGTAGGGCGTAGTGGGAAGGTTACCGCCGTATATAGAAGAACATCCCGTAGCGTTGGCTATCAGGGCCCTGTCTCCGAAAAGCTGGGACATGAGCTTGATATAAGCGGTCTCACCGCAACCCGCACAGGCTCCCGAGAACTCGAAAAGAGGTTTGACGAACTGTATTCCGTTCATGGCTCCCCTGTTGAACTCTTTGGGGTCCGTCTCCGGTATACTGAGGAAAAAATCCCAGTTCCGGACTTCCTGTTCCCTCAGGGGTTCCTGATGCTGCATCTTTATAGCTTCTTTCTCCTTCATAGGGCAGTTCACCACACACGCCCCGCAACCCGTACAATCTTCCGGCGCCACCTGGAGGGTATACACCTTTCCTTCCACTGGTTTGGGCTTTACTTCGGAATGTTTGAAGGTATCGGACGCGTCCGACAAAAGGGTCTTATCGTATTTTTTGGCCCGTATAACCGCGTGTGGACAGACCATTACGCACCTGCCGCATTGTATGCAGGTGTCAGGGTTCCATACGGGTATGTTTATAGCGATGTTCCTTTTTTCGTACTGTGTAGTACCCGTAGGCCATGTCCCGTCCGCCGGCATTTCCGAAACGGATATTTTATCGCCCTCCCCGCGCATGATCTTAGCGGTGGTCTTTTTCACGAACTCGGGAGCGGAAGCGCTGACGGTCTCTTCTTTTTTCTCCTCTCCCGAAACGGACTCGGGAACATCTACCTCTTCTATGCTGTCAAGGGCCATATCAACGGCCTTGACATTCATCTCTACCACCTTCTCTCCTTTCTTTCCGTAGGTCTTCTTGATGGCTTCCTTGATGGAATCTATGGCGACTTTTTCGTCTATGACCTGGGATATCTTGAAAAAAGCGGTCTGCATTATGACATTTATTCTTGCCCCCAGGCCCACTTCTTCAGCTATCTTAACGGCGTCGATAACATAGAATTTAAGCTTCTTATCTATTATCTGTTTCTGCACCTTTACCGGTATATGCTGCCAGACATCATCCTTGCCGTGCATTGATGTCAGAAGGAAAGTGCCTCCTTCTTTTATGTTCTTGAGCATATCGTACTTTTCCAGGAAGGAAAAGTTATGGCAGGCCAGAAAATCGGCCGTCGTTATAAGGTACGGGCTTCTTATTGGTTTCTTTCCGAACCTGAGATGGGAAATAGTCACAGCCCCGGCCTTTTTTGAATCATATACAAAATAGCCCTGAGCGTTGTTCTCGGTCTTCTCGGCTATTATCTTGATGGAATTCTTGTTGGCCCCTACGGTACCGTCCGATCCGAGACCGTAGAACATGGCCCTGTAGGTTTCCTCGTTCTCGGCGGAAAAAGAGGGTTCATACTCCAGGCTGGTACCTGTAACATCGTCGTTTATCCCCACCGTGAAATGATTCCTGGGTCTTTCGGCCGAAAGGTTGTCAAAAACACCCTTTATCATGGCTGGAGTAAACTCGGCCGATCCAAGGCCGTAGCGCCCGCCGACTACGGCGGGATATTTCTTGAACCCCGCGATACCCTCTTCCATCGCTTCGCCTATGGCGGTCCTCACATCTTCGTAAAGAGGTTCACCCAGGCTGCCTGGTTCCTTGGTCCTGTCAAGCACCGCTATCGACTTTACGCTGGAGGGCAGCGCCGACACGAAAGCTTTCGTATCGAAAGGCCTGAAAAGCCTTACTTTCAGCACACCTGTTTTTTCACCCTTTGAATTCAGGGCCTCAACCGTTTCGTGCACCGCTTCGGAACCGCATCCCATTATCACTATGACCTTTTCGGCGTCTTCAGCGCCTACATAATCAAAAAGGTGATATTGCCTGCCGGTAAGCTTACCGAACTTATCCATGGTCTTCTGCACTATGGACGGAACGGCCTGGTAATATTTATTGACGGACTCCCTCCCCTGGAAATAAACATCGGGGTTCTGCGAAGTCCCCCGCAGTTCGGGGCGTTCCGGATTAAGGCCCCTTTTCCTGTGCGCCCTGATAAGTTCCGGGTCCAGCATTTCCTTCATATCTTCGTAAGCAAGCTCTTCTATCTTCTGTATCTCGTGAGATACCCTGAAACCTTCAAAATAATGAAGAAAAGGCACCCTTGCCTCAAGTGTCGCCGCCTGCGCTATAAGAGCAAAATCCATAGCTTCCTGAACGCTGGCGGAAGCGAGCAAGGCCCATCCGGTCGATCTCGCTGCCATGACATCCGAATGGTCCCCGAAAATGGACAAAGCCTGGCAGGCTAAAGACCTGGAGGCTATGTGAAAAACGGTCGGGGTCAGCTCTCCCGCGATCTTATACATGTTCGGGATCATGAGAAGCAGCCCCTGGGACGCCGTAAAAGTGGTCGTAAGCGCGCCGGAAGTCAGAGCCCCGTGAACGGCCCCGGAAGCGCCTCCTTCGGACTGCAGCTCAACTACATCAGGCACGGTCCCCCATATGTTGGGTTTATTCATCGCGGATTTAGCGTCCGATATCTCCCCCATGGGGGATGACGGCGTTATAGGATAAATGGCTATGACTTCGTTTGTAGCGTGGGCTACATGGGCTACTGCGCTGTTACCATCGTGCGGAACCATATTGCGTTTCATTGCTTGACCTCCTGAAGGCGGTTAATTGTGGCATCATTAGCTACTGGTACTGTTACAGAATCGTAAATTCGATCTTTTTTGCTAATATTTAATGAAAAGAATTGATAAGATCCGGGTCGGACCGATAAACGGCTATTTATTGTATCATATGTATATAATAAGGTAAAGAGATATAAAATGTCGGGCTTCAGGCATTAGCCATCGAAAAGCCAGAGGCAAAAGCAAAAGTTTACAGGGTTAAAAAAAAGCTCGCTGGTCGAAGCTAGGGGTTTCGTTGAGGTACAAGTAGAGAAAAAGGATGAAGGATAAAATATATGTTTTTACAGTCGCCTTCGAAAGGTTAGAGGCAAAAGGCTAAAGGTGCGGGCTGCGCCAATCGGCGCTGTTTTTTGATTCACCGCTAGCGTGGTGGGGACAGGTACCGCCTTATTTCCGTACCCGGTACAAAGCTGGAACGGTACCCGGTACGCTACACCCGATCACGGGCACACAAAAAGGGCGGCCGAACCGCCGCCCTTTTTGAATTTGCCACAGATGATACTTCGGTTAAATTTCCGTAGTCGAAGCTTCCATTCCGGCCGGAGAACCGCCTTCGAGAGACATGTAAAAGCTCATGAAAGCCACCATCATTATGACCGGTATGTAAGACTGGACCGCGGCGTTGACTATAGCGATGATCACCTGACTTAATCCCACCGTAAGAGGTACCGTAACAAGACCGACAACGAAACCTATAATGAGAGAGATCACCAGACTTATAAGAAGCAGGATTATAAAAAGCCCCAATGTCGATATAAAATTAGATCTTGCTTTGTCTATCCCTTTTTTAAGCGCGGCAATGGCTCCTATATCATCTACTACAATAGAATATACCGGATAGATGAGAAGGGTTATTACACCAACGGCCACAACCGTGACCAGTACGGCCACCAGTGTCCTGGTAAGTATGTTGTCCCCCAGAAGAAGAAGTCCGGCGCTTACGAGGCTCAGAACAAGGACGACCGCTATGGCTACCAGAATGTAAAGGACCAACAGCCCTAATATCCTCAGATAGAACTTTTTGCCGTATTCCACGAATTGCGCCATACTGTTGGACCCGGCCTTTATCTGGTCGCGGACGAGGCCCAGGGCGCCCCCCTGAAGGAAAATGAATATAAGGAAGAACAGGATGCTCGAAATGATCGAGACCGCTACTATACCGGGATTTCCGGCCCTTTCCGGATTCGCCAGAGGCAGGCTTATAAGCCCGACCACAACATTAAAGATAAAGAAGACCACTACCACATTCATCAGTTTAGCGGTCTGGCTGAAACCTTTTTTTACAGCTTCAAAAATCCCCATAAAGACCTCCTTAGACACAATTAGAGTTGAAATACTTATTAATAGTTTAATATATATATCTTAATCAAAGTATAATGAAAAATGTAAAGGTGTCAAGCCTGAGCCGGCAGCAACCTGCCGGCAGGTTTAGCCTTTGGCCGGGGTTGAGAAAAAAACCGGACCTGGACCCGACCCCGGACCTACCTTCTCTCCTCGAAAGCCCTCTGTATGGTAGCTATATCCGCGTTCTCGAGGTTGGCGCCGACCGGCACTCCCCTGGCCAGCCTTGTTATCCTGACCTTAAAAGGCTTCAAAAGCTCTTCCAGGTAAAGAGCGGTAGTTTCACCTTCGGTAGTGAAATCCGTAGCCAGGATGATCTCCTTTATATCTTCATCCTTCACCCGGTGCAGCAGGTCCTTTATCTTTATATCTTCCGGTCCCACGCCGTCTATGGGTGAAAGCTCTCCGAGCAGAACATGGTAAAGGCCCTTGTAAATGCCGCTTTTTTCCATGGCGATAACCGCGTTCGGCCCCTCTACCACACAGATGCGGGTCTTATCCCTGGAACTGTCGGAACATATCGAACACTCTTCCCCTTCACTAAGATTATTGCACCTGGAACAGAATTTGATGTTATCCTTGACCTCTCCGATAACCCGTAAAAGTGATTCGACATCTTTCTTCGGAGCCTGGAGAATGTGGAAAGTAAGTCTCTGGGCGGAATGCCTGCCGATACCCGGCATCTTACTGAACTCTTCTATAAGCCTTGCCATCGGCCGGGGAAAACCTTTAACTGACATCACCCTTCCTCCGCTATGTCCCTGACCACTCTGCCGCCGAAAACATCCATAGCCTGTTCAACTACGGGTTTCATTCTCTCTTTGGCTTCGGCCTTTTTCCTTTCGGTCTCTTCTTTTCTTTGAGGGTCCGGAGTGTCAGCTTCGAGGATCTCATATTGTATCCGCGGAGAGGCTCCTGTGACCTTATCCACAGCTTCTCTTAAAATGGCCTTATTGGTATCCGTCTCGAGAGTTTCTACATAGAACTCGTGTTCTTTGTCAAAACCGATCACTATTTTCTCCGCGCTGAGCTCAAGCGGCCTTCCGGCGCTCAGAAAAGTGAAAACGGACATCTTTGTGCTTTTAAGATATTTAAGCAATGCTTTCCAGTGGAATTTTGAGTTGTCGAACCCCTGGTCCGGCTCGTCTTCAGACCCTTCTTCCCGGGAGACAGCCGGGCTTTCCGGCGCACCGGCGCCCACCGACCTGGGACCGGGTTTCCGGTCCATCGCAGCACTAAAAGAACCCCCGGCCCCTTCATCCCCCGTTTCATCCATTCCTGAGATCCGTTCGTAAAGCTCAGGCAGGGAAAGCTTATACTTTCTTCGCGTAAGCCGTATCAGCGCGATCTCCAGAGGGGCTCTCGCGAAAAGTGTCCCTTTCATAAGCCCTATACTGTGGGAGATGTTCTGAAGTATGTATAATATCTCATCCAGAGGAAGGGCTTCGGCCTGCTCGTTTATCTCTGCCAGCTCCTCTTGCGCCAGGGCCATATCCTGTGTGGGGCCTCCGGCAGCCTTTACCACCATGACATCCCTGAAATAGCTCAGAAGGCTCTGGGCTATGAAAATAGGGTCTTTTCCGGCGTTTATCATCTCATCCAGTTTCCGGGCGACCTCTCCGGGATCGTTAGCCGTTATAGCACCGGCCAACCCGGAAATACTGTCCCGGTGGACCATGCCCAAAAGTTCCACCACATCGTCGGAAGAGACTTTGTTACCCGAAAAAGACACCATCTGGTCCAGTATCACAAGAGCGTCCCTGAGACTGCCATCGGCCGAACGCGCTATGAGCAGAGCTGCTTTCTCCTCAAGCTCTATTTTCTCGGTTTCCGCTATAAAAGCCAGGCGATGGTGTATCTCGCGGGGAGATATCCTCTTGAAATCGAACCTCTGGCACCTTGACATTATGGTAGGCAAAACCTTATGCGGTTCGGTAGTGGCGAAGATGAACTTCACATGGGCCGGCGGTTCTTCAAGCGTCTTGAGAAGCGCGTTGAACGCGCCGGTCGAAAGCATGTGAACTTCGTCTATAATATAGATCTTGTACCGTCCTTTGGACGGAGTGAACTTGACATTTTCCCGCAGGGCCCTTATCTCGTCAACGCCGTTGTTGGAAGCTCCGTCTATTTCAAGCACATCGATATTGTTGCCTCCTGATATCTCCAGACATGACCGGCATTTGTTGCAGGGGCGCTTTGCTTCTTCCTTCTCCTCGCAGTTAAGGGTCTTCGCCAGAAGCCTGGCTATCGAGGTCTTCCCGACCCCGCGCGGACCACTGAACATATAGGCGTTGGCTACCCTTCCCTGGCGGATGGAATTTTTAAGCGTCCTGGTGACCATTTCCTGGCCTATCACATCATCAAAGACCTGGGGCCTGTATTTTCGCGCTAATATCGTGTAGGACATTTCAGTGTTAAGTGTTAGGTTACAGATTATGAACAAGTGTGTATTTATTGTATAGCCGCGAAGCTTAAAGTTCAAGTCTTTCTGTATTTTTAGCGTTAAGCGTCAAGCCGGTGAACCGGGGTACCGGCGTGCCGGCAAAGCGTCGAAGCAGGATCCGGACGCGGGGTCCGAAGAGCGGGGATCTCATCACCGGGGCCTTTCCTCCCCAACTTGACGCTTGACGCTCGATGGCAATAGCCCTACAATTGATCCATGGAACAACTCGAACGCCCGGAATGGATACGGGCCAAAGTATCGTGGGATAACAACACTAATGATATATTTTCCCTTGTGAAAGATAAGGGTCTCCATAGTGTTTGTGAAGAAGCCGCCTGCCCCAACAGAGGAGAATGCTGGCACAGGAGGCATGTCACATTTATGATACTGGGGGACACATGTACCCGCGGATGCCGTTTCTGTAATGTAAAATACGGGGCGAAAGGATCGCACAACAGAGAGGAGCCCCGCCTTATAGGAGAAGCAGTAAAAGAGCTGGGCGCCGAGTATGTCGTTCTTACTTCCGTTACCAGGGACGACCTCCCGGACGGAGGAGCGTCACATTTCACAAATACCGTAAATGCCGTAAAAAGATCCTCTCCGGGAGTTCTGGTCGAGCTTCTCGTTCCCGACCTCGGTTCCCGACAAGTTCCCATAAAGCAGATAATTTCCTCGGACGCTGTCGTCATAGGGCACAACATAGAAATGCCGGAAGATCTGTACCCGCAAGTCCGCCCGCGCTCGGATTACCGGCGCTCCTTGAAGACCCTGCGTCTTCTGGCTTCTGAAAAAGGCCCTGAAGCAAATATCATGGTAAAATCATCCCTTATATTAGGGCTGGGGGAAAGCCGTGACCAGATCAGGAAAACCCTCAAAGATCTCTTTGCCGCCGGTGCGGAGATAGTGTATTTAGGACAGTATTTAAGTCCCTCCAGAGAACATTATCCGGTAAAAAAATATTATTCCCCTGAAGAATTCGACGATATGCGGGCTGAGGCAATGGAAATGGGCTTTAAATCCGTAATGTCGAGCCCCCTGGTCAGAAGTTCTTACCGCGCCGGAGAGGCATATTCAAATGCCGTCGCGCGTACCGCGTGAGCGGCGCTTGACGCTATTATTCCCTCTCCATGGCCTCTACCATCGATCGGTACATTTCCCCGGCGTCAAAACAGGGCCCGGACAGCTTACCGTTATTGGCTTTCGCGCCCCTTACCGGTCCGGGGCCCGGACCCATCGGGGCCGGCCGGGGCGCTATACCTCCGGAAGCCTGCAGGTCGACGATGGAACAGGTCCTCTCCCATCTGCTGAACCCGTCGGAAATTGCCCTGGCGGCGGACTTCAACACCTCCATGGTCCGCTCATCCTCCCCGGGCAGACGATAAAGCATATACCCGTAAAGCTCCCTTTCTGTCATTTCCTGCCTTCCCAGGGATCTGCCGCTCGCCAGAGTGACCGGGACATTATTGCAAAGCGTGAGCGTAAAGCTGCAGGAAGCCCCCTGGGGAAAGGGTATATTGGGATGTGAATATCCTTTCTGCCACGCTCTCATCCCTTTCTCCACGCTCAGCGCCACGGCCTTAACACACTCTGTGTAATGCCTGGGCTTCCCTTCCTTTTCAAAAAAACCCATCATATTGTCCGAAGTGAAATAAACCCCCTGGAGGTCTCCCGGGTTAAGCGTCCCTCTTGCGCCGTCAACCTCTACCCCGTTCACCACAACCCCATCCTGCCATCTTTTCCAGGCGCCGCTCATCATCCCTGAAATATCTTTGGCGAAAGCTCTCCTTTTCCCGGCTTCGGAAAAGGTCTCCTGGGCCTGGACCGACTGACAGCCGAAAACCGTTATCAAAAGTAAGGAGGTTATCTTAAAACACTTTTTCATAGCAAAAATCGTCTTTCCCGCAAAAAAAGTTCCTTCGAAGCTCTGCTTCTGTCTATACACTGCATTATTGACGAGTAAAGCGGAAGGAATGCATCGATCAAAGGTAACTTGTTCTTATTATCCCCTCTCATATACCATACACCCAGACCCTCTGGTCCCCCGGGGACCAATGACCCTCGGTCGCGGGGATGAGCCTTTATGGTCTTCTTTTTACTCACACTTTCTGAACAGACCCTCCGCGGCACGCGACAGTATCCTTGATACCCGCCTTATTTTTCTGCACCCGTCCACCACCAGTATTGCCGGGCAGTCCCCTACAGACACATTCTCCCGGTATTCTCTATACCTTAGCTTTTCCGGATATCCCGCGTGCCAGGGCTTTTTTTCCTCAAGATAATGTATAACTGCCGGTTCCGTGATACCGTCTTCATCGTAGACCGGCGAAAAATTATATTTTCCAGGCAGATCGTGTATTTTGCCGGAGAAGATGATATTAAGCAGCTGATGGTCTTTTGTCTTACTGAAAGTATCGGCGCCGAAGGCGCTTATCAGATCTTCCGCTTTTCCCTTGAGGTCTTTCCATTCCGAAGGCCTGAGAACGAACATCCCGCCGTTAATAACGGTCTCCTCCCACTCGAGACCGAGAACCTTCATAAGAACGGGCCTGTCCTTCAGTCGGAAAATATTCTTGAGAGCCGTCCTCTCCCTTACGGCTCCGACGCGTCCCGGGGGTATCTCAAATGCATTTTCAAGGCGGTCAAGAACAACCGTATCGCAATCAAGGAAAAGTACTTTATCGAACTCAAGTTCCGCGACCTCGAACTTGAGAAGGGTCGTATCCCCTATATAGCTGAATTTGCCGCGGCCCGTTATCCCGGCGAAAGGTTCTTTTCTGACAACTCCGGCAAATCGCTTTATTCTATTCCTCTGCCGGACGGTGAACCCTCCGTCAAACACTATTAAAGGTATCTCCGGATTCGTACGCTTCAGGCTTCTCAAAAGAGCCGCTACTCCGGGATAATAGTTCGCGTCACCCGCGGTGGCTATACATCGTGTTTCGATCATGATGTTCACACAATACTTATTTTTACTTGATCCCCGACCAAGATCATTTCGAGGATTACAATTCATACTTCCAAAGTAAAATTAAAAGTTGTCCTTCCCGCAACGGGTTTGAGCGGGAATCACATAAAAGTAACAATATGTGGTCTGTCGTCCGTTGTCTGTGGTCAAACCTGTTTAAATAACTCGATATAATGCCGTCCTATACCTTCCCAGGTCCAGGCGTTCCTTATTTTGGCGTTGAAGTTCAGCACATGGGACCTGCACGCGCCCCAGTTCGCGACGGTCCAGGCAACGGCTTTCCCTATGTTTACAGCCAGGTTCTTTTCAGGGTTCGGGGTTATTTTAGCCAGGACTCCCCTGTCCGTGATAATACCCCAGCCGGTATCCTCGCCTTTTTCGGCCTCGAACATGTACAACGGCCCGTTCGTATCGGCGGAAACAGCCATGTTACCTCTTGCTGAAGCCTCTATGACCGACATGCCGAAAGGCTCTTTCAGAGTGGGCAGGATATATATATGCTGACCGTCCAGCAACTTTTTCTTTTCATCCGCCGTGCTTATCCTGTTCTTCAGGTCAAATTTCACTTCGAGGTTTTCGGGGACATCGCCCGCCAGCGCTCTTAATTTTTCTATATATTCTTCCGACGCGGGTATGCCCGCTATGGTAAGGCGGAGATCCGCATCGGATATTTTAGCGGCCTCTTTCGCCCCGTTAACGGAATACTCCACTCCCTTACTCGGATCTACACGGCAAAAAGTTATAAGATTGACCTTTTGCGGCCTATCCGTAAGCTTACTCTCTACCTCTTCGTCGGACATAAGAAAATCCTCGTTGCACCCTGAAGCCAGGACCACGATCCTGTCTTCGTATTTCGCCGGATCATCGAATTCAGATACTATTTTCCTGAGATCGTCCCTCACCATGGGGCTGTTCGCTATCACAAGGTCCGCGAACCGGCACATGCTTTCCCATTCCCGTATCTTCGCCAGAACTTCTTTAGTCCCCTCGTACGCGCCGACGAACTCGCCTTTTTGCGTCACATAAGTCGTCTCGAGAGCGTGCAGGTAAGAAACTCTTTTGGGTTTTATGCCCTTTAATTCCCTCGCCATATAGCCCGGGATGATGTGATGTCCCTGCAGGGTTACGACATCAAGATCTTCCTGACGGGCTTTTATCCAGGCGATGGTCGCCTCGGCGAATTTCATTATACGGTCAAGCTCCTCCTCTTTGGGGCCGTGGACATACGGGTGGGCTATACCCTTTTCTATGAGGAACCGCACTACCTTCAGTTTCCCTCTGTCCGTAACACTGTACGGGACATCCCCCTGCCTCAGGCCCGGATCTTCTTTCAGCGTTTTATTCGTATGTATCGAAATGACCGTAACTTCATGCCCCAGCGAAAGGAACTGTTCGGTTATGTGCTCGACATGAACGCCTCCCCCGCCGGTGGAAGTTTCCTCGAATTGCAGCGATACGATCCCTATCTTCATATGGGTCCTTTCAATGTTCCAGGCTAAAGGCACTAGGCAAGAGGCTATAAGCTGTTATACCCTTAGCCCTTGGCCTTTTCACCTTTTAACCTTTTCACCTACTAAAGCCTGTCGAAGGCGGCGATCCGTAGCCTGAAGCTCAGATCCAGATCTAGACTGAGATTCAGCAAGCCCTCGGCTTGTAAAGACCGTTCTCGATCTCGATCTTAATCTATTCCCATTTTAGCTCTGACATCTGAAAGCTGAATTGCCTCTCGCCTACATAAGCACCGAAGCCGCCCCGAATATGCCGACATCTCTTTTAAGTTTCGCCAGCACTACGGGCGTTTTTTTAGCGTAGATATTTATTGAATGCGGGGGAATGGCTTTTTTTATGTCCCTGAGGATCAGGTCCCCCAGGGAGGAAACCCCTCCCCCGATGACTATCACCTCGGGGTCCAGCAGACTTATCATACTCCCCAGCCATATACCCAGCCGCCTTCCCTGTTCCTTTATAGTATCCAGGGCAAGCTTATCCCCTTCTCTGGCGGCTTCACCCACCATTACCATTGTAATGTTACCGGGATCACCGTCCGCCATATCCAGTATACTGGTCTTGTTGGAAGGGTCTTTTTTCAGCTTTTTAACCAGGTCCTTTACGGTGCCGGGCCCGGAAGCGAGCCGTTCTATGCATCCGGTATTACCGCAGCCGCAGACCTCGTC
The DNA here is from genome assembly GCA_014728075.1 of Candidatus Omnitrophota bacterium. Lineage (GTDB taxonomy): Bacteria > Omnitrophota > Gorgyraeia > Tantalellales > Tantalellaceae > WJMG01. The sequence goes on along the minus strand of WJMG01000077.1, from coordinate 3,671 downwards.
TTTACCGTCGTAATTTATGGTCACATGCCCGCCTTCACCCGCCATGCCGTTCTTTCCATGGTAGATCTTGCCGTCTATTATCACCGCCGTGCCTATACCTGTCGAGACTGTAACATAAAACACATGCTTATACCCTTTAGCCGCTCCCCATATGGCCTCGGCCATACCCGCGGCGTTGGCGTCATTCTCCAGTTTCACTTTCTTCTTGAACTTTTTCCTGAGAAGCCCGACCAGGGGAACTTCTTTCCAGCCTTTCAGGTTCGGGGGGTTATGGACTATGCCTTTTATCGGATCAAGCGGTCCGGGCGCGCAAACACCTATCCCGGCTATATCGCTTTTCCTTACTTTACTGAGGTTCATTATCTCATCAATTGAGTTATAGACCTGCTGAAGGGATACCTTGAACCCCTTTGCGGAAAGAGTAGGCAGAATGACCTTTTTTTTGAGCTTTCCGGACTTGTCTATCACACCCGTCGCTATTTTTGTACCTCCGACATCGACACCGATAATGTATCTGGCCATAATATCATCCTTTCTTTAGCGTCAAGAAAACCGCGCAGTTCGGTCTTAAGGCCCGCGTGTTAACGCTTGCCGCTGAACGCTATGACAGCCTTCCCCGGTAATCCTCGTACGAGAACTTACGGACAACTTCCATCTTATCCGTATCGGGATCGTAAAGAGCGATGGAAGGCAGACATATACCGTTAAAAGTATTGTTCTTCACCATAGTGTAATGGGCCATATCCTTGAAAACGACGCGGTCACCGGGTGCAAGCGGTTCATGGAAAGAATATTCCCCGATGACATCCCCGGCAAGGCAGGTCATGCCTCCGAGCCGGTAAGTGTACTGTGTCTCCCCCGGCAGTCCGGCACCTTCTATTTCCGGCCTGTACGGCATCTCCAGAACATCCGGCATGTGCGCCGCGGCGGATGTATCAAGAACGGCTGTTTTCCCGTTATTATCGACCATGTCCAGGACGGAAGCTACAAGGATACCGGTATTCAGGGCTATGGCCTCTCCGGGCTCAAGGTAGACATCCACATCGTATTTCTGCCTGAAATCCCTTATCAGCGAACATAAGAGTTCCCTGTCGTAATCTTCACGGGTTATGTGGTGTCCCCCGCCGAAATTCACCCATTCCATGTTGAAAAGAAGCGCGCCGAAATTCCTCTCCACCGAGCGCAGGGTCCTTTCCAGCGAATCGGAATTCAATTCACATAAAGTATGGAAATGAAGTCCGGTAATGCCTTCCAGGTGCTTGCCCGCTATTTTGTCGTGCGTTATCCCTAGGCGCGACCCCGGCGCGCAGGGATCGTACAGCGGTACCTTGACCTCCGAGTGCTCAGGATTTATCCTGAGCCCGCATTTTATGTTCTTCCCGGAACGCGAAACGGAAGGCTTGAACTTTTCCCATTGGGTAAATGAATTGAAAACGATATGGTCCGCGTACGATAAAATATCATCGAACTCGTCTTCCCGGTAGGCGGGAGCGCAGACATGCACCTCTCCTCCGAACTCTTCAGATCCGAGGCGCGCTTCGTGCAGAGAGCTTGCCGCTATACCGGACAGATACTGCCTGACCAAAGAAAATGTGCTGAAAGCGGCAAACCCTTTAAGAGCAAGCAGTATGGAACATCCCGTTCTGTCCTGGACCCGCTTAAGGACCTTGAGATTGCTCCTGAGCCTGCCCGTATCAATGATGTAGCAGGGCGTGTATGGGATCTTTGTAATATCCATAAAAATTTAAAGGAAATAGTTGCAACAAAAGAAAGTAACCCTTATTCCGGAAACATACATTTCTGCTTTTTTCTTCCGCTAAACAAAGTTTAGCGGTCCTCCACTACCCACGGCAATCCGTGCTCGTTAAGTTTCTCCATGAACGGGTCAGGGTCCAGTTGTTCCATGTTGAAAACACCCTTCCCTTTCCAGGCTCCGGTCAACATCAACATGGCCCCTATCATGGCCGGCACTCCCGTTGTATACGAGATCGCCTGCGACTTTACCTCCTGATAGCATTTCTCGTGGTCACAGATATTGTAAATATATTTTTTGGACGGTTTTCCGTCCTTGATCCCTTCCATCATGCAGCCGATATTGGTCTTACCTTTGTAGTTCTCCCCCAGAGAGGAGGGTTCCGGAAGGACCGCTTTAAGGAACTTGAGCGGAACTATCTTCTTGCCCTCGTATTCCACCTCGTCTATCCTTGTCATGCCCACATTTTGAAGGACCCTTAGATGCGTGAGGTATTCCTGGCCGAAGGTCATCCAGAACCTTATCCTTTTCAGCCCCTTTATGTTCCTGACCAGGGATTCTTCTTCCTCGTGGTAAAGGAGATACATCTCCCTCTCGCCTATTTCGGGAAAATCAAAAGGCCTGTGGACCGAAAGAGGTTCGGTAAACTTCCACTCTCCTTCCTCCCAGTACTTTCCTTTTTTCGTTATCTCTCTTATGTTTATCTCGGGGTTGAAATTCGTCGCGAAAGCCTTACCGTGTTCGCCGGCGTTGCAGTCCATTATGTCTATGTAATGGATCTCGTCGAAGAAATGTTTTTGTGCGTAGGCACAGAAAACATTGGTCACTCCGGGATCGAAGCCCGACCCCAGAAGCGCCATGATGTTCTTTTTCCTGAAAGCGCCGCCCATCTCCCACTGTTCTTTATAACGGAAATCCGGATCGTCTTCGGACTCGTAGTTGGCTGTATCCAGATAAGGGACCCCGGTTTCCAGGCAAGCCTCCATTATGGCGAGGTCCTGGTAGGGAAGCGCGACATTTATAACTATATCCGCTCCGAAAGCCCTTATGAGCGAAGCCGTGGCTTTCACATCCATCGCGTCTATGCGCTCGGTGCGTATCGGCCTCTCTATCTGGCCGGCTATATCGTCGCATTTACTTACTGTCCTTGACGCCAGACATATCTCTTCGAACACTTCAGGGACCTGCGCGCATTTATGCGTAACAACCCCGCCTACCCCGCCGGCACCTATAATAAGTACTTTTCCCATATATCCATCTCCTCCGTCATTCCCGAGTAACCGGGCACAGCCCCCGATCTGAACACGGGGATCCACTTGTTCAGATCGGGAAAGATCTTTACGATCCGAAGGACTGCCCGATCTCAGATCAGTCTAAAACTGCCACAAAACGGCATAAGTGGTGCGCCGCTTTTGTCCCAAGGCCTTTTGACCAGGCCCCTTACCCTTCATTAGCCCCTCGCCCTTTACCCGATACTATATTTGGCCGCCACAAACCCCAGGAACACGGCCCCTATACAGGCCGCGTTATTGAAAAATATATTCGTCAGCGCGAGCCTTGCCTGCCCGCTCCGCAAAAGGTCCAGGCTCTCGAGACTGTAAGCCGAAAAGGTGGTGAACGCGCCCAGCAACCCGATGAACAAAAGGATCCTTACATTGTGGGATATAACGAACTTCTCCGCCGCGCCGCTCAGGGCGCCGAGTGCGAAAGCCCCCAGGATGTTCACGCAAAGCGTCCCCCAGGGGAAACCTTCTCCCATGAATTTATGCGTGATACCGGACACACCGTATCTCAATACCGCTCCCGCGGCCCCTCCGGCGGCAAGCAATAGTATCTTGTCCATACCTCTCCTTTCTCAAGGTTGACATTATATCATAAAGGGTTTATTCAGGGAAAGATAAGAGTGGGCCGGAGTATG
>WJMG01000076.1 GCA_014728075.1 Candidatus Omnitrophota bacterium | reverse complement strand
TGGTGTCCGTGTTGGTTAAACATAAAAAAGTAAGAAACAAGAAAGTTGACAATATAATCCAGGGTTGATATCATATTACATACAAATTAGACAATTAAAAAGTAAGGTTTGGAGGTTTGACGGGATCCTTCCCGATGTATTTAACCTACTGCCGGGTTTCCGGCAGGGTTTCCGACACAATTGAAACTATATATAGGAGATCTTTAATCTATGCATGATCTTAGAGGTAAGAAATATCTGCTGAAGACAATATCTCTGGCAGTCGTTATTGTTTTCTCTGTCCAGCAGATAACCTGGGCGTCCGGGAATTTAGCCGAGGTGTCTTCGCGTGCGGGAGTAGGCAAGACAGCCGTCTCAAATACCGGCCTGGGAGAAATAAGGGTATCCGGAAAGAGTGCTGATATAGAATCCAGCTATGACGGGCCTGAAGAAAACGAAACGATAATAACTATACAGGACTGTCATTCCTCTCTGTCCGCCCAGTATTCCATTGTAAACATTCTTAATGACCTCCTGGCCAATTACGACCTTGACCTCGTAGCTGTCGAAGGCGGATGCGGTTTTATCGATACCTCGGTGCTCAAGTCTTTTCCCGATAATGATATAAGGAGCGAAACGGCCTCTTTTCTGATGAAGGAAGGCATGATATCGGCCGGCGAGTTCTTTTCCGTAACATCTGAAAAGGACATAGCTCTTTACGGCGCGGAGGACAACGAACTTTACAGAAAGAACCTCAGGGCTTTCAGGGATATATTCTCCCGTAATACCGGGAACATAAAATTTCTCGACCGGGTCATCGAAACCCTGGGAGATATAGAAAAGACCATATACGGACCGCGTCTCAGAAAACTTCTCTATAGGATGAGACTTCACGCCGAAGGTAAGATCCCTTTTAAGGTATATTGGGGGTTTCTCGAAAAAATGTGCAGGGAAGAAGGTATTTCCCGCGAGAACATGCCGAACATCCGCAGATTCTTCGAATCGGCTGAACTGGAAAAAAATATCGATTTCACTCTGGCTAACCGGCAGAGAAAAGAACTTATAAACGAATTCATGGGGTCCGCTTCCAGAGCGGATATGGAAAAAATAGTCAAGATGTCCCTCTCCTATGAAAAAGGGATGGTCAGCCACGCGGAATTCCACTCCTGGCTCATGGTCGCCGCTGAGGAAAAAGGACTGGACCTTTCCGATTATAAAGAAGTAAAGGCCTATGCCCGGTATGTGGTAAATTACAGCGAGCTTGATATCGTGGCACTCGACAGGGAACTTAAAGCCGCGGAAAAGTCTATCCTGTCCGGGCTTATTACCACAAAAGAACACGAGCGGATCTTCAATATGACCAATATGGCCCGCAGGCTGCGAGCGCTCTTTTCCATTCAGCTCAATACCGACGAGGTGAACTTCCTGAAACGGGCTATGGAAGATATAACGGCGGGTGAATTCGAGGCAGCATTAGCGGAAGCCGGAATGGACCTGGCCGCCGGAGAGCTTGAGGGGATTTTCTCTGAGGCCGTTAAAGCCCTTGAGTTTTACGATATAGCTGAAGCCCGTAACCATTCAATGATAAGGAATACGGTAAAAGCTATGCGGCGGGAAGGCAAGAAAGCGGCCGCCCTTATCTCAGGAGGCCATCATTCCGAGGGGCTTTCAAGGATAATGAAGGAAAAGGGCCTCTCATACCTCATTTTGATGCCGAGGTTCAACGATGACAGGGAACGGCCCTATGTAGCTGTATTGACGAAAAAGGAAGGACCTTACAGGGAACTTGTAAAGACCGGTGCATACGACCTGGCGCTTGAAGCATATTTCGATACGGGAAACATCCAGGAGCTCGGCAGGATGGTGGCATACGCCGTCGGACAGAGCGCGCTCAATGGAGTGGACCTGGCTGAAAAGATAGAGGAATGGCTTGTGTCTTACGAAGAAAGGTATTCCGGTCTGTCCGGTAAAAGAGCGGAAGCGATGGAAGCAGAAGCGATAAGGCCGGAGGACCTGGCCAGATATCTCGGGACCATCAAGATAGATGTTTCCGAAGAACAGCGACAGTGTTTTGTCACTATAAACAATACCAGGTTCAATGTGACGCGGGAAGGGGCGGAAATAGTCGCCGCGGGGAAACCACTGTTGACCGAAAAGTCCTTACTGCCGGCAGGAAAGGCTTTGGCTCTCATAAGAAGGATCTTCGGGAAGGACGGTAGGACGATAGCGGGTATAGTGATGAAAAGATCTCTTGCCGGAAAAACGGGCCCTGGCGCACTTGATGTCATCAGGAAAGGCATAAATGCCGATCCGTCGGCCGCTTCCATTTCGATCATCATTCCATTATTGATATTCTGGGCGTCCGTATCAGGACTGGAAGAAGACGAGAAGGAATCGGAGAAATCCGAGATCATGAGGCTCCTGAATGAAACCGGGATAAAGTATACCATCGAAGACCTCCTTCAGCTCGAATATCCTTTTTTCCGAAGAATGACCAGGAAATTCGTCCGGAGAGTGCGTTCCATAGGCCTAGACGGTAAATTCGTTTCAGCTCTGTATAATTCGGCAAAACTCATAAAAGCGGTTGAATACATAGCAGATATCGCGGCGGGGAAAAAGTTCTCACGGGATAACGCGGAGCTTAATATTATCAGTTCTTTCGTGGACAGAGGGATAAAAAGGCACGAGAGGGAGCAGAAGCGAGCCGAATTCCAGAGACATCCGCGGGACATAATGTCTATGGGGCGCAGCGAGAGGCTGTGGATAGGAGAGAATTATACCGAGCGTTACGAGGAAATGGATTACGCCGTACGCCACATGGAAAGGGTGGCCGAGATAGCGGTCCTTATAGGTGAAAGAATGGGCTTGCGCAGCGACCTGCTGAGGATACTCTCCGCTGCCGCCCAGACGCACGACGGTGAATATATAGATCCCGACGCTTTTGACAGGATAATCGAGTATAACGGAGGGCTTTTCCACGGAGGGAAAAGGCTCAACGCAGAGGACAGGAAAGAGCACAGGAACCTTTACGATTTCCTCAGATACCTGCGGGAGAGAAAGGGAGATGACCTTACACAGGAGGAAGATTACATCGCCAGGGACCTCTATGACCACGGTGGAAGGGCGGTAGATGATATCCAGGGAATGAAAATAGAAATGCCCGCTGAAGTCGAGCTTTTGATAAGGTATCATCAGCATCCCTCGAACTTCTTCGAAAACCAGGACGAGATACTCAGGAACAAAGAGCTTCTGAACGCGACACCCGGGGAGCTGAGGAAACTTTTCGCTGTTCTGCTCGCGGCGGATATTTTCGAGACCGGGAATAACCGCGACAAAATGGTGCTTTTAAGGGACGGCAGAGAGCCCGAGACCTTCGATGAAACTTTCGAGTTCCTGGTGAAAGCTTTCGGCAACGAGGGAATAACCGATACTTCGGCCCTTGACGCTCTGGCGGAATTGATATCCGAAAGAGACGCTTCTCTTTTTTCTCTGGTCCGGGATGCACGCGACCCCAGAGAAGAAGACAGCGAGGAGCTCGCTCTCCGGGAAGGAGACGAGTCCTTCATAGAAGTATTTCTCTCGCGGAAAAGGTCCTCAGATGACGACCCCCGCGTGTTCTGGAGTAAGTGGTTCAAGTATCCATTTATGCTTCTTTTTCTTTCACTGGCGTTTATAGGGAAAGCTGCGGAAGCCCCGGACCTCGCAAATATTGACGAGAAAGCGCCCTACGGTGAGAGGCTGGAGAGAGCGGCCCGTTTAACCTCGTTTTCGGTGGATGCCATATACTCGGACAGGGAAGAAGAGAGCAGAAGGGACGCCTTTATCGCTCTGCTGGCCATAGCCGATCACGAAAGCGGAGGCTTCAGATGGAGAAGGAGCCTCGGAGGCGGTACTGACAGCGGGATCACCCAGGTCACAAGCCAGGACGCCCTTAATACTATCGAGTATATCACAGAACGAAGACCGCTTACTATGGGCGATGAGCTTGCCTTAGCTTTTGCGGAAGTTTTTAACAGGGTCCACGGGAGCGACCTGAACTATCGCCATCTCGGGCTTTATCCGGCCGCCCAGTGGAGCAGGCAGTTGATAGAAAGCGATGCCCTGTCTTTCGCCATGGCCGGGGCAAGGATGAGGTGGGACCCCAGGCCTATTCCGAAGAGGGGTGACTATCCGGATGTCGATTCGTATTCAGAAGCGGTAGCCGAGTACTGGGTCGATGTATACAACCGCGCAACCGATGAGAGAAAAAGAGCGGCGCTTCAAAACCGTATGTGCGAAAATACCCGCGACCTTTTGAGATATCTTGAGGACGAGGGATACGGTCCTCTCGCACAGGGTGCCGCCTGGCGGGTCGGAGACCTTTATCCGGAGACCGGTGAGCTTCCTGACGACGAACCGATAGATGTGGATTTTGAGGTGCTTCCTTCCGCCGGACCGGACTACCGGAAGGCATATTCCGTTCCGAAGTCCCTCGCGGAAGGCCCCTTATCGTCGGCGGGAAAGCGGTTGTTCCTTGCGATAATGGCACTGGCCCTTTCCCTGATACCCGCCAAAGCGATGAGATCTTCCTCGAGCTCCAGGGTAATAAGGGACATAAACGAGACCATAAAATACGAGCCCGGGATATTTACCCCGGGATCCGCACGGAAAATAACCGTTACGGCGTCCGCCGTGACACTGGCCAGTTCCATTATAGCGGTCATTTCACCGGTAATATTCAGTAATGTGTTATCCGTTACGCTGTTTACCGTTGTGTTCTGCTGTATTGCGGCCTTTGCCGGGGTAACGGCCGGAAGGTTTTTCGAGGTCTGGCGGAGGACGCTTAAAAAGCTGAGAAAAAGCGGTAAAACGGACGAAGAATCATATGCTACGCGCATCTCAAAAGATCCCGTTTTCAAGGAATTGCCCTACGCCGACAGGCGTCTCGTGAAGGTCTTCGAAGAACATTATCTGGGCTATATTTTTTCGCTGCCCGGTATAGCGGTCCTGTTTACCGGGGCCCGCGATTTTCTTTCGGGAGGTCCGGGTGGACTGAAGGTCAAGGACGGTGAAGAAGTTACGGAAAAGAAAGGCCGGGAGGACGAAAGGAGGCAGGAGCATTATTTTCAAGCCGAAAGGTCAATAAGGTGGGGCAGGGTTAGCTTTTCGGCATCACTTATCTTGTTCACTGCCTCGACCCTCATGTGTCTGGCGGCTTGGAAGGGTGCATCCATCCCTTACGGTATCGGCGGACTTCTGCTTTCCGCGGCGGCCGCCTACGCTCTGGCGGCATCAAAGCGCTATTCGGACCTTGGGGAAGAAGTTTACAGAGCTTTCAGAAAACTGCAATACAGTGAAGAAGACGCGCGGCGGAAACCCGTCGCGAAAAGGACCGGAAAAGGCGACATTGTGCTGGAGAGGAAGGTTTTCGACAGGCTGCCGTACGAAATGCAGAAGATAATCGTCCTGCACGAGGCCGTATTGCCCGACCTCTGGTCCATGTTACTGATCCTGCCCGGGCTGGAAAGATTTATCAGCCTTATCATAGGTAAGAGGGACATGGCTGAACTCTGGCTTCAGGTCTTCGGCCAGAAAAGTTTCGATTCCCTCGACCTGTACCTTGACGGCATAGCCGAAGAGGCGGGATTCTATGTCGCCAGCGACAACTGGGAAGTAGAGAACATGAAGGGCCTGCTCAAGCAGTGGAACAGATGGAATAAAAGGGCAAGGGCAATGGGCCTGACGAAGAGAGAGAGAAGGTCAGGGGACAGGCCGTACCCTTCAAGCTATAAAGAGATAAACGGCTGGAATTTCACCGCGGACATGGGAGCGCTGTATCCTTTTCACATAGAAGCGAGAAGCAAGGACGATGTGGATCAGGCTGTTTCCAGCAGGCTTTATTACAGGGAGGTCCTGGAGATGATGTCCCACCTGAGCCCGGACAAGAAGATCGTCTGGAAGAACGAGATGTCGGCACATTCGGGAAAAGGGCTTTATCTCGACATCTACAGTTCCGGGGCCGGTGTCCAGGAGGGGATGACCCGCCGCTTCGGCATACCGTACCTTCCACTGGAAAGGTCCCCCATGGACCCGGTCTGCGTAAGCAGGCGAGGTGAGCCGGTCATATATTCCGTAAGGGGATATCCCGACGCCGAAAGACCGCTGCAGATCATAGCGGTAAAGGGAACGAAAGGGATGACCAATCTGATGGCTTCGCGCTGCTACGATGTGGAAAGAATAATCAGGTCTTCCGGGTTTACTCTGGATAAGGTCTTTACCCAGAACGAAGAAGGCCAGATACTGGTGTATTTCATCCCCAGAAGGACCGGATATGTTAAGTTCTTCGATTCCGACCCGGAACCCAGAGTAGTGGATCCGCTGTCCGTCTGCGGGCTCTGGACATTGTACGGAGAGGAAGAGTTCTCCCAGTTCAGCAGGGAAAATGTAAGAAAAGCGCTTTCCAGGACAGCGCTTTTGCAGAACGGTGAACAGGCCTTTCAGGTGATAGCCGAGATCAAGCGCAACTTTTACGAAGCCGAAGGCGTAGGCCTTTTACCCCCGGCTGTCTATTATAAACTCGAAAGCGTTTTTTTCCGGGAAGATGAGCTTAAAAGGGGAGAGGTGCAGAACCTTGTGGGCTCCCAGAAAGATGTCATAGACAGATTGTGGGAAAAGGGGGCGCGCCGAATAAATTTCGTTCTGAACCTTTCCCAGGAGGGGTTAAGCGATGTTCTTAACTGGGTGATACTCCGGAGAATACTCGAGTACGCAAACAGCAGGGGTTTTACAACCGTTCTTTTCATGAAAGACATGGTTGAGAACATAGATATCGTCGAGGAGAAATGGGGTATCATCGATAAAAAAGTGCTTCCCCTTGTCGATAAGATATCTTTTAATGTTCAGGAACCCAACGATGAGCTTGTAAAAGTACTGGAAAGGATAAGGCAAAGCTGCAGGGACAAGAACATCGAGATATTCACTTTTGTCAACAGGGAGAATTTTGCCCCTGAAGAAAGCGAAGAGAACTGTGCCGTCTCGGCGCTGGCGGATATTTTTGCGAGAGGGATAGGGGATCTTAAAGGCTTTGAATGGGAAATAACCCGGGATCCGGAAAAGGGACCCGGCGCGGTCCGGGAGAAGGATTACGAAGGCCTGGTCAATTTCCTGCATAAAAAATACCTTACGATGAATATAGATTTCGCCCTTTTCGGAAGGGAATCCACTTCCCTTTACATCGGGAGTTCCGGTCAGATAAGCATGTCGGGCAGGGACGGAGAGGAATTTTTCGCTAATATTTTCGACGACAGGTCTTTAAGCGATCATGACAGCAGGAGCAGGTTCAAGTCCATAACCGATAATATCCGGAGGCAATCCTCCTTCATACCCAGGGAAAGCCATTCCCTGCTTTTTTCCATAGAGAAACTCATAAACAGGAATATTGACCGGGCCTCAGGCGACAAAGGTCCCCTCGACACGGTTATCATACACAAAAAAGAGGAATTTATCAGGATAATGGGGGAAGAGCTGGGCAGGTCTCGCTTCTCATCAAAAGAAAAGAGCATGATAGACGATATCTTCCGGCACATGTCGGAAAACGAGCTTGTAAATAAATACGGCAAGCTTTATTCGGATTTCAGGGACAGGATAACCGAAATAGCGGGGATGGAAACATATTCCGTAGAACAGGCGGTACAGAGCCTCCGAAACCATTACAAGAATCCCGACGCTTCCCACAGGGTGAATATAAAAGAACAGATAGCCGTATCGGTTGCCAGAAGATTGTCCGTTCCCGAGGAGGATGTGGACCTTTTGAGGCTCGCGATGTGGGGGTACGATCTCGGGAACCCTTTGAGGCAGGGGGGCGCGTCCGCCGAAATACGGTCCCTTCTTTTAAGCAGATATCCCGAGGAGGACTATGTCGAGAGAGCCGTGAGCAGGTTCATCGCGGATAACGGTGGATACGACAAGACCCGCAGGGAGCAGAAGCTTATCCTTATAAAGGGACTGGAAGCTCTCAAGGGAAGCGAATTGAACGAAGAAGAGAGCCGTATGGCGGAAAGGATGTTCGATCCGAATTTCTATTCCCTGCAAGCGATAAGGGAAAAGGGTGTCGTCATTCCGTCCAGGGCGGAGCAGCTTATTGAGTTCTACGGAAGGTTTGAGGATTTTGCCGCGAGAAAAGAAGAACTCGGCAGCCGGGAAAAACCGGAAGAGGCGATGCGCGGCCTGGAAGAGCTGATCGCGGTGGCTAAAGTGGTCGATATTTTCCTGTACGGGAACGAATTTTACACCCAGGGCAGGAAGGGCAAAGGGATAGAACCCTTTCCCCATACTATAGAATTCCTTTTAAGGGATATAGAAAAGATAGACGCTGATAAAAGGTCCTTGAAAAAGACCGTAAAGGCGCTTTTGGAACTGATGAGGGACCGGGACGCCACTCTCATGGATTCCGTGGCCAAGGCCAGAGGCAAACAGGAGGCTTTTCTCACTGATGAGGATGAGGCGTTTATTGATTTTCTGGAAAAAAGATACCCTTCGGAGATAGACAATATAAGCGGTATCATGGAAGAGTTCTACTCATCGGGCAAGGCGGTAACGGCCGACCTTTACAGGAGATGGAGCTATATGTGTTTTTGTCTGGGAGCCGCATGCCTTATGTTCCTGCCGTTTTTGCAAACGCTCGGCCCGCTGGTCCCGCCGGCATTAGCGCTGAGTATTTATTTCATCTGGAAGGCCATTATTTTCGGCGAAATAACCGAAGAAATAGCCAATGCCATGACCTTTGCCCTGGACGAAGAGATCAGAAGGATCTCGGAGGCCCTGCTCGAATGGTCTTTTCCGGACTACGATGGCGACGCAAAGTGGCACACACCGGAAAAGATAATGGAAGCTTTCAAGTCCCTTGTGAACGAGGAAAGAAGGAAAGAGTACGACAAATACATAATAGGAGGCGAAGAAGGGGACTACGATTTCAACCTCAAAAGGGCAATAGAGTCAAAGATGGTCAAGCTTCTCGCGTTTTATAAATCGGATATCTTCGCGGAAAACGAAGAACTGAATTTCATGCAGAAAAGGATAATAGATGTTCTGTTGGAGAAAGCCGAATATTCCTCTTCCGGAACATCCCGGGAAGAGGACCTGCGTAGCGCCCTGGGGCTTGACCTGCTGTACCGGGATATAATGAAACTTCCCATTGCCAGGCTCATGCCTAAAGGGTTCCTGGGTTTCGAGGAGTTCTCCGCCGCGTACAGGCTTTTATCGGTTGAAACGAGACGATGGGTAGACCTCGTTGAGACCTTCGGGGTCAGGTTCTTTGTTATCCACAACATGATATATCAAAGAATACCCGGACTTTCACTTTTGATAATGAACAGGAAGCTAAGGTCGCTTAACGAAGAGGCGGGGCCCATAACCGATTACGAAAACCTGCATATCGATCCCGATCGCGGCCGCATGATGAGGCGTAACGAGGAAGGCGTCCTGTCGTGGGAGGACGGGGACGGTCTTGCCGTTATGCTGGCGCCCGACAAGGCATCGCTCGATGTGATCCGGCAGGTCCAGGAAAGCATAAAAGAATCACTTTCCGAAAATCCCGGAGCCGTAAGGTTCTATCCAGAGGAACATGTACTGGTGGAACTTTCCCGGATATTCCGGAATACGCTCGGCCCATCCATAGACCAGGACAGGCAGTTAAGGAGGGAGTTCAAGAAGAATTCGGTGATAGGCATAGTGCGCAGGGTAATGCGGTACGGTAACTATCCGTTGAGCTTTGATTTCGATCTGCGGAACCTTACTGTTACGGAAGAGGGTGATATAGTTATAATG
>WJMG01000075.1 GCA_014728075.1 Candidatus Omnitrophota bacterium | reverse complement strand
GGATAATATCCCTTTTTATATAATGGCTCCCCGGGTTGGACTCGAACCAACAACCTACTGGTTAACAGCCAGTCGCTACTACCGATTGAGCTACCGGGGAATAGTTCTTTAAATTTGTCGGAGTTCTAATTATATTGAAATACAATTACATTGTCAATGAAAGTATTTGCAATGTGTTAAAAAAGAACGATTATTTTTCCGCCGAAAGATGATGGGGCAAAGGTGCCGGGGCAGGTAAATAGAAATGTCCTGACAGGTAGTCGCGGGCTTGTATTACCCGTATTTATTCTGTAAAATATTTATTTAAAGTATTTTATGTAAAGCGTCTACATGTTTTTTGCTGGGGGAAGGAAGAATGCGAGAAAGAAGAGAACCCGCCTGGATCGACCGGAAGATGTACCCTTTCGAACCGCGTTATTTTAAGGTTCCCGCGGGGTGGATGCATTATGTTGACGAGGGAGAGGGCGCGCCTGTGGTCTTTGTGCACGGCAATCCTTCCTGGTCGTTCCAGTTCAGGGATATCATCACCCGGCTTTCAAAAAGATACAGATGTATCGCCCCGGACCATATAGGGTTCGGACTTTCCGATAAACCCCCGGGATGGACCTATCTTCCCGAAGACCAGGCCCGTAACCTGGAGATATTCCTAGAGTCATTGGACCTTAGCGGTATAACCCTGGTTGTCGGGGACTGGGGAGGTCCTATCGGCCTGTCCTACTCCATAAATCATCCGGAAAAGGTCTCCGGCCTGGTCATAACCAATACCTGGATGTGGCCGGTCGGCCGTGATCCTTATTATGCACTTTTCAGTTCCTTTGTCGGTGGACCCGTCGGCAGGTGGCTGGTAATGGAACATAATTTTTTCGCCGGTACTATGCTCCGCCTTATGTTCGGGGATAAAAGCAAATTGACCCCGGAGGTGCATCGCCACTATACAAAACCGCTGGCAAGGCCGTCGGAAAGGAAGGGCAGCTGGGTGTTTCCCCGGAGCATTACCGCTTCCTCGCCCTGGCTTAAGGATCTGTGGGGGAAGAGGGCGGCGCTTTTGGAAAAGGACATCCTCTTTGCCTGGGGGATGAAAGACATAGCTTTTCGGGAAAAAGAGCTGGATGTCTGGAGAAGAGCTTTCCCCCGCGCGGAGACCGTCCGTTACGAGGGGACAGGGCACTTTGTCTCAGAGGAAAGATCCGGCCTTTTCGCGCGGGATATTAAAGGGTTCATTAAGGGATAAAGAGGTTTTCGGGCTGATCATTGTTTCAGGAGTTCACATACCTTTTTTATGGGGATAGGCGGGGCGGACCGTCCCATTCTCCCGGACTGGCCTTTGCTGCAGAACATGGCGTTAAGCACGCTTTCCTCGGTAGCTTCGATCACGGCTTCGTAAAGCGGGTTTATGTAAGCGTCGTTGACGGAAGTGAAATTGAGGATATGTTCTCTTTCTTTAGCTTCTCTTGAGACCTGGTTGCCCGTGCTGAAGGCCATTATGATCTCGCCGCTGGTAGAGGCCGCGTGGGAACCGGCCCTTCCGAGGCCGAGGGCGGCCCGTTTCGCGAGACGGTTCAGCTGGGGGGTCATCAGGGGAGCGTCGGTGGCTACCACTACTATTACCGAGCCGTAAGGTTTTTTCCTGCGTGTTTCGTAAGGGAAGAGTTCGTCCAGGTCCCTTCCTATCACGCGTCCGTCCACGGTGAGATTGCGCATACTTCCGAAGTTGGACTGCACGAGGACCCCGACCGTGAAATCCGGTATCTTTCCGGCTTTGGAGCGGACGATCCGGGAGCTCGTGCCTATACCTCCGGCGAAGTCAAAACTTATCATCCCGGTGCCGCCGCCTACGCTCCCCTGTTCTACATGTCCGGTTTTTGCCGATCTTATAGCCTTAATAGCGTCCCCGGCCGAATTCCTGTGTATCCGTACATCGTTCAGAAAAGCGTCGTTCGTTTCTCCGACGAGAGGGATGGTGACCTCTACCTTGCGGCCCAGCTCCGGGTGAGAGCGTACGAGATGCTGTATGATACCGTCGTGCACCCGGCCTACGCTCATGGTGTTGGTCAGAAGTATAGGTGTCTCTATCCATCCCCATTCCCGCGCCTGGGTTATCCCGGCCATCTCCCCGATACCGTTAAGGACGAAAGCGCCGGCCATCATGTGCTTGTTGAAAAGTGTTTTAGGCCGTGGGCAGATAGCGGTTATTCCCGTGCGCACACAAGTCGTTTTTCCTTTTTCCCCGGGGATGGGTACTTTATCCTCTATATGGGTAACATGCCCGACGGCTACGCCTCCGACATCCGTGATGGCGTTGAAATTCCCGGTGGGGAAACGCCCGATGGTTATTCCGGCTTCGCGTACAGTGGACCGTTTTTGCTTTACCCTGAAAGGTTTTCGGTGGTCCGGGGATAAACCGTAGCGTTCGGCGGCGGAACGGATTATAAGGTCGAACATCTCCTGATAAGCGACCCCCCGTGCTTTCGCGGCAACGGCAAGAGAACCGTCGGGAAGGAGACGGGGAATAGCGTTCACTTCGAGGAAATAGGGTGTCCCGTCCTCGCTCAGTCGGATGTCGATGCGGCCCATGTCCGGGCAATGAAGCACCTGTTCGGCGCGGCTCGCCATTGAAAGTATGTCACAACGCTGCTGGGCCGAAAGTTCGGGCGGACATACGATGTTGACGCCCGTGTTCTTTTCGTCCCCGGCGTGCTTCTGATCGTAATCGTAAATGTTGTACCCGCCGCTTCGCGAAAAAGTGTGTTCAACGATCTCCAGAAAATGCCCGGGGAAAAGTTCCAGAAGAGGGACGGTGAATTCGCGGCCCTGAACTAAATGCTCCACATCAAGGCCTTCGGGGAACTCCTTGAGGAGTTTCTCAATGACTTCTTCGGCTTCTTCGGGACTTTCGATAACCGAGTTCTCGGTTATGCCTTTACTGCTTCCTTCGTAATTCGGTTTTACAAGGATAGGGAAGGGAATGTCTTTGATGCTGTCCCGTTTTTCCGCGGTTATCAACCGTCCCGGAGGTACCCTCACGCCTCTTTTGGCCAGTATCTTCTCCGTCAACCGCTTGTCCAGGCAGACATTCAAGAGGGAAGACCTGCCGCCCGTATAAGGAATCCCGAGGTATTCGAAGATAGCGGGATACTGCGCTTCCCTGTTCTCTCCAGTAGTGCCTTCCGCGATGTTGAAGATGAATTCGGGCCGGGCCCTGATAATGTCTTCTACGACTTCGTCGTTAGGACCCGAAACTTCTACCGGAAAGACATCGTGCCCGCAGGAGGTTATAGCCTTTCGGATCTTTTCGGTTTCTTCACGGGTGAGGAGCTCTCCCTGTTTTACGGAGTCGGAAGTTTTTTCGTTGTAGGTTAAGGCTATGCGCATGCTGTGAAAAACCCGTTGTTATTTACAGGAAGAAGAGGAAAATATGCTTGTATAACTAATAATATCATGTATTAAAGCTGTTCACAAGGATCCCGCTACAAAACATAAGAAAAAACAGCGGGAAAACAACTTTAATTAGTATTTTTAAAAGTTAGAAACAAGGAATTTTGTGGTATAATATATTAATATTAAGAAAAGCTAGATTTGGGGATTTTCTGCTTTTCTTTTGAGCCGAAAGGAGGATAGATATGTTATCCACTATATTTACAAGGAACAAGTGGATAAAAGTATTAACTATCTTTTCCTGTATCTGCATTATATCCGGCCCCGCCGCTATATCGGAGATCACTTACACTAAACCCGTCACATTATATGAAAAAGAGAATCTTTCGCCTTTATCCAGGATAAAACCCCTTGTCAGACTGGAAAAAAAGGGCGGAAGCTCTTTTGAGATACTTGAAGATGAGGAAGAAAAAGGACGCCTCATAGATCGTTTCAAGGAAGATACCGCGTTTATTTATTTGACACTTCTGATCTCACAGGCCATTGACCTGGATATCGGAGTAGAAACGCTCAAGTTCCTGATCCGGACCCAGCTGGAGCACATAGATCTTTCCCGGTTCAGGGTCGCGGACATGTTCTCTGACGGAAATACATATTGTCTGCCGTATGACAGAAAAGACGGAGAATATACTCAGCTCCTGAGGTTTTATAAGGATCCCGCCGGAGTGATCGACAACGCTCCCGCGGTACAAGTCAGTCCGGATGACATCCGTAAAGCATCCTCCTTTCCCGATAATATCTTCATGCAGGTGGGGGATATTTGGGTGATAATGGAGGATCCGGTATATAGACCGGCATCAGTAAAGGGGAAGAGATCCGCTCCGGCCGATGGCGTGACTGATCCGGCGGTTCCAATGACGAAAGACGAATACGCGTCGCGGGCCCGCGATGAATTCGATGCTGCCCTGGAGGATTTCATAAAAGCGAGTTCCGAAAGGCCTCTTTCGTATGATGCTTTGGAACTTTATGCGGATAAGGCCTTGAGAAGAATAGAGGCTTGGGAAGTTAAATGGGCCGAAGGGTTCGGGGCGGAGAGGCATGTAAGAAGCCTTTCCGGATCGTTTAAGCGTATGATAGAAGTGATAACCTATTACAGGGTAAATTACTCATACGACGAAAGCGGAGAGAAGAGGGAGAGAGAAATATATCCGCTTATACGGAATGCCCGCCGAAGCATTGAATACATAAAGACATCCTTGTCCCGGGATTCAGAAGAAATAGATATTGAAAAATTTTATATTCCCGCGGGTCCCAGGACCGTTTTTGACCTTCAGGATGAACTGGAAGGTATATATGATTCCTTTATGGATATGCGGGAAAGAAGGAGCAGAGGCAAATGGTCTTTGATGAAGCTGCGGGCCTTGCAGTCCGAGGCGGCTGTGCTTAGCAAGAGACTTTCCAGGTGGGTCTATGAGTGGAGCCACCATCCTTCCGTGCTTTCCAGCGGAAACAAAAAAGCGCCGAACACCGTTTACGAAGCCGCGCGCGTAGCGGCCGCTGCGTTGAGGGAAGCCGCGGTAATAGATTCGGTTTACAGGGATAAATTCCCTGATAAATACGATAACTCAATATTAGAAGACTATCTCAGTGACATTTTTTACATGTTGAACGCCCCGTTTAACAGCGTCCATTCGTCACTTTCTACCGCTACAATGCAGATGTCATACGCCATAGATGATCTCCGTGAAACGGAAGCCCTTGAAAAGCACATCCGGATGAAGAAAAAGTCCCCGTCAGCAGAAATATCTGAAGCTAAAGCGCAGATGGAAACCCTTCTTGAGGATTATCGTGAACTGAGAAGATATGAGGATTACGGGCATTTACACGAAAAGCGTATAGAGAAGATGATCGAAGCTATTCAAAAATGGGAACGCAGATATTCAAAAGCCGATGAGGATAACGAAGACTTGAAAGAAGCGGTTGACGCACTGGAAGAAGTGGCGCGAATAAGCAGGGAAAGTATACAGAAACACCAGTACCTCTATACGACTCCGGTGCTCGAGCAGATAAATAATACGGAGAGCATAATCTCTCTTCAATTCAAGGCGGCGCGGAAACTTGATGAGATCCGGACGAGGCTGGAAGAAAGACTGGTTTCTCTTTCAGCAAAGTCAAAAGCCGAGGCCCTTGTGGACAGCCTTAAATGGATGGCCAGAGAAGCCGGGGATAAAGGGGAAAAAATAATACTGGCCCTGGATACCAGCTGGAACCCTTCTGATACCATGCAGCCGCTTTTAAGCGAATTATTCCGTCTTTCCAGGATCGAAGGCCTGGACAATATGATAGTAATAAGAGGAAAAGGACAGAATTTCGCCGAGGAGATCATACAGAAACAGAGAGACACGGGAACAAAACTTTCCAATGTTATAGCTATAGGAAGCAGGGATTCCATAAATCACCTTCGAAACGCGGCTTTTGCGGCTTACCGGGGTTTTGCTTTTGAAGAAAAAGCTTTTCTGGCCGCCGTAGATCCCTCGAACCTTGTGCCCAACAGTTATGTTAATATGGTCGACATGGTCACGGCTGCGGTCCGTTTTGCCTTAGGCCAGAGCGATTCGCTTGAGATAGCAGGGATAAAAGCCGTTCCCGACGGTAATAATCCCCGCATATGGCGCTTTATCCCCGAAGCAAGGGCAATGGACCTGGAAGAGCTCAAGGAACTTGTGGACGCCGAGCGCCGGGCGCTTATATCGGCTTAACGGATATAAGGCGAGTGAAATACCTTGTACCGGGTACGGAGCCAAGGCGGTACCTGTCCCCCCATCCTCAAGCGTTAAGCGTCAAAGATGCAGGGTATAGGGTCCGGGCGCCTCTTTAACCCTTTACCCTTTTAACCTGACATGCTTGTTTTCATCCCGTTAATAATATAAACTTCACTTAGGAGACGACTAAAAACGAGAATGGAATGCCCTAAGTGTAAAAGAGAGATAAGCGATACAGCCCTCAGGTGCCGGTACTGTAAGAAACTTACGGACGGCACTCCTGCCCCTGAAACTAAGCCGTATGGGGCCGTGGTCCGGGAAAATCTGCTTAAGAATGTTCAGCTTTTCTGGAATTCCGGGAAGAACGCTTCCAGATGCCCCTGGAGTATAGCGGATGTAGCGGCTATTTCGGTGCTTATCTGGGTCTTTGTCTTTCACGACCCGTTCAAGATAGGTTTCCATCTTCTTAAGTGGTTGAGGCTCAACTTCTTTATTTTTACCCGGGAACCCAGACTTTACCATTACCTCAGCATTTACATTAATACCATAATATTGAAGGCCATCAGCCTTTTCTTTCTGGTGGTAATAGTCAGGGCCAGGAACATATCCTTCCGGAAGACCGTGCTTTCCCGGGGAGAGCCTCTTCCGAATAAGGAGTTCTGGCTTCCGCTATACATAGCCGCCTGTATAGTTTTTAAGATGATAAACGACACTAACCCGCTCGTTCCCGGGATACCGTTCGATTCAGTGTTCCCGGAGGCCAGGATACTGGGCAATATAGTTATAATATTCTCCGTGCTTTTTGTGGCGCCTGTAGTTGAGGAAGTCTTGTTCCGGGGTTTTCTTTATCCGGCTTTCAACAAATACCTTGGAGTTTATCCTTCTATCATAGCAACGACAGCGCTTTTTACCCTGGCCCATTACCCCCAGGTAAAGGAAGATGCTCTGTTCGTCGGGGTCATTGCCGCGCTGAGCCTGGCCATTACTTTCGTGAAAGCGAAAACGGGTTCTACCCTTCAGGCGATCGTCATGCATCATATTTATAACCTTGTGGTGGTCTTAGGGGGGATGACGGAGCATCTTATGGTGAATTTGTGAGGAGCGATATTGAGAGAGGTTAAGTACATAATACTGGCCATAGCTTTGTACTCGAGCTTTCCGGTCTTGTCTTCCCCGGGGGATGATCTGACCGCGGAACTGGCTGCAATAGAGAACAGCATGTTGACAGAAGGCGATTACTCTGAGGCGGTCGGTAAGCTCCGTTTAATGCTTGGTAGAGGCGACGATCCCCGTGTGCTTATCGATATAGGCATCGGCTATTACGGGTTGATGGAGTACGACAGGGCTTACAGGTATTTCAAGGAAGCGGGAAGGCGTTTCCCGGCCGTCGAACAGCGTGAGATGCTCAAATGGATCATCGGCAGCATGGATGAGAACCGCGGCCTTCTTGAGAGGATAGAGGCGTCTTCCGGAAAGGAACCCGGTGCGGGTATTCAGGAAGAGGAGCTTACCGCGCTGCATTTCACCCTGCTGACTTACCTTACGGGGGACGGTCACTTCTATCCTTCTCTTGTAGTTCCGCATATAAAGTGGCTCAAAAAGAACGCGCCGGAACTTGAGGGCCTTAATGTCTTTTCCGCGGATGTCTATTATTTCTCGATGTTGTACGAACAGGCGGAAAGGGATTACCGTAAAGCCCTGGAAGAGGACCCGCGGAACATCAGGCTTCTTACCCGCCTGGGAGATTGCCTCGCCGCTTTGGGGAAGTACGGAAAAGCCGAAGATGTTTACGAAGAGGCGATAGAAGGATACCGTGAAGAGGGGCTTGCCGACGGTTCTCCCGAGATACTCGGGATAGAAAGCGTCAGGCGGTCCTTCCCGGGGACTTATGAGGATGTTATCGAACTGCTCAAATCGGGTGACCACGATGAAGCCGAGAAAATATGCCGCAAGCGTTTGTCCCTGAATCCCGGGGACCATACGGCTACGGTACAGCTGGGACAGATATACTGGGAAAAAGGCGAAAGGGGAAAAGCGATAAAGATCTTCAGGAAAGTCATAAAGAGGTCGCCCGAATATCCGGCTCCGTATTTTCATCTGGGAAAAGCGTATGTTTTTGAAAGGAAGCCGCATAAGGCGTTCAGGAATTTCGCGTTATATGAGAGCAAAATGGACGCTTTTGAGGAAAAAGATGAAGAAGACATCGAGGCTTACGCTGCCGCGCTCAGATATATCAGCCATATGCATACTCTTTACGGAACCAGGGAAGGCGCGTTGAAAACGGCCCGAAAAGCCGTAAGATTGGATCCGGAGGGAACGGTGGGGCATTACAACCTCGCGGTGATATATTATAACGAGTTCCACGACCGTTCGAAAGCATACGCCGAGCTGCGAAAGGTCATCGAGCTTAAGCCCGGAAGCAGGATAGCCCGAATGGCCGAGGTCTACATAGACTATATGCGGAGGAATCCCGATCCCAGGGTCATAAGCGATTTCAATTCCTTTTACGAAGAGTAGACAGGATCCGGTCTGTGCGTACCGGGAAAGCAAAATATGAACATCCGGGACGCCGCGGCAGGAGGAATAACATTGTACGAGCATTTAAATGTATTTGTTCAGAAGGTCAGTTCAGCTGTCTGGGGCCCTTTCCTTATGGCGCTGCTTCTCGGTACGGGAATATATTATTCTTTTCGTTCCCGGTTCATCCAGGTCCGGGAATTCTTCCACGCCGTCAGGGTTACCCTGGGGCACTTTGAAGACCCCAGGCACAAGGGAGAGATCAGGCATTTTCAGGCTCTCAGCACAGCCTTATCAGCTACCATAGGGACCGGGAACATAGCGGGAGTAGCTACTGCCGTAGCCCTGGGAGGACCCGGGGCCGTCTTCTGGATGTGGATAACCGGCTTTTTCGGTATGGGGCTCAAATTCGCTTCGTGCGCTCTTTCCTTGAAATACAGGCAGTTCGACGCCCGCGGGAAAGTAGCCGGGGGTCCCATGTATTATCTTGAAAAGGGTATGAACGCCAGGTGGCTTGCCGTTATATTCGCGTTTTGCGGGATGGTAACGGCGCTTTTCATAGGCAATATGGTACAGTCGAATTCGGTCGCGGATGTTCTGGAAAGTTCCGCCGGCGTTGCGCCCGCGATAACTGGCGTCGTTCTGGCAGTGCTCGTGTGGCTTGTGATAGTGGGCGGTATAAGGAGAATAGCCGGTGTAACACAGGTAATAGTGCCGTTGATGTGCGGTGTGTATTTTTTAAGTGCGTTATATATCCTTATCGCCAACGCCGAAAAGATAGCGCCGGCATTCTGTCTGATATGCCGTCACGCCGTCACGCCTACCGCCGCTGCCGGAGGATTTGCCGGGTCGGCTGTACTTTACACGATGAGGATGGGCATAGCCCGCGGTCTTTTTTCCAACGAGGCGGGCCTGGGGTCGGCGCCGATCGCTCACGCGGCCGCCAGGGAGAACGAACCCGTGCGCGAAGGCCTTGTCGCCATGCTGGGACCGTTCGTGGATACGCTGGTCATATGTACTCTTACGGCTCTTGTAATAATCGTATCAGGAAAATGGTCGACCGGCCTCAACGGCGCCACTCTTACCGCGTCCGCTTTCAATCATTCAATGGGAGGAGTGGGAGGAGATATCGTCGTAGGTTTCGGACTTGTCTTTTTCGCGCTTTCCACTACCATCGCCTGGTCTTATTACGGGGACAGGTGTGTGTATTACCTCTTAGGGGAAAAAGCAGTAAGAGCTTATAAATGGATTTATTGTGTTTTGATACCGGTGGGGGCTGTAGTTAAACTGGAATTTATCTGGAACCTGGCCGATATAGCCAATGCCTTTATGGCTTTTCCGAACCTCGTAGCGCTTCTGGGGCTGAGCGGGGTGGTGATAAAAATGGTCAGGGACTACGACAGGCGATTAAGGATAGCGCGGAAGATCCATGGGAAGTAATTATTTAAGGTGCGGGTATAGGTAAAGGTAAAGAAACAGTATCCTGGAGCAACCAATATCTATATCTCTGCCTGTGCCTTTATCTGTGCAACGGGGACACTTATGAACAAACACACTCTTATCATCGATCAGAAAACGATAAAAAAACTGGTCTCTATAAAAGATGCCGTAAAGGCAGTGGAAAAGGGTTTTAAGGATTACGGAAGAGGAAAGGTCCAGATGCCGCCTAAAGTTTATCTGTACTTCAAAAAACACAACGGAGACCTGAGGGCCATGCCCGTATATGACGAAGCGGTGGATAGGGCCGGAATAAAGTGGGTCAATGTGCATCCCGGGAACAGGAGAAAGGGGCTCCCCACGGTCATGGGGCTCATGATATTGAGCGACCCCCGTAGTGGTTTCCCCCTGGCGGTTATGGACGCTACTCTCGCGACCGCGCTGAGGACGGGAGCCGCGGGCGGGGTCGCTGCCGAATATATGTCGGCAAAGGCCTCGGAGACGGTCGCTCTCGTTGGATGCGGCAGACAGGCTTGTTCACAGCTGGAAGCGCTTGCGGCGGTTCGCGTCATTAAGGAGGCGAGGGTCTGGGGAAAAACCGGCAAAGAGGCCGAAAACTTCTGCAGCAGCGTAAAGGTAAGAGGTGTTGATCTTTTGCCTGCGGGGACCCCTCGGGAATGTGTAAAAGGGGCCGATATAATAGTGACGACGACACCCGCCAGAAAGCCCATCGTGAAGCTTTCCTGGCTTAAAGAAGGCGCTCACATAAACGCCATAGGCGCCGACGCCCCGGGGAAACAGGAGCTGGAGCCGTCTATCCTTAAGCATTCGAGGCTTGTGGTGGACTCATGGGAGCAGGCTTCCCATAGCGGGGAGATCAATGTTCCGCTGCGGAGAAAGAGCATTACAAGGAGAAATGTATATGCTGATATAGGGGAGATAGTATCAGGAAAAAAGAAAGGAAGGCTTAAAGAAACAGAAATAACCGTATTTGATTCCACCGGGCTGGCTGTGCAGGATATAGTTGTAGCTGACCTTATCTACAGAAAGGCGCTCAAGCGGGGTGCCGGAAAGAAGATCAGGTTCATGTGAATATCACGATGAAGGGGCGGGGACAGGTACCGCCTTGCCTTCGTACCCGGTACAACGGTTGCGGCGGTAAACCGGCTACTCACTCCGTATCAGCACGAAGTTATCCTCTTCGAGTACAATGCTGTAAGGCTCGCCTTTCAGGTGTTTAAGTTCTCTTCTGTTCGTGACCACATAATTCTTGCCGGATCTCATCGTTAATTTTATCTTTTCGGTATCGTATACGCGAAGCGTTTTTCCGGTCAGGTAGAACTGAAGCCCCGGATCGCTGACCTTGTAGGCATAGAGAGGTTTGCCGCATTCCCCGAGGTTCAAAGCGCTTTCGGCGAACATTTTTGTCTCCGGGGAATAGTCGAGATCAAAGATGTTTTTTTCCGTCGCAAGATAAAAAAGAGAAAGGGCGCAGAGAAGAGGCATCATTATGAAAACGCGGCTTTTCAAGAGCTTTGCGGCGCCCCATCCGGTGATGATCGCCAGCGCCGGGTAGACGGGCATCACATACCAGTGCAGTTTGGTGCGGACCGCGCTGAAGAGAAGAAGCACTGTAAAGGTCCACACGAGCGGAAGCAGGTGCTCTTTTTCGCGGAAGCGTATGGTCCTCCAGATGAGCAGAGGAGAGAGGGCGAGGCCTATACCTGCCCATGGCCGCCCCTTATTAGGCAGAACGCCGAAATAGGTGAAGAGCCCTCCCGTGTGGCCTTCAACGGCTTTTGTTGTCCTGGTGACCAGATGTTTTAGGAAATAGTCATCGATAAACTCTTTGCCGTAAGCTCCCGCGGCCGCGAGAGGCCATATCGCCGAAAGCGCCAGAGCGGTAATAGTACCGCAGATCAGAGCCGGGTCTTTGAGGATTTTTATCCTGCCTGATATAAGGATATAAAGCCCCAGTATCAGCGGTATGAGCATGGCGCCCATACCTTTGGTCAGGAAGGCTCCCGTAAAAGCCAGAGGGGAGAGGAAAAGGCATAGCCTGTTGTCTTTTCCGTATTCGAAAAGGCATATCGCGAGCGCGATAAAAAAGGTCATGGGAATGTCAAGCATGCCCATTTTAGAGGACCATAGGAAAGCCCAGGTTGAAAGAAGGACCAGGGCTGAGGAAAAGGCTTCTTTCCTGGAGTAAAGCTTAAGAGCCGTAAGGTAAGTGAGCAGAACCGTCCCTACGCCGGCAAGCGCCGAAAACAACCTTACGGACAACTCATTTAATCCTAGGACCCTCGAGAAAAGAGCCGTTACCCACATGTAAAGAGGGGGTTTATCGCTCCAGGGCTGCCCGGCCCACCTAAGGTCTATCCAGTTACCCGTATGTATTATTTCACGGGTAACCCCGCCGTATAATCCTTCGTCCCATGAGCACAGGCTGCCGGTTCCGAGGTTCCATAAGAGAACGATCGAAGAGACCGTGAGGATGATCAGAATGTCCGGCGAGATCTTATTTTCGTAAGCCCTGAGAATTTTCATTGTTTTCCTTTCGCGACAACTCTCCCCGCAGAGCGAAAAGTTCACGGAAGGAATTCACTATCGCAGATATGCTGTTACCCGTGGGAGCCCCTTCCTTGCGGGGAAAGTGGTGAGCGCCTTTCTGTTTTATGGTGAAGCCTTTTTTTCGGGCTTTGACCAGGAACTCGGCGCTTACGAACTGGCTTTCGCTCTTGAGTTCAAGGGAATCAACTACTTTTTTCCTTATTATCTTGAAGGCGCAGTCTATATCACGGACTTTTAACCCGAAGAGCAGGCGGACCAGAAGGTTGTACGCTTTCGCGTTTATCAGGCGGTAGAAAGGGTCGTTCCGTCTGATCCTGTATCCGGCTACGATGTCGCATTCGGATATAAGGGGGAGAAAATCCCGCAGTTCACGGATATCGAACTGGCCGTCCCCGTCGGTGAAAAAGATATAGCCGTATCTGGATTCGGAAAAACCCGTTCGCACAGCTGCTCCGTAGCCCCTGTTATGGTCATGGTTTACCAGTCTGACCTGAGGGAATTCCGCCGCGAGCTCCCCGGCTACGCGTGGCGTACCGTCGATGGAGCCGTCATTGACAATAATGACCTCGAAGGTTTCCGAGATATCGGGCAGAAAGGAAAGGGCTTTTGAAACCGTATCCTTTATGTTGCCTTCCTCGTTGTACGCGGGAAAAAATACCGAAAGTTCTTTTAGCTTATTCATGGGAAATACCTTTCGCAATATTATATAGTACATTCCGGTTTTGGCAAAGGATTATCGTTCCGGAAGCTTTGCTTGTTATTTGGGAGTAATAAGGTATAATTTTAGTACATTCAGTAAGGATCGGGGGGACGAGGCGAGAGGCGAAGGGCGAAAGGCAAAAGGCGAAGGGCGAAAGGCCTACTGTGCCTTGAATATGTGATTCTATCGTCTGGTTTTACTTTGACACTTTGACACAAGCGAGGTTAGGCCGAGGGATGACACTTTGACGCTTTCCAAACGGCTATGACCTCCAGCTAAGATCTTCTTAATGTTTGCCGTTAAAAATATTCGGAAGGATTCAAGACATGGAACTCAAAAGAGAACTGAAATTGCTGGATGTTTTCTGTATCGCTTCCGGCGCGATGATAAGCTCGGGCCTTTTCATACTTCCCGGTCTTGCGCACGCGATGGCGGGACCGGCCGTTATAGTGTCTTATCTGCTCGCGGGACTTCTGGCTATGACAGGTATGCTCAGCCAGGCTGAACTGGCTTCCGCTATGCCCAGGGCGGGAGGGACCTATTTTTATGTTACACGGAGCATGGGCCCCGCCCTCGGCACCATAAACGGTCTTTTGACATGGATGTCCATAACTCTCAAAAGCTCTTTCGCCCTTATAGGGATGGCGGCCTTTACCTCCGCCGTGGTTCCCTGGGATATCAAATACATCGCTCTTGGCCTTTGTGTGCTTTTTGTCGCGTTGAACCTTGTAGGAGTAAAAGAAGCCAGCCGCGTGCAGGTAGCGATAGTGGTGCTTCTTCTCGGTATACTGTCCTTTTATGTAGTGAAAGGGTTTCCCGCGGTAGATCACGCGAACCTGCGACCCTTCGCGCCGTACGGCATGGTGCCCGTTTTTTCCGCGGCCGGTTTCGTGTTCGTATCCTACGGAGGCCTTTTGAAGATAGCCAGCATAGCTGAAGAGGTGCAGGATCCCGGAAAGACGGTGCCCAGAGGCATGATACTTTCTCTTGTTTTGATAACGGTGGTTTACGCTCTTGTGGTCTATGTTACAAGCGGGGTTCTGGATTCCGGGGAACTTGACAAGTCGCTGACGCCTATTTCCGACGGCGCGGAAGCCTTTTTAAACCACCCGGGAAGGATCGCTCTGGGTTTTGCCGCCATACTGGCTTTTATATCAACGGCCAACGCCGGGATAATGTCTGCTTCACGCTATCCGCTGGCTTTAAGCCGGGACAGGCTGCTTCCTCCAGCCTTCGGTAAGATAAACAGGAAGACAAGCACACCTTTCGCGGCTATTCTTCTTACCGGAATACTTATGGCAAGCGCGCTTTTCCTTAAACTCGATCTCCTGGTGAAAGTAGCCTCTACGGTCCTGATCTTCACCTTTATATTTTCCTGCCTGTGCGTAATAGTTATGAGGGAAAGCGGTGTGCGTAATTACCAGCCCAAATTCAGGGCGCCTTTTTATCCCTGGCTGCAGATAGCCGGTGTTTTCGGCTGCTGGCTTCTGGTAGTTAATATAGGCAAAGCGGCGCTCATACTGGGGTCTTTTCTTTTCGCGGCGGGCCTAAGCGTTTACTGGTTCTACGGAAGACAGAGAGGAAAAAAAGATTTCGCTTTTCTGCACCTTATCGAAAGGGTCGCGGCCAAGGAGTTCATGGATATCTCGCTTGAAACGGAACTGAGGGATATTATAAGGGAGAGGGATAATATAGAAAAAGACCGTTTTGACAGGATAGTCGAGGAATGTGTCGTGGTCGATATACCGAACAAAATGACCGCCGAGGATTTTTTTCGGGATATAGCCGTCGAGATAGCCAGTCGCCTGGACTGTTCTCCCTCGGAGGTTTTCAGGCTTCTTCTTGACAGGGAGGAGCAGGCAAGTACCGTGCTCAAGCCCGGACTGGCCATTCCGCATATAATAGTTAACGGCGAGCACCAGTTCCTGCTTTTTATCGCCAGGTGCCGGCAGGGTATTTTCTTTCCCGGAGCCCACAGCGGTGTGAACGCGGTTTTCGTTATCGCAGGGTCCAGGGACGAAAGGCCTTTTCATTTGAGGGCGCTCTCCGCCATTGCCCAGATAGTGGAAGATCCCGCGTTTGAGAAAAAATGGATGGATGCGGAGGACGAGGCCGGCCTGAGGGACATTATACTCCTGGGAAAAAGGAAAAGGACTTGATCTTTGTACCGGGTACGCAGCCAAGGCGGTACCTGTCCCCACCCATCACAGCCTGCCGGAGACTGACAGCTTATGTCTGATGTCTGAAAGCTGATTAGCCCCATTCCTCGCGCCCGCTGCGATATACTTGACTTTTTATATTAAAAGGTATATATTCATCTTTGTGAAATTAAGAACGAACTTTGTGAAAAAAGTAACGAACTGAAGGCATCGATGGCCACCAAGCGTATACCCGAGACGACCGTAAAGCGTCTTTTCATATACCTGAGGGAAGTGACCGAACTTTCCGAATTCAACATAAGAACGGTTTCTTCTTCGGAACTTGGTGAGAGAACGAACCTGAGCGACGCTCAGGTAAGGAAAGACCTCGGATATTTCGGCCAGTTCGGCGTGAGCGGTTCGGGATATAATGTCCTGGAGTTGAAGAAGGCCCTCGAGAGGATCGTGGGAAAAGATAAGCGGTGGAAGGTCGCTCTGGTAGGGGTCGGGCATCTGGGGGAAGCGCTTCTTTCCTACTCAGGGTTCACTGAACAGGGCCTAGACATAGTCTCCGCTTTTGATGTTTCTGAAGATCTTGTAGGTGCTTCCGTAAAAGGCGTTAAAGTTGAAAGTTTCGCAAAACTGCGTGAAGCCGTCAAGGAGAACGGTATACCCATGGCCATAATCGCCGTTCCCGCCGGAGAAGCCCAGAAAGCGGCTGATGTGCTCGTGGATTCCGGTATAAAATGCATATTGAACTTTGCGCCTGTCAATCTTGATGTGCCCGGGAAGATCAAGGTTAATAATGTTGATCTTTCCAGGGAACTGGAAATACTCGCTTATTTTCTTGCAAGCGGGAACGGCGGATGGAGATGAAGAAGATAATAGCTTTGGGAGCACAGAACAAAACATCTTTCGCGGTCAGGGACGGTAAAAAGTTTTATGTCAGCGCCCCTTTGGAAGACCTTGCTGACATAAGGGTCCTTAAGGATTATGAGGCCGGTATAAGAGAACACCTTCCCGCTGACCGGAAAGGACCTTTATGCCTGGTCTGTGATCTGCATCCGGATTACGGTTCAACCCGCCTGGCGGAATCTTTCCGGGGCGAGATCGAAGGAGCAAGGCTCGTTAAGGTGCAGCATCATTTCGCTCATGTGGTTTCCTGCATGGAAGATAACGGTCTTGAGGAAAAAGTAGTAGGGGTCTCTTTCGACGGTACAGGTTACGGGACGGACGAAAGGGCATGGGGCGGGGAATTTCTCGTTTGCGACAGAAAAGATTTCAGCAGGGAATATCATTTTAAATATGTGCCCCAGCCGGGAGGGGATATAGCCGCCCGGCAAGGATGGAGGATGGCGGTCTCCTATCTCGTTAAAGCATATGGCAGTGATATGGCCCGGATCAGGACGCCTCTTTTTGACAGGATAGGCCCGGAAAAGGTTTCCTTTATAAGGGAAATGATAGATAAAGATATTAATTGTCCCCTTACTTCCAGTGCCGGGCGCCTTTTTGACGCGGTGTCATCCATAGCGGGTATACGCGATTCTTCCTCCTATGAGGCGGAAGCCGCCATTGAACTTGAAAAAGCGGCCTTTCCGGGCATCGAAGGATCATATAACTATGATCTGTCCGGTAACGAGATCGATGTTTTTCCCATGGTCCGGGAGATCTCCCGCGACCTGGAAAGGGGCCTGTCTCCGGGAGAGGTGAGCGCCCGTTTTCACAATACGATGGGAGAGATCGTTTACCGGGTTTCTGAAGGGATATCGCGAAGGACAGGGGTCCGGAAAGTAGTTGTTTCCGGAGGATGTTTCCAGAACAAATACCTGCTGGAATATGTAAAAAAAAGATTTGAAGGATCGGGCCTGGAGCTTTTTACTCATAAAAGATACTCTCCGACCGATCTCGGGATATCCGTAGGCCAGGCAGTGATAGCCGCGAGTATGTAACTGATGCGTGACGGGAGCCTCGTGCAGCGGTACGCGAAATAAAATAAGGTGACAGGAGATCGATATATGTGTTGGAGCGTCCCCGGTAAAATTCTTGAGGTCAGGAACGATAATACCGCGGTTATTGAACTGTCGGGGATAAAAAGGCCCGTTTCAACGGACCTTATAGATGACCCGGCCCCGGGAGAGTATGTTCTGGTCCATGCCGGATACGCCATACAGAAAGTCGACGAGGAAAGAGCGAAGTTCACCCTGGATTTTTTCAAAAAGGGCGGTCGGGATGCTTAAATATCTTGATGAGTACAGGGACGCCGGGCTCGTCGGGGAAATTTCCTCCAGGATAAAGGGACTCTCCTCGAAACAGCTGAACATAATGGAAGTCTGCGGAGGGCATACCATGTCCATAAGGAAGCATGGTATTCATGAACTTGTCGGTGATAATATCAATCTGATATCCGGGCCGGGATGCCCCGTTTGCGTTACTTCCATTTCGGACATGGACAGAGCCATAGCTCTTTCAGAATGCGGGAACACCGTTCTCTGCACTTTCGGGGATATGTTCAGTGTGCCCGGTTCCCGGAGCAGCCTGGAAAAGGCGCGGGCCGGGGGAGCGGATGTAAGAACGGTCTACTCGGTGCACGACGCCCTGTCTTTTGCGGCCGAAGAGAAGGATAAGGATTTTATTTTCCTGAGTATAGGGTTCGAGACGACAGCTCCTACCGCCGCCGCCGCGGTATTGCAGGCGAAAAAGGAGAATATCGATAATTTTTTCGTTCTTTCGTTGAACAAGACAATGCCCGCCGCGCTTAAGGCCGTTCTTTCCGGCGAGGATTCCAGGATAGACGCCCTTATCTGTCCGGGGCATGTAAGTACGATAACGGGCACCGGGATATACAGGCCGATAGTGAACGATCTCGGCGTTTCTTGCTGTGTGTCCGGGTTCGAGCCGGCCGATGTGCTTTCCGCGATATATTTTCTGGTAGAGTCCCATGAAGAAGGCCGGCCGCGCCTGGTAAATGCTTACCGGCGCGCCGTCAGGGAAGAAGGGAACAGAAAGGCCTGCGCGATAATAGACCGGGTTTTTGAGCCCTGTGACGCTGAGTGGAGAGGGCTGGGAATGATCCCTGACAGCGGGCTGAAGCTCAGAAAAGAATATTCCGGTCTTGACGCCGGGGTAAGGTTCAAGGTGGATGTTCCGCCGTCGGCGGAATTCCCCGGATGTATTTGCGGGGACATATTAAGAGGAGCTAAGGACCCGTCGGATTGTCCTCTTTTCGGGAAGGCCTGTATTCCGGAAGGTCCAAAAGGCGCCTGCATGGTCTCAAGCGAAGGCGCCTGCGCCGCATGGTATAAATACGGAAATTAGACTAAAAGGAAAAAGTTACAAGGAAAAAGGAAAAAGAAATAGATGCTTTTTTCGGGATAGTTATTTTAATTTGATGGTCTGCTTTTTCCTTGTAGTCTGTAAATTGTAACTTTATTCCGAAGGAATACGATGGAACGAATAACGCTTGCCCACGGATCGGGCGGGAAAAAGACATACGAGCTTATAAAGGGCCTTTTCTTCAGGGAACTGGGCAACGAGGTCCTGGAGAGGACGGAGGATTCGGCCGTTGTAGCTGTCGAAAGCGGGGAAATAGCTTTTACGACAGATTCGTTCGTCATAAAGCCGGTGTTCTTTCCGGGAGGAGATATAGGCAAGCTCGCGATATGCGGTACGGTGAACGATCTCGCCGTTCAGGGAGCGGAAGCCAGGTACATAAGCTGCGGGTTCATAATTGAGGAAGGTTTTTCACTTGAAGAGCTTGAGAGAATAGTTGTTTCAATGGCCTCCGCCGCGAACGAGGCCGGGGTTAAAATAGTAGCCGGGGATACTAAAGTCGTGGGGAGGGGAGAAGCTGACGGCTTGTTCATAAATACTTCGGGTATAGGGGTCTTTACCTCGGAGTCCAGGCCTTCGGCCGGGAAGATCAGGGCCGGCCATAAGGTGATCGTCACGGGAACTCTCGGGGATCACGGGCTTGCCGTTCTCAGTAAACGCAAAGGGCTGGAATTCGATACCCCTCTCGAGAGCGATTGCGCTCCGCTTAACGGAATGCTGGGAGCCCTTGTTCGTGATGTTCCCGGTGTGGATTTTATGCGTGATCCTACGCGAGGCGGCCTGGCCACGACACTTAACGAAGCTGTCCGGGGGACCGCGCTGGGGATAACGCTGGAAGAGGCGAGTATACCTGTATCGGACGCGGTAAGAGGGGGGTGCGAACTTCTGGGGCTTGATCCGCTTTATATGGCCAACGAAGGAAAAGCGGTGATGATGGTAGACCCGGCGGCCGGGAAGGAAGTCCTGGCGGCCCTTAGATCCTGCGAATACGGGCGCGAGGCGGCCGTGATCGGCGAAGTTACCGGCGAAAACCCGGGAAAGGTCTGTGTCAGGACAAAATACGGGGTCGCCAGGATAATCGATATGTTAACGGGCGAACAGCTGCCGAGGATCTGTTAGTAAAGCAAGAAAATGGCGCGTAGTGTAAAGAGCTGAGGATTTTACGCTTTGTACTATTCTTCGGCCGGGGGAAGCAGGATAATGCATGAGATCAAATTTGCAGAAAATATAGTGAAAACGCTGGAGCCGGTCGTAAAGGACCCCGGGATAGGAAATGTGAAAAAGATATGCCTCGAGGTCGGCAAAATGCATTATATAGTGCCGGAGATACTTGAAACGGGCTTTAAAGGGACTCCCAGAAGCCGGAAGCTCCGAAGGGCCGAACTTGAGATAAAGGTCCTTCCGCTAAAGGTCAGATGCCGCAACTGTTCGACCGAGAGGGAAGTTGAAGAGATGGACTTCACCTGCGGGAGTTGCGGGAAAAGTGATACAGAAATAACATCCGGCAAGGAGTTCACGATATCGAAAATAGAGTACAGTGATCGGTGAACGGTCGGGAGAGGGAAAAAGATGGCGTTTAAGGTGATAAAAGAGAATATCCTGAGAGCGAACGACGATGTAGCGCAAAGCATAAGGAAACGCCTTGACGCGCAAGGCACCCTTATGATAAATATAATATCTTCCCCCGGCGCGGGTAAGACCGCGTTTCTGGAGAGAACAGGGCCTCTTCTTCGGGAAGAGGGGATAGCCTTCGTCGTTCTTACAGGGGATTGTTTTACTTCCAGGGACGCCGAAAGAATGGATGCCCTGGGGCTTCCGGTAGTTCAGATAAACACCGGTAACGCGTGCCACATCGATGCCCAGCTCATAGACAGCGCGATGAAGGGGATCGACCTTGCAGGCACCGACCTTATCGTAGTGGAGAATGTCGGTAACCTCGTATGTCCGGCCGAGTTCGATCTCGGGGAGGATATGAAGATAGCGTTTCTAAGTACCGCGGAAGGTCACGACAAGCCTTCCAAATATCCTCTTCTCATAGAAGAGGGAAAGTTGGCCATAATAAACAAGACGGACCTGCTGCCTTATCTGGATTTTGACGCGCAATACTGCAGGGAAAGTATAAAAAAGGTCAATCCCGGGATAAAAATACTCGAGATATCCTGCAGGACAGGAGATGGCATAGACGGTTTTATTGACTGGATCAAGGATGAGATAAAAATCAAAAAGGAGAAAAACGCATGAGATATGTTTACCTGGCAAAGGACGACCTGGGCAAATTCATAGACCTCCTCAAGGAGAAGCACAGGGTCGTCGCCCCGGTGAAAAAAGAGAACCTTTTTGTTTTCGCCGATATTTCCGGGGGCGAAGATATGTCCCTTGAGTACATACCCACGATCATTCCCCCGAAAAAATATATCATGCCTCAAAAAGAGTCCCTGGGAAAATTCGACATGGGAGAAGTATCGATGAAGGACACTTCCATAGAGATGGAACCCACGGTGATCTTCGGTATGCATACCTGCGACATAGACGGACTGGAGTGCCTGGATGTGGTCTTCCATAAAGATCCGGCCGACCCCTATTACAAGAAGAGAAGAAAGAATGTAACGATAATAGGCTACGAATGCATGTTCCCGTGCGACGAGTACGCCACCTGCGTGACCATGGACACCCATGTTCCTAAGGCGGGCTACGATATAATGATGACGGATGCCGGGGATAAATACATACTTCATGTAAATTCAAAACAAGGCGACGCGATAATCGGTTCCGGGAATATATTTAAAGAAGCTGACCAGGACGCGATAAAAAAAGAGCTCAAAGACCTTCGGGAGAAGAAACTGCCTAAGTTCAAAAGGGCCCTCAATCCCGGGTATAAGGAGCTTCAGCCGCTTTTCGAGAAGTCCTACAACAATACCGGTGTATGGGACGATGTGGGCAGGCGCTGCGTGTCCTGCGGCAACTGTACGGCCGTTTGCCCTACCTGTTACTGTTTCGATGTCTACGACGATGTCAAACTCGACATGTCCGGCGGAGAGAGGGGCCGTGTATGGGATTCCTGTCAGCTTAACGAGTTCGCGGAGGTCGCCGGCGGCGAGAACTTCCGCGAAGAAAGATCCTCCCGTCAGAGACATCGTTACTACAGGAAATTCGATTACCCCGTAAGAAAACACGATAAGTTCTTCTGCACGGGATGCGGCCGGTGCACCAGGACCTGTATGGCCAAAATAAGTCTGATAGAAACCGTTAACGACCTAGCAAAAGGAGAACAGGATGTGTAATTGCAGCGAAAATAAAAAAGTCATTACAATAGACCCGCTGTATTCTCCCGTTGAGGGGACTATAGTGAAGGCGTGTCAGATGACCGAGAACGAGAAGTTCTTCGAGATCAGGCTGGAAGGCGGGAAGGAGCTGGGCCACATGCCGGGCCAGTTCGTGCAGTTCTCCCTGTTCGGTATCGGAGAGGCGCCCATATCGGTGTCCTCCTCTCCCACGAAAGAGGACAAAAGCACTTTCGAGGTGGTGGTGAGAAAGGTAGGCACTTTTACCGAGCAGATGCATAAACTAGGGGAAGGCGACAAGATAGGAGTAAGAGGTCCCTTCGGAAGGCCTTTTCCGGTGGATGACCTTAAAGGTAACGACCTTCTTTTCGTGGCCGGGGGCATAGGCCTGGTACCTTTGAGGAGTTTGATAAACTTCGTCATAGACCGCAGAAGGGATTTCGGAGATGTCAATATACTCCTGGGCTGTAAAGAGCCCAAAGACCGGCTTTTTACGGACGAGATAGCCGAATGGGAGAAGATGGCCGATATAAATTACGCGTGTACGGTGGACAAGGCCGCTCCCGACTGGAAGGGCAATGTAGGGGTAATTACCACCCTCATACCGGGCGTGGACCTTGATGTCAACAGGACCTACGCGGTAGTGGTAGGGCCTCCGATCATGTACAAATTCGTCGTGGCGGAGCTTCTTAAAAAGGACCTCGCCGAGAAGCACATAGTACTTTCGCTGGAGAGAAGGATGAAGTGCGGACTCGGGAAATGCGGGCACTGCCAGATAAACGACAATTATGTCTGCCAGGACGGGCCTACATTTACTTATGACGAGATAAAAGGATTGGAGGAGGCATTATGAGCGAAGATAAAAAGAAAGTGCGCATAGCGTTTTTTGATTTCGCGGACTGCGAAGGATGTCAGCTGCAGCTGACATATCTTAACGAGAATTTTCTGGGCCTCCTCGAGCACTGCGAAATAGTGAGTTTCCGGGAAGCGATGTCAGAGCGCAGCGACGAATACGATATAGCTTTTGTGGAAGGCTCGATCACGCGGAAACACGACGAGGAAAGGGTCAGGAAGATACGGGAGAACGCCAAGATAGTAATTGCCTACGGATCGTGCGCCTCGCTCGGGGGAGTTAACGGCCTGAGGAGGCGTTTTTCCGACGAAGAAGCTAAAGAGATCGTTTACAAGGGAAGAGATTCCCATCTGGAGGCGGGCTGGCCGAGGCCTGTCCACGAAGTGGTGAAGGTGGATCATTTCATACACGGTTGCCCCAGCAATAACGACGAGACCATTAAGGCCGTCAAGAGCATCCTTCTCGGCAAGGGATATACCCCGCCGGATTATCCGGTATGCGTCGAGTGTAAGCTCAAGGAGAATGTCTGTCTTTTCGAGAAAGGGCAGGTATGCATGGGGCCGGTGACCCGGGCCGGATGCGGCGCTTGGTGCCCGAGCTGGGGGAATACCTGTTATTCCTGCCGGGGATTGCTCGATGATCCCGCCGAGCAGGGACAGACCGAGCTTCTCGAGAAGTACGGGTACACTATAGACGATATCACCGAAAAGTTCGATCTCTACAACAGGTGCAGGATGGACGCCGAAAAGGAGGCTGAGAAGAAATGAGCGGAGAACTTGCCAAAAAAGACCTGAACATAAATGTCGAGTATATAACCAGGGTGGAGGGCCACGGGAACATCGTGGTCAATGTGAAAGAGGGGAAGCTGGAAAAGTGCCAGTTGGAAATAGTCGAGGCGCCCCGCTTTTTCGAGGCCATGGTAAGAGGAAGGTCCCTTTTTGAGGTCCAGCATATAACTTCCAGGATATGCGGTATCTGTTCGACGGGCCATTGCATGGCCTCGGTGCAGGCCGCGGAAGGGGCCATGGGCTACGAGGTGAGCGAGCAGACCAAACTTTTCAGGAAGCTGATACTTCACCTCGAGACCCTTGACAGCCATCTTCTTCACGCGTATTTTCTGGTGGCTCCGGACGCGCTCGGGGCTCCGAGCGTGGTCCCTCTCATAAAGACCCATAAAGATGTGGTGCTTAGGGCTCTTCGTATGAAACGCCAGTACAGTGACATGTGCGATATAATGGCCGGAAGGCATACCCATCCTATCAGCGTATGCCCGAGGGGGTGGACCAAGCTGCCTTCGAAAAAAGAACTGGAAAAGATGAAGGAGATCTTCACCGGGCAGCTTGACGACCTGAAAGAGACAGTCGAGATATTCAAATCCGTGAAGCTTCCCGACTTCGAAAGGGAGACGGAATATGTGGCGTTAACGCATCCCGACGAATACGCGTTCTACGAAGGGGAACTTACGACGAGCGATATTTCGGGCACGGTAAAGCCCGGGGACTATATGGAAATAGTCCACGAGTACCATGCCGCCCATTCAACGGCCAAGCATTCGCGTAACAAGCGGGACTCCTACATGGTGGGTGCCCTCGCGAGGTTCAATATAAACAGCGGACAGCTTAACGACGAGGCCAAGGCCGTCGCGGAAGAGCTGGGCTTGAAGGCTCCCTGTTACAACCCGTTCATGAACACCGTAGCCCAGGTGGTCGAGATAGCGCATTGTACTTACGACGCGATAAGGATAATAGACCATTTCCTGGAGAACGGGGTGGATTACGATGATGTTGTGACATCCTGGCCCACCAGGGACGAATGGCCTTCTTTCAAAGTGAAGAAGGGAAGGGGAGTAGGCGCCGTGGAAGTGCCGAGGGGCCTTCTTATCCACGACTACACGGCCGACGAAAAAGCCGTGGTTACCGAAGCGAACTGCTGTATACCAACGAACCAGAACCTTGCCAATGTGGACCTTGATATGAAGAAGCTGATACCGGAGATCATCGGCAAGTCGGAAGAGGAGATAACGCTTCTCTCGGAAATGCTGGTAAGGGCTTACGATCCCTGCATTTCCTGCTCCTGCCATCTTCTGGATGTAAAGTTCGTATAAGAGAGCTCGGATAGAGGCATAGGTAAAGGTAAAGAAATAATACCTTTTTCTATGCCTCTGCCTTTACCTGTGCCTTTTAGTTGTTATGAAAAAAACCCTCATAATCGGTGTCGGTTCCATATTGCGGGGCGATGACGGAATAGGAATGCGCGTCATAGACGAGCTCAAGAAGGAAAAATTCCCTCCCGATGTCGAGCTGCACGGAGCCGATATATCGGGTATGGACCTTTTGAAATACCTTCCCGAGGGAGGCCGGGCCATTATAATCGATGCCGCGGACATGAACCTTGAACCGGGCGATATCCGGGTGTTCGGCCCGGGCGATATCAAAAAGGCCGATCTTTCCGACAGTGTTTCGACCCACGGCATGGCGCTTCTCGAGACCCTCACGCTGGCCGAAAAGCTCGGGATCGACTGCGGGATAACCGTGATCGGTGTACAGCCCGAGAACACGGGATATGACCTTGATCTCTCCGAAACAGTAAAATCCAGAATATCAGATATTCTGGACATCGTTAAAGAACAATTATTCTCCGCCTTTTAGGCCTTCCTGCTGATACCTGTTTTTTGACCGGATAATCATCAAAAAAAGACTTGACTTTGCCTTTAACTAGGAGTAAACTAGTGTTAGTTAAGCGTCGGAGGACGCATGAACCTGTTGAATAAAAATACAGATTACGCCGTCAGGGCGATCGTATACCTCGCGGGCCGGAAAGAATCGGTGGTCTCATCAAGAGAAATATCCGAAAGACAGGATATCCCTTTGCATTTTGTCAGGCGGATACTCCAGGACCTGGTGCGGGAGGGATATCTGGTTTCCAGGGAGGGCGCCGGAGGAGGGGTCAGGCTGGTAAAGAAGCCCGGTGATATTTCAGTAAGCGAACTGATCGAACTTTACCAGGGCGACATACAGATATCAGAGTGCATGTTCCGGAAGAGAGTATGTCCGAATCGCTCGACCTGCCCTCTGAGAAAAAGGTTGAAGAAGATAGAAAAGAAACTGGCAGATGAATTCAGGAATATAACGGTCAGAGATCTTCTGGAAGACACGGAGAATACCCATGAAAAGAAAGATAATACAAATAAACGAGAAAAAGTGTAACGGCTGCGGCGAATGTATACCGAACTGCCCGGAAGGCGCTATACAGATGATCGACGGCAAGGCCAGGCTGATAAGCGATCTTTTCTGCGACGGGCTGGGTGCCTGTATCGGGAAATGTCCGGTGGGCGCTATAACCGTAGAGGAAAGGGAAGCCGAAGCCTACGACGAGGAAAAGGTGATGCGGAATATCGTAAAGCAGGGGGCCAATGTCATAAAAGCGCATCTTGACCATCTGAGAGCCCACGGGGAAGAAGGATACCTGAAGACGGCTGTTGAGTTTTTGAGGCGCGAGGGCATCGGGATCCCGGAGGACGGAACGGGTGAACAGAAAAATGAGAGGCCGGAAGAGAAGTTTTCGGGGTGTCCCGGATCCCGGACAATGCGGCTTTCAAAAAAATCCCCGGCGATATCCGGAAAAAGAGGGGACGGAAGTTCAGAACTGGGCCAGTGGCCGGTCCAGCTGCACCTTATCCCCGCGGCCGCGCCTTTTCTTAAGAAAAAAGACCTTGTGCTGTCGGCCGACTGTGTCGCTTATTCCCTGGGTGATTTTCACGGAAACTACCTGAAGGGGAAAGCCCTTGCAATAGCTTGTCCCAAGCTCGATACGGGCCGGGAGGTGTATCTCGAGAAGCTCGTTTCAATGATAGATGGGGCGCTTATAAATACGCTTACGGTTATGATAATGGAAGTTCCCTGCTGTGGAGGCCTTTTAGCATTAGCTGAGGAAGCTGTTGGGAGAGCGCAGCGGAAAGTTCCCGTAAAGAAGATAGTGGTTGGCATAAACGGTGATGTAAAAGAGGAGAAATGGATCTAACCCTTAGCGTTCAGCTTGAAGAGGTGAGATGTATCGCCGTATCGGACCGGCGGGGTTTTCTTTACGCTCGACGCTGTGGAAAGGAGTTGAAATGGATATAAAAGCTAAAGTGTTCAAATACGGCGACCTTATAGATTACCAGGAAGGGTCCGTGGTCAGCAGGGCGATAATAGACAAGGAAAGTACCGTTACGGTTTTCGCTTTTGACAAGGATCAGGGGCTCAGTGAGCACACCGCGCCTTTCGATGCTCTTGTCAATGTGGTGGACGGCCGCGCGGAAGTCACCATAGCCGGTGAGAAGCACGGGCTATCGGCGGGCGAGTCCATAATAATGCCGGCGGATGTCCCTCATTCCGTGAGTGCGCCGGAAAGGGTTAAGATGGTGCTGGTGATGATACGGAAGTAACAAAACAGTACCGGGTACCGTGTCAGCTTTGTACCGGGTACCGATCTGAACTTGTACCTGTCCCTATACCGTAATAGGATCCAGAAGATACTGTTTTTGCATAAGGCATCTTTCATTGTAACTGCTCCAGGTGTATTTTGATGGGTCATCCACTATCTTTGCTTTTACCGGGTTTATTTCAATATAATTGGCCACATGTATCAAATATTCTTCCGTGA
This sequence comes from Candidatus Omnitrophota bacterium, assembly GCA_014728075.1. Lineage (GTDB taxonomy): Bacteria > Omnitrophota > Gorgyraeia > Tantalellales > Tantalellaceae > WJMG01. The sequence goes on along the minus strand of WJMG01000075.1, from coordinate 49,442 downwards.
GAAGAGGATAACTCTTGAACCTGCTTTGCCAAAGATGGCCTACTTTTTCATATCTGGAATTAAAATACGAGGCGTAATTTCGGGAAACATAGTGCATTAAGCTGGAGATGGTCTTTGCTTCCCGGATATAAGCGATGATATGTATATGGTTCGGCATTAAGCAGTAAGCGTTTATCTTTACTTTATGTTTTTTCTTCGCCTTTTTAAGTAGAGAGAGAAAATGCCTGTAATCTGATCCATGTTTGAAGATCTCTTTTTTTCGATTTCCCCTGTTTATTATGTGGTAATAACTGTTGTCGATAAGTATTCTTTTCGTTCTGGACATTTTGAGCACCTCCTGTTGGTTGTGTTGATTTTTACACGATCGTATAAATATCCCCCCTCACTATTAGATACAACTTTTTTGATGTAATTCTTTCAAAAAACTGAGGGGACAGCTACAGCTTTATGTTCGTACCCGGTACAAAGTGGGGTCGGAACCCGGTACAAAAGGCAGGCAGAAGAAGCGGGAAAAGCGGGCAAAAAAAGATGTTGACAAAATTCAGGAATAGGGTAAAATAAAAACTGCACGAAGCAGTGCGGATTTGAAAGCAAAGAGGCATTCCTTTTACGGGAGTGCCTTTTCTTTTTACCCCCACTTTGTTGTGAGGGATAAACGGGAAGTTCAGGGAAGAACATCCTTTTAAGGCTTCTTTTATAGCGGCCCGGAAAGGATGTTCTTTCTTTTTCAGGCGAAAAAGAGTAAAATTTAGTGTGTGTCATACAATCCAAGGAGGTAGTCATGTGTAAGGAAGAAATGGGAGTAAGGTCGGTAGCGGATATTTACGGCGAGAATGTTTTCAGCATCAAGAACATGCGCAATTACCTTTCGGAAAAAGCGTATGGTTCGCTTATCGCGACAATAAAGGAAGGCAAGACGATAGACCCTTCCATAGCCGACGAGGTCGCCGACGCCATGAAGACCTGGGCGGTCGCTAAGGGCGCGACCCATTTTACCCACTGGTTCCAGCCGCTCACGGGGGCGACGGCCGAAAAACACGATTCTTTCATAGAGCCGGACCAGGAAGGCGGCGTTATTATGAAATTTTCCGGCAATGAGCTTATTAAAGGCGAGCCGGACGCTTCAAGTTTTCCGTCCGGAGGGCTCAGGGCTACCTTCGAAGCCAGAGGGTATACCGCATGGGACCCGACTTCGCCCGCTTTCATAAAGAAAGGGGAAATAGGGGCGACCCTGTGCATCCCGACGGCTTTCTATTCCTATACAGGGGTAGCGCTTGACAAGAAGACACCTCTTTTAAGGTCGGTCGCGGCTCTCTCAAAACAGGTATGCCGCCTGGCTGGGCTTTTCGGTATAGACACTAAAGACAAGAGAGCTTACGCCACCCTCGGCCCCGAACAGGAATATTTTCTTGTCGACAGGTCGTTTTACGAAGCCAGGCTTGACCTGATACAGACGGGAAGGACCCTTTTCGGCAGCGCCCCGGCTAAACACCAGCAGATGGACGATCATTACTTCGGAGCTATCAGGACAAGGGTCATGTCCTTTATGGACGATCTGGACAGGGAGCTCTGGAGGCTGGGTATACCGGCAAAGACCCGTCACAACGAGGTCTGTCCGGCGCAGTTCGAGATAGCTCCGGTTTTTGAGGAGCAGAACCTTTCGATAGATCACAACATGATATGTATGGAGACGCTGAAAAAGGTGGCGGAAAAGCACGGTTTTGTATGCCTTCTTCACGAAAAACCATACGCCGGGGTCAATGGATCGGGTAAGCATAACAACTGGTCGGTGGTCGGTCCGGACGGCAAGAACTGGCTTTCCCCGGGGGATAATCCGCACGAGAACGCCAAGTTCCTTACCATGATATGCGCGCTCATGAAGGCGATCGATACTAACGCGCCGATGCTTAGAGCTTCGGTAGCTACCGCCGGTAACGACCACAGGCTGGGCGCTAACGAGGCTCCGCCGGCGATACTGTCCATATTTCTGGGAGACCAGCTTACGGATATAATCGACCAGATAGAAAAGGGTGGCGCAAAAAGCTCAAAGCAGGCGGATCTCCTTGAACTCGGGGTGGATTCCCTGCCGCAGCTTCCCAAAGATGTGACTGACAGGAACAGGACGAGCCCCTTCGCCTTTACGGGGAATAAGTTCGAGTTCCGGGCGCCGGGATCCAACCAGAGCTGCGCCGGGCCTAACATCGTGCTTAACACTATAGTCGCGGATGCTCTCGATGAGATATGCACGGAACTCGAGTCTGATGTGAAATCCGGTAAGGATTTTAACGAAGCTCTACAGGTCGTGCTTCAGGGTATAGTCAAAAAACATAAAAGAATACTCTTCAACGGTGATAATTATACCGAAGACTGGCACAAGGAAGCCGAAAAGAGAGGGCTTCCGAACCTGAGGAACACCGAAGCGGCTCTCGAAGCTACAAAAGATCCTAAAGTGATCGAGATGTTCAAGAAACATAAAGTCCTCACACCCGAGGAGCTGGCTTCAAGGCACGATATCTACGAGGAGCAGTATGAAGAGACCATTACTATCGAAGCCAGTGTCGCGCTCAAAATGGCCAGGACAATGATAGTTCCCATAGCCCTGGAGTACCAGTCTTCGCTCGCGGGGACCATAGATGACATGAAAACATGCGGGTGCAAGTCGGACGGTACTATGGACCTTCTCAAGGAAGTAGGCGGCGAGACCGAGAAGATGCTCAAGGGTATAAAGGAACTCGAAGCCGCTCTTGGAGGCAAGGCTTCCGAAAAGATAGACGCTATGAACGAGCTCAGAGTAGCCGTCGACCGTCTGGAAGAACTTCTTCCGGACGAGATCTGGCCGCTCCCGTCTTACGCGGAAATGCTCTTCATGATGTAAAATGAGCACATGAGTTACGGGCGCTTTGCGCCCGTAACTCATAAACTCGGAATGTCCCGGGAACTTCCGCGGCGAAGAAGCCCGGGTGAAAGCGGGGGATATGTTTCGAGAATGCCCGAGGACAGGGCAGCGATAAATATTTAAACCGGGGAAAAATCATGCCGAAATCTTCTGAAAAAGAATATCTTTCGACCTTGACCAGGATAAGCCACGCTATAACCAGCGACCTTTACCTCGAGGATATACTTAAGCTGATCGTTAATCTCACCGCGGGTGTCATGGGGGCCGAAATATGCGCTCTCTGGCTTCTCGACGAAGAAGCCGGGGAACTCAGGATAAGGGCAACGCAGGCAATGAGCCAGGAATATCTGAAAGAAAGGGCCATAAAGGTGGGGGAGGGTATAGTGGGCCTGGTAGCCGAAGAAGCCGAGCCGCTTGTTATAAAGGATGTTTCCCAGGACGACAGGTATAAGGAAAAGCAGCTCGCGAAGAAAGAAGGCCTTATTTCGATGTTAAGCGTGCCTATGATGGTCAAGGAAAAGGTCATAGGCGTTATAAATGTTTACACGGTCGAGAAACACGATTTTACCAAAAGTGATATTGAACTTCTGAGCGCCGTCGCCAACCAGGCGGCTGTAGCGATAGAGAATACAGAACTGATGGTAAAGACCAAAGTGATCCAGGAAGAGCTCGAGACCAGGAAAAAGGTCGAGAAAGCAAAGGGTATTCTGATGAGGCAGCAGGACCTTTCCGAGGACGAGGCATACAAGCTCTTGAGGAAGTCCAGCATGAACAAGCGTATTTCCATGAAGGAAGTGGCAGAGGCCGTTATACTGTCCTTCGAGATATCGGGCGGTAAAAAGTGACCTTGTGAAAGACGATAGTTGTTGACTTTGATCCGGGAAAGTAGTATAATAAAAGTCGTACACGGATGTACAAAACGCGAAGAGGCTTACCGGAATGGAAGCCTCTTTTTTAGTTCATAAAGCCCGCGGCCGGGTTAAGGCATCGAAGCCCTTTCGGGTCCTGAAAAGGACCCGAAAGGGCTTTTTCTTTATAAAGCCAAAAAAGGAGGTGGTCAGGATGAGCTACGAAGATGTTCTCGCAAAATATTCGCCCAGGATAAGAGCTATTTCGTACAAGGTAAGGAACAGATATTCTTACTGCGACGAGGACGATTTCTTTCAGGAAGCCCTTCTTGACCTCTGGCTAAGGTTCGAGAACGGCGAGCTGGAAGGAAAGACCGACAGCTATATACTTCAGGGGTCATATTTCTTCCTGAAGAACTATATAAGGAAAATATGCAAGAGCGTGGACAGGAATTCCATCAGCATGTATACCCCTATCGAGGAGGATATCACCATCGAGGATACCCTGGTCTCCGATAGTTATACAAAGGATACGGGGACCCTGGAGATATACCTTCTTCTGGACGAAACGGAGTCAATGTTCACGGAAAGGGAAAAGAATGTGTTTTTCTACAGGTTGGAAGGTTACACCACCAGGGAGATAGGCGATAAAATAGGGGTTTCGCATGTAATGGTGGGGAAGATAACTAAGAACATAAGGGAAAAATGCTCGGCGCTCAAGGAAGAGCTTATGTAGTTACCGGAAAGTATCCGGATTTACTTGTATTATCGAGCACGTAGCAGTGCACGGTAAAAGAACACAAAGATGTTATCAGACAAAGGCGTTCCGGGAGGAATGTCTTTTTTGACAAGGGCGTCCTCTCTTTCCGGAGATTCGGGAAGGGGCAGGGCGCTTTTTTTTAAAGAAAGGAGGGGAAGGATGAAGAAGATCGAGTTAAGGTGCGAACGCTCCGAGCTGGACCCGGTCCTTTCAAGACTTTCCGGGGCCGGAGTGAAAAGGATGCTGGTCCTCGACTTCGGTGAAATCCCCGAAATATGGTTCGATGTCAGAATAGAAGCATATGTTACGGGAGAGGAGTTGCCGAGGATCACATCTGACTTCGAGCGCATGTTCGGAAAAGGGATCAAAATGCTTGACCTGGAGGTCATGTCGGTGGAAGAATGTTACATATCAGGGGGAGAAAGTCTCTCGAAAACGAAAAGAAGGAGGGTATCATGTGCAGTTTCAGGAAAAAGATCTTTTTGAGGGCGTTCACGCTTTTTGCGGGGATTACCTTAATGTGCGCGAGCGCTCATGCCGTACTTGACATGGAGGAGGATTATCTGCCCGCGAAGCCGGAGGGCATGCCCGATCTTGACGCAAGCACCGCTTTCATGAGCAAGTACATCTGGAGAGGGCAGAACCTGGTCGACGCCCCGGTAATGCAGTTCGATGTCAACCTGTCAAAATACGGGTTCACTCTGGATCTCTGGGGGAACTACAGCATGAGCCGCGACAAGGCGAACGGGTCGTACCAGGAGCTTACTGAACTTGATTATACAGCCAGTTACGAGTTTTCCGTCGGAGAGATGATGGGTTACATGGGCGTTGAAGACGCGGAGGCGCTGGACCCGTGGAGCATTTCGATGGGATATACCTTTTACACTTTTCCCAACATGGACCTGGATGAGAAGGGAGCCACTTCCCATGAGGTCTTTGTGGGAACTTCTTACGACATTCTCCTCCAGCCTTTCTTTACCTGGTACTGGGATGTCGAAGCCGGCCACGGTTCATATCTCCAGTTCGGCGGCGGACATACTTTTGACCTGGGGAACGATATCACGGCCGATATAGGCGCTGCCTTCGGCTACAATTACGAACAGTGGACGGATAAACACGGATGGAGCGATATGCTTTTGTCGCTTGATGTTACAATACCGTTCTTCAACCATTTTTATCTGGTGCCCAATGTTTCCTATTCGGTAATACTGGACAGGGATACCTATAACGACGCGCAGGAGAACGAGTTCTTCGGCGGGGTGACATTAGGATTCTCTTATTGATCCTGTACCATTAGGATACGGGAAGGAGGATATCATGAAGATGTTAAGTAAAATACTCAGGATAATGCCGGCTCTGGTCCTTGGTCTGGTGCCGCGGGCGTGGGGGGATGACGGGGCCACAGCGGCTTCCAACGCGGTGGCTATCGACACCGTGTGGACCCTTCTCGCCGCGATACTGGTGTTTTTCATGCAGGCCGGTTTCGCGATGGTGGAAACCGGGTTTACCAGGGCCAAGAACGCGTGTAACATAATGATGAAGAACCTTATGGATTTCGCCGTAGGTTCACTGGCTTACTGGGCCGTGGGTTTCGCGATAATGTTCGGGGCGAGCGCTTTCGGGCTTTTCGGAAAGAGCGGTTTCTTTTTAAGCAGTGCCGACCCGTCGACCGCCGACGGTCTCTGGCAGTTCACTTTCTGGATCTTCCAGGCGGTGTTCGCGGCGACCGCGGCCACTATCGTTTCGGGAGCGATGGCGGAAAGGACCAAGTTCTCTTCCTATCTGGCCTACAGCGCTTTTCTTACCGCTGTTATATATCCGGTAGTGGGGCACTGGATATGGGGAGGCGGATGGCTTTCGGCGAAAGGAATGATCGATTTTGCCGGGTCCACCGTAGTGCATTCGGTAGGCGGATGGGCGGCTCTCGCCGGAGCCCTGCTTCTGGGGCCAAGACTCGGTAAGTATAACAGTGACGGGTCATCCAACGCCATACAGGGCCATAACATACCTCTTGCCGCGCTCGGTGTGTTCATATTGTGGTTCGGATGGTTCGGTTTCAACGCCGGCAGTACGACGGCCGGTACCGACCTGAGCATAGCGGTAATAGCGGTTACTACCAATCTTGCGGCGGCCGCGGGCGCGGTGGCGGCCATGATAACGGTCTGGCTGCAGTTCGGTAAGCCGGATGTCAGTATGTCGCTTAACGGCGCGCTGGCCGGGCTTGTCGGAATAACCGCGGGTTGCGCCAATGTATCTCCCTCCAGCGCGATCATCATAGGTGCGGTAGCCGGGATACTGGTAGTTTTCAGCGTCGAGTTCATCGACAAGGTCCTCAGGATCGACGATCCCGTCGGCGCGGTCTCCGTACACGGCGTATGCGGAGCCTGGGGCACCCTTGCCGTCGGGCTGTTCGCCCAGGAGGCCTACGGGGGAGCCAACGGCCTTTTCTTCGGTGGAGGTCTGTCCCAGTTAATAACGCAGGCCGTAGGTGTGGGTTCGGTTTTTCTGTGGACTTTCGGGGCCGCCTTCGCGCTTTTCGGTATTATTAAGCTGACCATGGGCCTGAGGGCTTCCGATGAGGAACAGCTTAAAGGGCTGGATATAGGCGAACACGGTATGGAGTCCTATGCCGGGTTCCAGATATTCGCGACAGAATCCAAATAAAGGAGGGTGGTCATGAAACTTATAGTAGCGATGATACAGCCGCACAAACTGCCCGATGTTAAGAAGGCTTTGTACGAGGCCGAGGTCTTCAAGATGACGGTCACCAACGCCCTCGGCTGCGGCCAGCAGAAGGGTTTTACCGAGACATACAGGGGCGTGGTCCACGAAGTGAACCTTCTCAAGAAGATAAGGCTGGAGATAGCGGTTAACAAGGACTTCGTCCAGCCCACTATAGACGCTATCGTAAAAGGGGCGAGGACGGGCAATATAGGAGACGGGAAGATCTTTGTTATGGATCTCGCGGAATGTGTAAGGATAAGGACAGGGGAGACGGGAAGTGAGGCGATAGGTTAAAAAGAGTATCGGATAAAGAGAACGGGGTATAGTTCCGGGCTGTTCCGGTCTCCTTTACGAACAAACCTTAAATAAAAGTTACCATAACCATCCCCGGTTTACTTGTATTATCAAGCACAGTGATGTGCGCGATATTACGGGTAATGGTAACGACGAAGGCGTCTTTTGGCCGTGTAGGCCGGAAGGCGCCTTATCTTTTTTAACCGAAAAGGAGGAGAGAGATGAAGAGGGGATGGTTAAGAAGAACGGTATTCGCTGCCGCCTCTGCCGCTTTCGCGTTCGGCTTTCTCGCCGGGCCCGCCCTGGCCGAGGGAACGGAAAAGTATGCCACTACTACCGGTATCGATACCCTTTGGGTGATGATAGCGGCCTTTATGGTCTTTATCATGCAGGCCGGTTTCGGTATGCTTGAAGCGGGTCTGTTGAGGACGAAGAATGTATGTAATGTCCTGATGAACAACTTTCTGGACTTCTGCATGGCTTCAATGGGATTTTTCATGTTCGGGTACGCCATAATGTTCGGCAAGGGAAACGGTTTCATGGGCTGGGAAGGATGGATGCTCATAAACGCCGCACACGAAGGCGCGCTTCCGCTTGAGGCTACCTGGTTCTTCCACGCCGTATTTTGCGGAGCGGCCGCGACCATAGTCGCGGGAGGCATCGCGGGAAGGATGAAGTTCAAAGCGTATCTCATGTATTCTTTCATTATATCGGCTGCCGTGTACCCCTTCGTAGGCCACTGGGTCTGGGGCGGCGGCTGGCTCGCCGGGCTGGGTTTCGGCGATTTCGCGGGATCCGCGGTGGTACACGCCGTCGGCGGCACGGCCGCGCTGGTAGGGACCATGGTGCTGGGCCCGAGAATAGGTAAATACAATAAGGACGGTTCGGCCAATGCCATAGAAGGGCATTCCATGGCCCTGGCCTCGCTGGGAGCCCTTATACTGTGGTTTGCCTGGTTCGGGTTCAACCCGGGATCCACGCTTGCTGTCGGTGACGGAAGCCTTATAGCCAAGGTTGCCGTTAACACGAACCTTTCGGCCGTCAGCGGAGCTCTCGTGGCAATGTTCTACGCCTGGAAAAAGTGCGGAAAGCCCGATCTGACCATGACCATGAACGGCGCTCTGGCCGGCCTTGTGGCCATAACGGCGCCATGCGCGTATGTCATACCTGCCGAAGCTCTTCTGATAGGGGCCATCGGGGGTATACTGGTAGTAGCCGCGACCTTGTTCCTTGACAGGGTCCAGATAGACGATCCGGTAGGCGCTGTCCCCGTGCATATGGTCAACGGTATCTGGGGGACCCTCGCCGTAGGTATATTCGGGCGTAAAGCTCTGGGGCTTGCCCGTGACGGCCTATTGCACGGAGGGGGATTTGAACAGCTCGGCATACAGGCGCTCGGCGCTTTTGCCGTAGTAGCGTTCGTCCTGGTAGCCATGACAGTTGTTTTCAAGACCATCAACGCGGTTATCGGGCTCAGGGTCTCGAGGGAAGAAGAACTCAAAGGCCTGGACATAACCGAACACGGCATGGAGGCGTATTCGGGTTTCCAGATCTTTACAACGCAGTAGTTCAGAGTACGGGTCCGGAGAAAGAACCGGTCCGGTCCGGAGGCTCTTAACTAATAACTGAACAAGGAGTGATCGCCATGAAGTTGATAGTAGCGATGATACAGCCTCACAAGCTGCCCGATGTCAAAAAAGCGCTTTTTGAGGCGGACATACATAAGATGACAGTTACTAACGCGCTCGGTTGCGGCCAGCAGAAAGGTTTTACCGAGACATACAGGGGCGTGGTCCACGAAGTGAACCTTCTCAAGAAGATAAGGCTTGAGATAGCGGTGAACAAGGAGTTCGTCCAGCCTACTATAGACGCTATCGTAAAAGGAGCGAGGACCGGAAATATAGGGGACGGGAAGATACTCGTCCTGGATCTCGCCGATTGCATCCGCATACGGACCGGAGAGACCGGGCACGAGGCGATAGGGTAGTAATATAGAAGAAGATCCGCCGGCAACGGGCCACCGACAAAGGACCGCGTATGAAAATATGTTGTCTGCTGTCAGTGGCCTGCGGCCGTTAGAAGGGCCATATGATAATTTACATAAAGAACATTTCCATTGAGGGCCCGGGGCTTATAGGGGACTTTTTCGATAACGCGGATCATCCCTCCGTGACAATAGACCTTTATCAGGGAGACAGGCTGCCGCAAAGTCCCGAAGGCACTGACGGTATTATCGTCCTCGGAGGGCCCATGAATGTTTACGAAGAGGGAAAATACCCTTACCTGTCCGAAGAGTGTAAGTTCATCCGAAAAGCCGCGGACCGCGGAATACCGTTTATGGGCATCTGTCTCGGGGCACAGCTGCTGGCAAAAACTTTCGGCGCGGCCGTAAAAAGGTCTCCTGTACCCGAGATAGGCTATTATACCGCGGAATTGACCGAAAAGGGCAGAGAAGACCCTCTTTTCAGCGGAATGGGAGAGGTGATGAGGGTCTTTCAGTGGCACGAGGATACTTTCGATATTCCGCCTGATGGGGAGGCCCTCGCTGCCGGAGAGCTCTGTCCCAACCAGGCCTTCCGGATCGGAGATCATGCCTACGGGCTTCAATTTCATTTCGAGGTTACTTCGGAGATGGTGAAAAGGTGGATAAAGGAATATTCCGAAGAGGGAAAGGAATACTCTGAAAAGGCCGGAAAATTACTTGAAGATGAGAAAAACTTCAGAAAAACTCTTGAAAATGAGGCCTATAGGATATGCCGTAACTTCGAGAACATAATGCGATACCGGTCGGAAAATGAGCGATTATAAGCCTAAAAAGGCTCAAAAACCGCCGGATTTACATATTGACATATGTATTTATGAATGGTAGAATGGGCACCTGAGTGAAGCTGTACCGAACCGGGGACCGGGCGGTCCCGGGAGTTCCGATGCTCATCGATGAGTTTTTAGGCTTCATAAAGGTCTGTAAGACTTCGCTTTAAGGCAAAGACGCCTTATCAAGCTCCGACGCTTGGTAAGGCTTTTTTTATTTCAAGGGCGAAATACAAAAGACCTGTTCGCGGAGTCCTGGAAATACCGTTCAACACTAACCTAATTCCAGGAGAGCGTTATGAGGGAAGATATTAATATCGATGAGGTTTTTTCGGCGGCGGATACGGGATGCGTTTACGACAGGGTGATCAGCGGTACTGAAAAACTGCTTATTGAAAAAGCCCTGAAAAGGGCTTTCGGCAACCAGTCGATCGCCGCGAAGCTTCTGGGAATAAACAGGAATACTCTCAGGCTGAAGATACGGAAGCTCGGGATAGATGTCAAAAAGTACAGAATTTGAACCGGAAAAGGTGACCGATGGGATTTAAGCATTTACCTCCGAAACAGGGCCTTTACGACCCTTTTTTCGAGCACGACAGCTGCGGTGTAGGGTTTGTCTGCAATGTAAAAGGAGAGAGGTCTTACGACATAATCAGCAAAGCCATAAATGTCCTTGAGCACATGAGCCACAGAGGGGCGGTAGGCGCTGATCCCGAGACCGGTGACGGCGCGGGGATACTTATACAGATGCCGGACGCTTTTCTTCGAAGGTCCGTCAAAACGCTGGGAATAGAGCTTCCTGCGGCGGGGGAATACGGGACCGGGCTTGTTTTCCTTCCGGAAGAGCCGGAAGACAGGGATTTTTGCGAGAAAACCCTGGAAAAGGCCGTAAAGGAAGAAGGACAGGAATTTCTGGGCTGGAGAGAAGTTCCCGTGGACGATTCGATCATAGGCAAAGGCGCCCTCGAGACCCAGCCGGTCATCAAACAGCCTATCATAAAAGCGGGCGGGTCGGTAAACGCGATAATGGACTTCGAACGGAAGCTTTATGTTATCAGGAGGATAGCTGAAAAACAGGTTAAGGCTTCGACTATTGAACAGAAGTCCTTTTTCTACATAACCAATCTTTCTTCCAGGACATTGAGCTACAAGGGTCTGCTGATGCCGCATCAGGTAAAAGATTACTTTGTCGACCTCAGGGAGAAAGATGTCGTTTCGTCCCTGGCTCTTGTGCACTCCCGGTACAGTACGAACACTTTCCCTACATGGGACCTCGCCCAGCCTTTCCGCTTTCTTGCCCATAACGGAGAGATAAACACTTTAAGGGGCAACATAAACTGGATGCGCGCCCGCGAAGGGCTTCTCGAAAGCGGCGATTTCGGACGGGACCTGGAGAAGATAAAACCCGTTATAGTCGAAGGCGGCAGTGATTCCGCCACGATAGATAATGTTTTCGAGCTCCTGGAGCTTTCAGGAAGGTCCCTGCCCCATGTCATGCTGATGCTCGTTCCCGGCGCCTGGGAGCATAATGATCTCATGGATAAGGAGCTAAGGGATTTTTATAAATTCCATTCCTGTTTCATGGAACCATGGGACGGACCGGCGGCCATCGCCGCTACGGACGGCACCAGGATAGGCGCCGTGCTCGACCGTAACGGTCTTAGACCCGCCCGGTACATAGTTACCAAGGACGATACCGTCGTAATGGCTTCCGAGGTGGGAGTGCTGGATATCGATCCCGCCGACATACTCAAGTCGGGCAGGCTCGAACCCGGAAAGATATTTTTTATCGATACCGAAGCCGGAAAGATAATAGAGGACAAAGATGTAAAGAAAGATGTCTGCGGGCGGCAGGATTACGGCAGGTGGGTCAGGGACAATCTTGTTGAAATGGATGACCTGTCCTCCGGTGGGCCGGCCAAAGAAGAGAAAGAGGAGGTGACTTCACTGCTCAAGTCGTTCGGGTATTCCCGGGAAGACCTTAAAGAGATAATAGTCCCTATGGCCAGGGAAGGTAAAGAGCCTATCGGCGCGATGGGGAACGATACGCCTCACGCGATACTTTCGAAACATTCGCAGGTCCTCTATAATTATTTCAAGCAGCTTTTCGCCCAGGTTACCAATCCCGCCATAGATCCCATAAGGGAAGAGGTCGTGATGAGCCTGGAAAGTTATGTGGGGTCACAGAAGAACATACTGGGGGAAACGCCGGAACACGCCCATAAACTCAGGATAAAAGAGCCTGTGCTTATGGACCACGAGCTTGAAAAGATCAGGGGGATAGACGAAAAAGGGTTCAGAACAGCCACAATATCCACCCTGTTCAACGCCTCTGATAAAAAAGCTTTCAAACAGGCTCTCGACAGGGTATGCCTTGACGCGGAAAAAGCCATCGAGGACGGCTATAGTTTCGTCATTTTAAGCGACAGGGGCGTCGACAGGGAGCATGCCGCCCTTCCCGCGCTTCTGGCCGCCGGGGCCGTTCACCAGTTCCTCGTTAAAAAGGCCCTTCGCTCCAGGATTGGTCTTATCGTAGAAAGCGGAGAACCCAGGGAAGTGCATCATTTCGCCCTTCTTTTCGGTTACGGGGCGGATTGCGTGAACCCTTATCTCGCGCTAAAGGCCGTTTCGGAACTTGTCGGGGAAAAGAGGCTGCGTTCCGATGCAGGGACCGCGCACTTGAATTACCGTAAGGCGGTCAACAAGGGTATAATGAAAATACTTTCCAAGATGGGCATATCTACGCTTAAAAGCTACAGGGGGGCGCAGATATTCGAGGCTATTGGCCTTGGGGAGGAGGTTGTCGACAGATGTTTTACGGGAACCCCTTCGAGGATAGGCGGAGCGGATATCGACACGATAGCGCGGGAAACGCTGAGCAGGCACAAGGAAGCTTTTCCTGAAGTGGAAACGCTCAAAACGGACAATCTTGTCACGGGAGGCATATATCAGTGGAAAAAGGACGGGGAAAAACATCTATGGAACCCTGAGTCGATAGCGGCACTGCAGGACGCGGTCTGGAACTCCGATTATCGGAAATACAGGTCTTTCTCCGAAATGATAAACGACCAGTCCGATACGCCCGTTACGCTGAGAAGCTTGCTGAAGTTCAGAAAGAACACGCCGGTGCCCCTGGAAGAGGTCGAGCCCGAGGGAGAAATAGTGAAGAGGTTCGCCACGGGCGCGATGAGCTTCGGGTCCATATCCAGGGGAGCTCACGAATCGCTGGCAATAGCGATGAACCGCCTCGGAGGCAGATCCAATACGGGAGAAGGCGGGGAGGATCCCGCGAGGTTCGTTCCCATGCCTAACGGGGATTCGGCCAGAAGCGCGATAAAACAGGTGGCTTCAGGCAGATTCGGTGTTACCACCAATTATATGGTCAATTCGGACGAACTGCAGATAAAAATAGCTCAGGGAGCCAAGCCGGGCGAGGGCGGCCAGCTCCCCGGTCATAAAGTAAGCGCGGTCATAGCCAGGACCAGGTATACTACTCCCGGGGTTACTCTCATATCCCCTCCGCCGCATCACGATATCTATTCCATAGAAGACCTGGCCCAGCTGATATTTGACCTGAAGAACACCAATCCGGGCGCGCGTATAAGCGTTAAGCTCGTATCGGAAGTGGGCGTAGGTACCATCGCCGCGGGCGTGGCCAAAGGACACGCCGACATGATACTTATTTCCGGCGCGGACGGCGGAACCGGCGCCTCGCCCAAGAGCTCCATACGGCATGCCGGACTCCCCTGGGAATTAGGGCTTTCCGAGACACACCAGACGCTCGTCCTGAACGATCTCAGGAGCCGGGTGCGGCTCCAGACCGATGGCCAGATGAGGACGGGAAGGGATGTCGCCGTGGCGGCTATGCTCGGCGCCGAAGAGTACGGTTTCTGTACCGCCGCGCTTATAACGGTCGGGTGTGTTATGCTGAGGCATTGCAATCTCAATAACTGTTCCGTGGGTGTTGCTACTCAGGACGACCTGCTCCAGAAAAGGTTCAGGGGCCGTCCGGAATATGTGGAGACCTATATGCGTTTCGTTATACGGGAACTCAGGGAGATAATGGCCGAACTGGGAATAAGAAAGCTTGACGAGCTGATAGGAAGAACCGACCTTCTTGAAGTGAACAGGGACATCATCCCCGAAAAAGCGAGGGGCCTGGACCTTTCGAGGATACTTTATAAACCGCAGGTCGCCCCGGAGGTGGGGACCAGGTGCGAGAGGGCCCAGGACCACTGTATCGATTCGGTGCTCGACAGGGAGCTTATATCGCTTGCGGAAAAGGCCGTGAAGAACGAGGAGAAGGTCGAAATAGAACTTCCTATAAGGAATGTGAACAGGACTACCGGCGCCATGCTTTCCGGTGCCGTATGTATGGAACACGGCGAACGGGGTCTTCCGGAAGGTACTATCCACTGCAGGTTCCGGGGAGAAGCGGGACAGAGTTTTGGCGCGTGGCTGGCTAAAGGTATAACTTTCGAGCTTGAGGGCCTGGCTAACGATTATGTAGGCAAAGGCATGTCCGGGGGAAAGATCGTAATTTACCCCGGGAAAAGATCGGATTACGATCCCGGACAGAACATAATAATAGGGAACACGACCTTTTACGGGGCTATCTCCGGTGAAGCTTACATAAAAGGCGTCGCGGGAGAAAGGTTCTGTATCAGGAATTCGGGTGTTTACGCCGTGGCAGAGGGGGTCGGGGACCACGGATGCGAATACATGACAGGCGGGAGGGCGGTCATAATAGGTCCGACCGGCAGGAATTTCGGTGCCGGGATGTCGGGAGGCATAGCCTACATTTACGACGAAGACGGTTCTTTCCCGGCGAAATGCAATATGGACATGGTGGATCTGGAGGAACCTGAAGAAGGGGACAGGGAGACCATACATAATCTTCTGCATAACCATCTGAATTACACGGGAAGCGAGAAAGCGAAAAAAATACTGGATAACATGCACGAGGCTATCGGGCGTTTTGTTAAGGTAATGCCCATAGAGTATAAGCGGGTACTCGAAGCCAGGAAGATGGAGGAAAAACTGGGCCTGGCGGAAACATTTGACGGATAATGGAAAAGAAGGAACAGAAATTACCATTCCCGCGACCGGGGGTATAGGTTGCCGGGAAAGTGCCGCGGCCAGAGGGGAATCGGCCAGCGGGGTCGAGCGGGGATCCCATCAAAATAATACTTTTGTCCGGCCTCCGCTTAGAGCATGCGGGAATGACACGCAAGAAGGAGCAGCAGTTATGGGAGACCCTAAAGGGTTCATGAAAATAGGAAGAAAAACGGCAGGGTACAGGCCCGTGTGCGAAAGGGTCAAAGATTACAAGTATGTCAATATTATGCGCAGCGGAGAGGAGTCCGGTGAACAGGCGGCAAGGTGCATGGATTGCGGCACGCCTTTCTGCCATTGGGCGTGCCCGGTGGGAAACTATATACCGGAATGGAACGACCTTATTTTCGAGGGTTGCCGGGATAAGGCTTTCGAGCTCCTGGACGCTACCAACAACCTTCCTGAGATGACGGGCAGGATATGCCCCGCCCCGTGCGAGTATTCCTGTGTCCTGGGGATAAACGATGACCCCGTAACTATACGCGAGAACGAGCTTGACGCGATAGAATACGCTTTCGAGAAAGGTATTATCAAACCAAAGCCTCCCGGACAGCGGACCGGGAAAAAAGTCGCCGTTGTAGGTTCGGGGCCCGCCGGCCTTTCGTGCGCGCAGCAGCTTAACAGGGCCGGGCACAGCGTCACCGTCTTCGAAAAGGACGATAAGCCGGGCGGGCTTTTGAGATACGGTATACCCGATTTCAAGCTTGAAAAACGGATAGTTGAAAGAAGGCTTGATCTTCTCAGGCAGGAAGGGATAGATTTCAGGACTTCGGTTAAGGTCGGCAGGGATTACCGGTCCGGTGATTTGCTGGATGATTTTGACGCCGTCTGTCTGGCCATAGGGTCCAGGACCCCGCGTGACCTTGATATCGAGGGAAGGGCCCTGGAGGGTATTCATTTCGCGATGGATTACCTCACCCAGTCAAACAAGCGTGTTTCCGGGGAAGGCCCGGATGAAAAAGAATCCATAGATGCCGCCGGGAAAAAAGTTGTAGTTATAGGCGGCGGGGACACGGGCAGCGATTGTGTCGGGACGGCCAACAGGCAGGGAGCTTCCTGTGTGGTCCAGATAGAGGTGATGCCCAGGCCGGAGGAATGCCGGACGGACGCCTACCCCTGGCCTTCTTACCCCCTTATCCTTAAGACATCCTCGAGCCACGAGGAAGGCAGTGAAAGAGAGTGGTCGGTCCTCACGAAAAAGTTTATCGGTTCCGGGGGGAAGCTCACGGCCCTTGAATGCGTTCGTGTCGAGTTCGAAAAAACAGAAGGGGCCTGCCCGGTGATGAAAGAGGTTCCGGGAAGCGGATTCCGCCTGGAAGCCGATATGGCCCTCCTGGCCATAGGTTTCGTACACCCCGAGCACGGAGGCCTTGTTTCCGATCTCGGGCTTGAACTTGACGAGAGAGGTAATGTTAAGACCGACGACTCTTTCAGGACATCCAGGGACAAGGTCTTTTCCGCCGGCGATATGCGCAGAGGTCAGTCGCTTGTAGTCTGGGCGATATCCGAAGGGCGGAAAGCGGCTTATAATATCGACAGGTTCCTTATGGGCGAAAGCGCTCTTCCTTCCATGTGACACTTTCCCAGATTTCTGTTGCAAACTCATCCTGTATAATATAATATTGTATGTAACGGCAACTTGTTACCGGAAAAACAATATAAGGAGGAAGCATGAAAAGGTTATTGGCTATTCTTACGGTTCTGCCCCTTGTTTCGGGATGTGCTATCTTCCAGTCAGGCCTAGAAGAAAGAGTGGATTCCCTGGAAAGCCGCGTCAACAGCATGGAAAGAGAGCAGCAATCGCTCGAGAACCAGGTTTCCGAAACTTCCGAAAGCGTGACCTTTGTGGCCCCGGCAGCGACCGATCCTTCCTCTACGCGTGATATAAGCATGTCGAAGAGAGAGATCCAGAAAGCGTTAAAGAACGCGGGTTATTATTACGGGCCTATAGACGGCAAGATCGGGAACAAATCAAAAAGGGCGATCAGGGAGTTCCAGGCGGACCACGGTCTAAAAGTTGACGGTATAGTCGGGTCGCAGACAAAGCAGGCTCTTCTCAAGTACCTGTCGATAAAATAAAGAACATATCGTCCGCACGGACAAGCCGGGTTTTATATGAAGAAGATCCTTTTACTGGAAGACCAGGCCGGTATGGGGGAATTGATATCCGATTTTATGGGGCGCAGAGGCTATAAAGTGGATGTGACTTCCACCCTGGAAGAGGCAGAAAAGGCCTTCGGACCGGAATATGAATTTGTCCTGCTGGACATAATGCTCGAAAAGGGCACAAGCTTTCCTTTGCTTGAAAAGATAAAAAGAGAACATCCTTCCATGCCCGTATACATGTTCAGCGGATACGACGATCAGGATTTTATGGACGAGGCCGAGAGGCTGGGCGCGGACGGATTCATCCCCAAGACCATGGGCCTGGACTACCTTATTGATTTTTTCCTTTCCAAGACCGGACCTCCCCAGGAGGAGGAAGAGAAAGAGCTTTAGCCCCCCGGAGAACCGATATGCAGAATTTCATCTTTTTCAATCCGACCTGCGTCTATTTCGGCAAAGGGCAGGTCTGCAACCTTTCCGGAGAGCTCAAGAAAAGGGCTAAAAGGGTCCTTGTGGTCACAGGCGGCGGGAGCGTGAAAAAGAACGGTATACTCGACGAGGTCCTTGAGCAGGTGGATAAGGCGGGAGTCGAATATACGGACCTTTCCGGGATAAAGCCTAACCCCCGGCTGGAAAGCGTTTACGAAGGTATTGATATATGCAGGAGCGAGAAAATAGATTTTCTTTTGCCGGTGGGCGGAGGAAGCGTAATAGACGCGGCAAAGGCGATCGCTGCCGGCGTCCCATACGAAGGTGATGTCTGGGATTTTTTTGAAGGAGGGGAATGCCCCGCAGAGGCTTTGCCCCTGGGAACGGTGCTTACTCTTGCCGCGACAGGCACGGAGATGAACCCTAACACCGTGATCTCCAGGGAAGGCTCGAAGAGAAAGGTGCCCCTGATCTCTCCCTGTTTGCAGCCGGTCTTTTCCATTTTGGACCCCGTTTATACCTTTTCGGTCAACAGGTACCATACCGCTGCCGGTATAGCCGATATAATGGCCCATATATTTGAGTCCTATCTGACGCCTTTCGAGATGGACGCGGCCGCACAGGACGCCATCGCCGAGGGCCTCCTCCGGGTGTGTATAGAATACGGGCCGGTATGCGTGGAATCTCCCCGTGATTACGGGGCCAGGGCCAATATAATGTGGACATCCACCCTCGCGTTGAACGGCCTTCTGGGTAAAGGCAAGATCGCCGACTGGACGCTCCACATGATAGAGCATGAAATAAGCGCCGTCTACGATATAAGCCACGGCGCGGGGCTCGCTATACTTTTGCCGGCCTTTATGTCCAGGATGGCGGAAAAATACGGCCCCGAAAAGATCGCCCGTTACGGCAGAAATGTCTGGGGGATATCACCCGAAGACCCGCCGGAAGAGGCGGCGAAGGAAGCGATAGAGCTTACGCGGGCCTTTCTGATCTCTATCGGCCTGCCCTCGTCTCTGGGCGGGATAGGAATAGATAACCCCGATACGGACGCAATGGCGCAGAACACCGTTAAAGTAAGGGCCTCGCTCGAGGGTTTGGATCAGTTCTCCGAGACCGAGATAAAGCGCCTGCTCGAAGATGTCCTCTAGAGCAAGGCGGATGCCGTATGCCTTACAGGGGGTTGCGTATTTGCTTGCCAGAATTGCCCGTTCGAGACATTATTGTGACGCAGGTGACCCGCCGGGAAATATACGGTGAAGGATTTCTCCTTTTCCGGCATAAGCATTAAGATAAACGCTCATGCGTGCGGCGTTACGGAAAAGCACCGCCTGGGCGTTTTTGTTAGGGATCTTTTGAGCGCCGGCATTTCCAGGGAAACCAAGGCGTAAATTTAAAAGTTCCCGAACCGAAAGGGATGAGATGAAGATAACCGTGATACCGGGCGACGGTATAGGTCCTTCGATAGTCGACGCGGCCCTGAAGGTCCTTGAAAAGGCGGGTGCGGGACTGGAATACGAAACGGCTGTCGCGGGCCGGAGCGCGCTGGATGAGGGCAAAGACCTTATACCGCGGGAGACCATAGAATCCATCGAGCGGAACAGGATAGTTCTCAAGGGGCCTTTGACAACGCCCATAGGTGAAGGCTTTACTTCCGTAAATGTTACGCTGCGCAAAATGTTCGACCTTTACGCGAACCTCAGGCCGGCCAGGTCTTTCCCCGGGACATTGTCCAGATACGAAGGGGTCGATATAATCACCATAAGGGAAAATACCCAGGGTATGTATTCGGGCGTGGGGCAGCATGTTTCCGAGGAAGGGGAAGCCACCGCCGTAAGCGTAGTAACCAGGGAAGGATGCCGCCGTGTTCTCAAATTCGCTTACGAAACCGCCAGAAAAAAGGGAAGAAAGAAAGTGACCGTGGTCAACAAGGCCAATATACTAAAGTCCACTTCGGGCCTGTTCCTTAAGACTTCCCGTGAGATCGCGCCCGAATATCCCGATATTGAGACGGCGGAGATGCTTGTCGATAATTGCTGCATGCAGCTGGTAATGGATCCGGGACAGTTCGATGTGATCGTGACCACCAATCTTTTCGGTGATATTATTTCCGATCTTTGCGCCGGTCTGGTGGGAGGGCTGGGGTTGACCCCGGGGGCCAATATCGGGAACGACGCGGCTATCTTCGAAGCGGTACACGGATCGGCCCCGGATATAGCCGGAAAGAACATAGCGAACCCTTCCTCGCTGATACTTGCCTCCGCCCTTATGCTCGATCATATAGGCATGGGAGAGAGAGCGGGGAACATACGATCCGCCCTGGAGGATGTTCTGTCTACAAAAGACCGCCTCACTCCTGATCTCGGGGGAAAGGGTACCACCGGCGGCTTTACCGATGCCGTTTTAGAGAGGCTCTGATGTTCAAAATACTCTCAAAAGAACAGCTTAACTCTGAAACCTGCCTTGTGGAGTTCCATGCTCCGGACATTGCCGCCGCCGCGGGGCCGGGACAGTTCCTCGTCCTTCGAGTGGATGAAAAAGGCGAGCGGTTTCCCCTGACTATACACGACATGGATCCGGAAAGAGGTACGGTTTCGGTCGTTTGCCAGGCGGTGGGCGTAAGCACCCGTAAACTTTGCTCTCTGGGGGAGGGCGGTCATGTGGCGGATATCGCCGGGCCTCTGGGCCACAGGGTTTCCGGGGCGGGGTACGGAAAAGTTATAGTGGTAGGCGGAGGGGTAGGGGTCGCGGAAGCATATCCCGTTGCCAGGCTTTTCGCCGGTAACGGTTCGGAAGTCGAGGTTATTGCCGGTTTTCGAACGAAAGAACTCGTTCTTTGCGAAAAAGAGCTCAAAGAATTCTGCCGTGAAGTTCATGTCACCACCGATGACGGGTCGTACGGCCGGAAAGGCTTCGTGACCGATGTTCTCGGAGGCCTCCTCACAAAGAAAAAGTACGATCTGGCTTTTGTGGTAGGCCCGGTGGCCATGATGAAAGCCGTAAGCGGAATGACCCTGTCGGAGAACCTGGAAACAAGAGTATCGCTTAATGCTCTCATGGTCGACGGCACCGGCATGTGCGGATGCTGCAGGATATTGTACGGCGGCGAAAAGAGATTCGCCTGTTACGACGGGCCTGATTTCGACGCCAGCAAAGTCGATTTTGAGGATCTCGGCAGAAGGGTGAGCAGTTATGTGGAAAAAGAGCGGCAAGCTCTCGAGCATAAATGCAGGATAGGCCTTGTCCCGCCTTCGGCGGGAAGGGGAAAGTAAAAAGGAAAAACAACAGATCAGGGAATACATTATAGGTCATCCTTGAGACTTCGTGTTCTGGTGTTCAAGTCATGAGAGAACAATGTCCGAAAGACAGGGTAAAGAACTTCAATGAGGTTCCTTATGGTTACACCGAAGAAGAAGCCGTAAGGGAAGCGTCCCGATGTCTTCAGTGCCCTGATCCTCCCTGTGTGAAAGGATGTCCCGCGGAGATAAACATACCCGGTTTTATCAGGGCGATAAAAGAAAAAAAATTCGAAAAAGCCGTCTCCGTTATCGGCGAGACCAGCAACCTGCCGGCCGTCTGCGGGAGGGTCTGCCCCCAGGAGGATCAGTGTGAAGTCCGTTGTGTGCTGAACAAGACGGGAAAGCCTATCAATATCGGGGCCCTGGAAAGATTTGCCTCTGAATTTTCCGTTAAGAGAGCGAGCGAAAAGAAGCCGGAGGGCCCCGCCGTCGCGGTAATAGGATCCGGCCCGGGAGGGCTTACCTGCGCGGCCGATCTGGCGGAAAAAGGCTACAGGGTCACGGTTTTTGAGGCCCTGCATAAGGCCGGAGGCGTCTTGGCTTACGGTATACCGGAATTCAGGCTGCCCAACGGGATAGTCGCGGGGGAAGTGGATAATATCCGGGGCAAAGGAGTAGAGATAAAACTTAATTATGTAATAGGGAAGATAAAGACCATAGAGGACCTCAGGAGAGAAGGGTTCAAGGCCTTTTACATAAGTTCCGGCGCCGGGCTTCCTTATTTTCTGGGGATAGAAGGAGAGAACCTGAAAGGCGTCTATTCGGCGAACGAATTCCTGACCAGGATAAACCTCATGAAAGCATACAAATTCCCCGAATACGATACCCCCGTTAATGTCGGGCGTAAGGCCGTGGTCGTAGGGGGGGGGAATGTGGCCATGGATTCCGCACGCAGCGCTTTGAGGTGCGGAGCAGGCGAAGTTACCGTAGTTTACAGGCGCACCGAAAAAGAGATGCCCGCGCGCAGGGATGAAATAACCCACGCCCGTGAGGAAGGCGTAAAATTCCTTTTTCTCTCTTCTCCCGCGAAAATACTCGCGGGTCCTCAAGGCGCGGCAAAAACCCTGGTCTGTACGAGGAACGAGCTCGGCCCTCCCGACGAAAGCGGAAGGAGGCGGCCCGTGCCTTTGGAGAATTCGGAGTTCGAAATCCCCGCCGATACGGTCATCGTGGCTATAGGAAGCGGACCCAATCCACTTCTCTTAAGTACTATAAAAGGATTAAAGCTTAACGGGAAAGGCTATATTGAGGCTGATCCTGAAGGAAGGACGAGCGTCGGGGATATTTTTGCCGGCGGTGATATAGTCACGGGATCCGCGACAGTTATATTGGCGATGGGCGCCGGGAAACGCGCCGCCAGGGCCATGGACAGCTACTTGAAAGAGAAAGAGTGATATCAATATATTGACTTTACTGTAGTATTATGGTCTAATTTCATTTGAGGATCTTCGGTTTTTTTGAGGTCTTGGATAAAGGCCGCTCGACAGGATATGACCGGGAGGTCCTTTATAATATGTGAAAAAAAAGATATCCCGGGGAGGAGGCTGGTCCTTCTGAGAGTTCCGATGAAGTCGGATTACCCGTTGACCTGATCCGGTTAATGCCGGCGTAGGGAGGAGAAAACAAAAGAACTCCCTGCGCGGAAAAAGCAGGGAGTTCTTTTGTTGTGGGTCCAGTTTGAGACTCATCAGACCTTTGGTCTGCAGGCTCTTCCTAAACCTAACATATTGTTTTAGAAGTGAAACTATGAAGATACGCATAAACGGAAAAGAACAGGAATTCGAAGGGGGTACTTTGTTGTCTCTTGTCGAGAGCAAAGAACTCATCCCTGATAATATAGTTATTGAATATAACCTTTCGGTCGTTGAGAAGGATAAATGGGCAGAGGTGATAATTAACGAGAGCGATAATATAGAAATAATCAGCTTCGTTGGAGGGGGATAAGCCCTTTGGGCAGATCCCCCCTCTCCAGAAAATACAGGCCGAATGCCTTCTGGACCTAAACATAATACCATGAACCCTGATAACTCGAATCTGTACTTCGTTACATCTGAAGAACACTCTAACGGTAGAAGCACCCTTGAAGTCGCGCTGGAGGCGATAGAAGCCGGTATAGATATACTGCAGATGCGGGAGAAGGGCAAGACCCGTGATGAGCTTAAGGCTCTGGGGTCCCAACTTTTGAGAGTCTGCAGGGAAAAGGGCGTTAAGTTCATAGTGAACGACGATCCCTTTTTAGCCGCTGAACTTGACGCCGACGGTGTTCATCTGGGTCAGGAAGACGCGGAGAAATATACGATTGAGAAGACCCGGGAGATCCTCGGCGGGGAAAAGATGATCGGGCTGTCTACGCATTCGGTCGAACAGTTCGGCGACGCGAATAAAAAGGACATTGACTATATAGCGTTCGGGCCGATATTCGAAACGAGGACCAAGGATTATCATATAGGTGCCGATAATGTTGAAGAGGTCCTTGGGACAGCCGAAAAGCCGGTTATTTTCATCGGCGGGATCGATATGAAAAATATTGATATTTTGATAAATAAGGGAGTGCGCAATATCGCGGTCATAAGAGCCATAACGCAGGCCGGGGATATCGGGGGAAAGGTAAGAGAATTTAAAGAGAGAATAAGTCTTTAGGGCAGGTCCAGAAAATACAGGCCGAATGCCTCCTAAACCTAAACCTGAAAAAGGAGTTACCATGTCAGATCTTCTTAATATAGGCGGAAAGGAACTTGCCAGCAGGTTGTTCGTGGGGACGGGCAAATTCGCGAGGAAATCACTTGTCAGGGAAGTTCTCGAAAGGTCCGGCGCGGAGGTCGTTACCGTCGCCTTGAGGCGCGTTGACGCGGACTCCGAAGACGAGAACATCCTGGACCATATACCCGAAAGATGTATACTTATGCCCAATACATCGGGAGCCCGTAATGCCGAAGAAGCGGTGAGGATAGCCAGGCTGGCCCGGGCGGCGGGATGCGGCAGCTGGATAAAGGTGGAAGTGATAGCCGATAACAAGTACCTTCTGCCCGATAATACCGAAACCCTGAAAACCGTGGAGATCCTGGCGGGTGAAGGGTTTACGGTGCTTCCTTACATGAACCCGGACCTTACGGCAGCCAGGAGAATGCAGGATGCCGGCGCCGCGGCGATAATGCCTCTGGGAGCCCCTATAGGTACCAACCGGGGCTTAAGGACCCGGGAGCTCGTGGAGATACTGGTAGAGGAGATAGCGCTTCCGGTCATAGTGGACGCCGGAATAGGAAGCCCGTCGGAAGCCGCGGAATGTATGGAACTGGGTTGTGCCGCCGTGCTCGTCAATACGGCGCTCGCCGCTTCGGAAGATCCCGTTTCCATGGCGGAAGCTTTTTCTCTCGCGGTGAAAGCGGGGAGGCTCGCTTATCTTGCGGGAAAGGGCCCGAAGACAAAGGAAGCGGAAGCCTCTTCCCCTCTTACGGGTTTTTTGAGAGGCTAATTGCGAAGAAGAAATACCGGCAGACCACGGGCTACCTGCCACATGTTTTTGCAGTATAAGTATTTGGCCCGTCGTCAGTGCTTCGGAGATCAAAGATCATGAGCTTTATTCCCATATATGATAAATATGACAATACGGATCTGGAAGCGTTTCTGGATTCAGTGTCCGTAAAGCATGTTGAACGGGCCGTCCGTTCAGGCAGGCCGGGAGAGAAGGACTTTCTGGCGATGCTTTCCCCGGCCGCGGAAGGTCTTATTGAAGAGATGGCTCAGAGGGCTCACCGTTTGACCTTGAAGAATTTCGGAAGGGTGATACAGCTTTATACTCCCATGTACCTTGCCGATCATTGCGAGAACGATTGCGCCTATTGCGGATTCAGTTCGCGCGGCGTAAGGGCCGGCAGAAAGCTTACCCTTGAGGAAGTTGAAAAAGAGGCGGAGTTCATTTCTTCCACGGGCCTGAAACACCTGCTTATCCTTACGGGCGGGTCCAGAAAAGCAAGTCCCGTATCTTATATAAAGGAATGTGTCGGGGTCCTTAAGGCATATTTCAGTTCCATATCGATAGAAGTATACGCGCTCTCCGGAGAAGAATACAGGGAGCTCATAAGCGCGGGTGTTGACGGTCTTACCATATATCAGGAAGTCTATGACCGTGGCGTATACGACAAAGTGCATGTGTCGGGAGTTAAAAAGAATTATGAATTCCGTCTGGAAGCCCCCGAAAGGGCGGGCAGAGCGGGAATGAGGACCATTAATATAGGCGCTTTGCTGGGTCTGAACGACTGGAGAAAAGAGGTATTCTTTACCGGACTGCATGCCGCTTATCTGCAGAAAGAGTTCCCCGCGGCCGAGATAAGCGTATCCGTGCCGCGCCTCAGGCCCTGTTCCGGAGATTTCCTGCCGGCGTGTACCGTATCGGAGGTGGAAGTCGCGCAGATCTTAACCGCTTTCAGGATATTCCTTCCCAGGGTTGGAATAACGCTTTCAACAAGAGAAGGCGCCCGGTTCCGTGAGAACCTCATACCTCTCGGGGTTACGCGTATGTCCGCGGGGTCTACTACCGCCGTGGGTGGTCACACCCTCAAGGCCCCGGACGGGCCGTACATCACGCAGTTCGACATAGCGGACAGAAGGGATGTGGCTGAGATACGCGCGATGCTTAAGGAAAAAGGGTATCAGCCCGTA
The DNA here is from genome assembly GCA_014728075.1 of Candidatus Omnitrophota bacterium. Classification (GTDB taxonomy): domain Bacteria; phylum Omnitrophota; class Gorgyraeia; order Tantalellales; family Tantalellaceae; genus WJMG01. The sequence goes on along the minus strand of WJMG01000075.1, from coordinate 23,501 downwards.
TTAAAGGACTGGATGGATATTTAGATGACAGACATCGGCCGACAGACCGCATATTTTAATATAATAGCAAGTGGTCCGTGGTCTGTGGTCAGAGGTCAGTAATATCATGAACAATTTCGAAAAAGCCATAGCCGGATATATAGGTGAAGAGAACCTGAAAAAGATACAGGCCGTGAGGGTGGGCATAGCCGGGGCAGGGGGTTTGGGGTCGAATTGCGCCGCCTGTCTCGTAAGGTCGGGTTTCAGGAGATTTCTCATAGTTGATTTCGACCGGGTCGAGTTATCGAATCTCAACCGGCAGTTCTATTTTGAGGACCAGGTTGGTGATAGTAAAGTGGAAGCCCTTAAGGCCAATCTTTTGAGGATCAACCGTGATGTAGAGATAGAGGCGGTCTGCCGAAAGCTGGAATCTCCCGACATTATGGCGGTTTTCGGGGAATGTGATATTGTGGTGGAAGCGTTCGACGCGGCCGAATATAAATCAAAACTGATAGCCGCTCTGATGAATACAGGTAAGTTCGTGGTCTCTGCCTCGGGCATATCCGGATACGGTGATACTGACGGGATAAGGGTGAGAAACCTGAAAAAAGGTCTGGTCCTGGTGGGAGATCTTTCTTCGGATACAGCGCAGAAGCCCCCTTTATCTCCCGGGGTCAGCGTCGCGGCGGCCAAGCAGGCGGATGCCGTACTTGCCTATGTGCTGGGTACAGGGTAAACTTTGATATTGGCTAAAGGGTATCTTGAACACAAACCGGTAAAGGAGGAGAAAATGTCTGGAAAGATAATCAAGTGCGCCGCGGTAACCGTTTTGGTCTTATCTTTCGTTTTCGGCGGCGTTTCGTACGCCGGCGGCCATTGCTCGAAAATGGGATGGGAGGACAAGGTCCTTAAAAAGATAAAGGTAGCTCTAATGAACAAAAAGGAACTGGACCTTTCCGCTGACCAGTACGAAAAGCTCAAGAAAATGAAGTACGATCTGAAAAAAGAGGTCATAACCAGGGACGCGGAAAAGGACCTGGTCTATCTTGACATAAAGAAAGAGATGTGGAAAGACAAGATCGACCTGGATAAAGTAGACGGTCTGATAGATAAGAAGTACGACATAAAGAAAGCAAAGGCTAAAAAAGTAGCGGCTGCATGCGCGGAATTAAAGCAGATACTCAGCAAAGAACAATACGAGGAGATGAAAGACCTTTGCAGGGAAGAGAAGAAAGGCAAAAAATGCAAAAGATAAAAATATAAAAACCGGAAAGGTTTCTATATTGCGTTTGAGCTGTAAAAAAGGGCCCGGGAACTATCGTTACCGGGCCCTTTTTTGGGTCTATATATTCCTGCCGTGAATGGCTTTGTACAGGGCAGTGACCTGGTTCTTGTAGAATTTATTGTAGATATCCGCTACATCTTTCTTGTTGACCTTTTCGTTGTGAAGCGGGCTGACCTTTTTCCCTGCTGACCTTTTGCCGTAGATCGAACCCCCGAGTTCACACGCCTGAATGTATCTTTTCTTGATCATCGGATGCCCCCTCATTTTTAAAACCAACCGATAGGCTTATTTGACCTGCAGAGGCGCCGTCCTGCAGGTCATAGAAACAACAAGATCCTCGCTCCCTTTAAGGAACTCGCCCGCCGTGTGATACGCTTCTTCTTCGTCGGCGGCGTCACAGATAACCTCGATAACAGTAAGGTATTTCATGTCATCCTTTCTGAAAAAAAGCGGTTTTTAGTGCCTTATGTACCAAGTATAAAACAAGTAAAAATACTTGTCAACAACAATGTGTTTTTTTTCAGGGCCTGAAGGCCGGAGCAGAGGCAGGCCTTCCCGTAAACTCTGTGTGAAAGGAGTATCAGAGTGACGCAGTCTGAAAGGCCCTTTTTCAGAAGGTTTCGCAGGAAGAGGGCTTTGGGGCGCCCGTAAACAGTGTGCTTGTCCCCGGGCCGGAAAAATACGGCGCGGAGGAAGGAAGGCGCCTCAGCCGGATACGGCGCGGAGAACGGAATACCTCTTGACAAAAACAGAAAATTAGAATACACTAATATTGTAATTCAAGGGAGGGCGCGGCAATGGCGAAGAACAATAAAAATGCATATCCTTTCGAGGAAGCCGCCGAGGTCATGCGTTCCGTGGCGCATCCGGTAAGGCTGGCGATAATATCGCTTCTTGAGAATAAAGGCAGCATGAATGTCCGTCAGATACAGGACGAGCTCGGCCTGAAGCAGTCGATCACCTCACAGCATCTGTCAAGGATGTTCGGGAAAGGCGTTCTCGGCAAGGACAAGATCTCCAATGAGGTGTATTATTTCATAAAGAAAAAAGAGATATTAAAATTAATGACCTGTATAAGGAAGTGCTGTAACGGGTAAAGGAGACCATATGTTCAGGCGTATCATAAAATTCTCCGTGGACAGGCCTAAGGTCGTTATGGGTATCATAGCGGTCCTGGTCTTCGTCAGTCTTATCCAGTTCCCTAAGATGAAAGTGGACACTGACCCCGAGAACATGCTCCCCGGGAACGAAGAGGCAAGGGTTTTCCATCACCGCGTTAAGGAGGAATTCGGCCTGTATGACCTCATAGTGCTGGGGGTGGTCAACGAGGACCATCCGGAAGGCGTATTCAACCCATCGACCCTCGAAAAAGTATATAAGATCACGGAAAGGATAAAAGGCGTAGAGGGGGTTATCTCCCACGAATTGATAAGCCTTTCCACTAAAGACGATATCGAGCAGGCCGGCCCGGGAGCTGTAAGGTTCAAATGGCTTATGGGGCAGCCTCCTTACGATAAGGAAGAGGCTCTCAAGATAAGAAAAAGAGCTATGGAGAACCCGCTCTTTTACGGGACCCTGGTTTCCGAGAACGGCAAAGCGCTCAGCGTGTATGTGCCGATAGAGAAAAAAGACATGAGTTACCGCATTTCCGGTGAGATAAAACAGATCATTTCCGAATATCCGGGGAGCGAGGATTATTATATAACCGGACTGCCGGTAGCCGAAGATACCTTCGGTTTCGAGATGTTCAAACAGATGGCGATATCCGCGCCGCTGGCAATGCTGATAATATTCCTGCTGATGCTGGCTTTCTTTAAGAATCCCAGGCTGGTGATGTCGCCGCTTTTCCTTGCCGGTATCACCGTTATCGTGACCATGGGAACGCTCATAGGCCTGGGTTTTACCGTACACATAATGAGTTCAATGATACCTATTTTTCTCATGCCGATCGCCGTTCTGGATTCTGTCCATATCCTGAGTGAGTTCTATGAGAAATACAGGCAGGCCGGGGACAGGAAAAAGGCGGTGCTGGACACCATAGACGATCTTTTTATGCCCATGCTTTTCACTTCGCTTACCACTACCGCCGGGTTCTTTTCGCTGGCCTTTGCCGAAATACCCCCTGTGCAGGTCTTCGGTGTTTTTGTCGCTTTCGGTGTGATGCTGGCCTGGCTTCTTACGATGACTTTTATACCCGCTGCCGTATCTTTAACGAAAGCCTCGTCCCTGAAAGGTTTCGGCGCCCGTGAGGAGCACCACGAAGAAGGGGCCATGAACGCTTTTCTGAAATTCACCGAAAGGACGGCCCTTAGGAGATGGAAAGTGGTGCTTGCCGTTACCGTCTTCCTTGTGGGCTTTTCCGCCTTTGGGATCTCCAAAATAGTCATAAACGATAATCCGGTCAAGTGGTTTACCCCCGGCCACGAAATAAGGGTTGCCGACGAAGTCCTTAACGAGCATTTCGGGGGGACATATATGGCTTATCTCGTCCTGGAAGCCGCGGACGGTGACGGGGAGGTCTTTAAAGAACCGGACATGCTGAGATACATCGAAGATCTGCAGGAATACCTCGGCGAGGAAGGCGCCGTGGGGAAATCCACCTCTCTGGCGGATGTCGCTAAAAAGATATATTACGAGCTGCTGGGCGGTGACAGGAAGAACAGTGTGGTGCCTCCGACAAAGCCGGCCGTGGCCCAGAGCCTGATCTCTTTCCAGAACTCTCACAAGCCCGATGATCTCTGGCATTTTGTTACTCCCGATTATTCCAAGGTCAATATCTGGATCCAGCTTACTTCAGGGGATAATGTGGACATGAGCAGGGTGGAGCGCCAGGTGTCCGACTACATTTCGGATGATCCTCCGCCGTTCGATATCAAAAAAGGATGGGCGGGACTTACTTACATAAATGTGGTTTGGCAGGACAGAATGGTCGTGGGTATGCTGAGGAATTTCATGGGCAGTTTCCTGATCGTTCTTTTTATGATGGTCTTTCTTTTCAGGTCTCCGGTAAGAGGCCTGGTTTCCATGATACCGCTTACCGTTACCATAGTCTTTATCTACAGTCTCCTGGGATATTCCGGAAAGAACTACGATATGCCCGTAGCCGTCCTTTCGGCCCTTACTCTCGGGTTGTCGATAGATTTCGCGATACATTTTCTGCAAAGAGCCCGCGAGATAGACGCCGGCAAGGCTTCCTGGGAAAGCACGGCCAAGGAGATGTTCCGGGAACCTTCGCGCGCCATACTGAGGAACGCGCTTATAATATCGATAGGTTTCCTTCCGCTTCTGGCGGCGCCCCTGGTCCCGTATAAAACGGTGGGTGTTTTCATGTTCCTTATAATGGTGGCTTCCAGTATCGGAACCTTGTTCATCCTTCCCGCTTTGATCTCCGCTATGCCCGGGGTGATATTCGACGAGAGAAAAAACCCTTCCTGCAGATGTTCTTATTGTGTGATTTTCGGTATAATAGTGGCTTCGGGTGTAGCTTATGTGCTTGGAGGATATTCCATTGCCTCCTGGAAGACGACCACGGTCATAAGTATAGGGGTAATAGGGGCTATGGCGGGAATGTGTAATATTGTTTCAAAGCGTAAGATATGTGTCAGCGGCGAGTGAACAGCGTACAGGGTACAGGGGCGCGGGGTGAAGAGGCAGAAAGCCCCTCGGTCCCCGGCGCGCTATGAGCAACTATAATGCTAAGGAGGAGAGATGAGGAAAATAACGGCGATAACAATAACTTTAGCGCTCTTTGTTTCGGGAGCGGCGTACGCGCTCACGGCGGATGAGATAGTGCGGAAAGCCAGCGCAGCTTCGTACTATCAGGGCAAGGACGGAAGGGCGGATGTCAATATGGTCATAACAGATTCCCTGGGAAGGACGAGGGAAAGGTATATGACCATATTGAGGTATGACCACGAGGATAACGGTCCCCAGAGGTTCTATGTGTATTTTCACCGTCCAAGCGATGTCGAGGGGATGTCGTATCTTGTATGGAAGAAGCCCGGCGAGGATGACGACAGATGGCTTTACCTGCCGGCGCTGGACCTGGTCAGGCGTGTGGCCGCGAGCGATAAAAGATCGAGTTTCGTAGGGTCTCATTTCGCGTACGAGGAGATATCCGGAAGAGGACCGGAAGAGGATACACACGAACTGGAAGGAGAAGAAGACGGAAAATATAAGATAAGAAGTACCCCCAGGGAGCCGGGAGAGGTAGAATTCTCTTATTTCGTTACATGGGTAAATAAGGATAATTTCGTACCCGTCAGGGCCGAGCTGTATGATAAAAGGGGAAAACTTTACAAGACGATAGAAGCGCTGGAAATAAAGGATATTGAAGGATATCCGACGGTGGTCAAGATGAAGGCCAGTGACCTGAATACCGGAGGAAATACAGTTTCGGAGTTCTCTGATATAGATTACGATATAGGCCTGGAAGAGGACATTTTTACCGAAAGGTATCTTAGAAGGCCTCCGAGGAGGTATATCAGGTAGAGTACGGGCCGGGAGGGGTGCAGGGGTTCACGCTTTTGGATCCCGGCTCAAGACCGTTGATGAATTCACAATCGCTGCTTTTACGAGGGAAAATATGAAAAGATCGGGTTTTACCATGGCATTTCTGATGATCGTCTGTGTTTTTTTGACGGTCAACGCGGAAGCGGAGGAGTTTGAGTTCCCGGAAATACACGGTTTCCTGGAAGAGGCGTTCGCGCCCGGGTTCGGTTCGGACGATGTTAAGCACCGTCAATACAATATGGCCGAGGCCAGGCTTCAGCTCAGAGCCGACTATTACTTTTCGGGTGATAATATCCTTGCGGAATGGCAGACGGCCATTGAGTCAAAATGTGATTTCGTGCTGGACTTTTATTACGGAGGAAAAGTGCTTACGGACCTGAGGGAGCTCAACGCCGTATTCACTCCTCTGGATATAGTGGATATCAGGGCGGGCCGGCAGGTGCTTACCTGGGGAACGGGAGACTATCTTTTCCTGAACGATCTGTTCCCCAAAGACTATGTCTCTTTCTTTATCGGACGGGATGACGAATACCTGAAAAAACCTAACGATGCGCTTCGGATCATGGTTTACCCGGAATGGTTCAATATTGACTTCGCGTTCATTCCTTTTTTTGAGCCCAACGATGTGCCTACGGGGGACAGGGTGAGTTTTTTCGACAGTTTCGAGGGAGGGATAGCCGGAAGAAGCTCGGAGCTTCATGTGGTAGAACCCTCCGAAACGCCTAAGAATTTCGTGTACGCCGCCCGGGCTTACAAGAACATCAAAAGTTACGAGTGGGCCCTTTATTATTACAGGGGCTTCGACCCGTCCCCTTCGAGTTATAAGAACGAGGCCGGTCACCAGATATACCACCAGAGGCTGGACGCTTACGGCGGCAGTTTGAGGGGTCCGGTAATGGGCGGGATAGGTAGCGCCGAAGTATCTTATTACTATTCTCCGGAAGACCCTGACGGGGATATCAGGACGATACAGAACTCAATGATGAAGTATCTTCTTGGTTACGAAAAGGACCTGGGGAACGACCTGAGGGTAGGGTTCCAGTATTACCTGGAACAGACCCTGGACTACGGGGAATACAGGAAAGCTCTTCTGCCCATGGATTACAGATGGGACGAGTTCAGGCATGTAGTGACCAGCAGGATAACAAAATTTTTCGCCAATCAGACCGTAAAAGCCACGGTCTTTGCTTTTTTCTCGCCGTCCGATATGGACGCCTACATAAGGCCTTCGCTTTCCTGGGACGCCACGGATTCCTGGAACCTGACGGTAGGCGCGAACCTGCCTTTCGGGCGGGATTCCTGGACGGAATTCGGAAGCGTAAGGAAGAACAAGAATGTCTACGCGAGGCTGAGATATAGTTTTTGATAAGGAAAAAGAAATAGGTATTTTTCTGGGTGGTTGGTTCAGCCGGAGGATATACTTTTTCTTGCAACTTGTGTGTTGAAGGAGGCGAACAATGATCGAAAGAATTTTAAGGGGCATGGCGGGTTTTTTTATTATTATTAGCATTTTGCTGGCTCATTATGTAGACTTGAGATGGTTATGGTTCACGGCCTTTGTGGGTATTAATCTTTTTCAATCCGCATTTACTAACTGGTGCCCCGCTATGGCCATACTAAGGAAACTGGGTGCAGGGGAAGAAAATAAGTGTGGTTGCCGATAGGAAGCGTTGATTTTTAATGAGGCCCCGCAATTTGACGGTACCGTCTCAACGGAGCTTTAGCTAAGCGTCGAAGCATAAAAGCAAATATCCGCGACCGGGGTAAGAACGGGAACAAAGGAGGCTTCCGTGTCCATTAAATATGTCCACGCGTGCAGATCGTCACGGTCCTGCCACGAGAAGAACCACATATGCCAGATAATACTGGATAGGGACCTGGGGAGGATAAAGGACCTTGTGAGGGAGTCCAGGTATTACTGCAAGAACTGCGGAAGGGCCGCTCACAAGAAAGAAAACCTGTGTAATCCGTCAAAAATATGATATTTTCCCCTTGACAAAAGATACTAATATGGTATCATTAAGTAAAAGGACAATAAAACAAAAGGAGGCGAATATGAATTTCACGAAAAAGTTCATGCTGCGTCCGGTGTCGCACTGTAAAGAAGGCTGCAGTATTATGTCCTGAGCAAGACGCGAAACTGCTCACGGTGATCGATTAGCCCCGTACCGCTCTCGGAATACGAGGGGATACGGGGCTAATTAATACAGATTATGGTGGAAAATAAGGGGCCGTTGGTATAGGATAGATAATGATATCAATACGGTGTTATATTTATCAACATACTATATGGATCCCAAGGAGGAAAAATGGAAAAGTACAAATGTCTTGTTTGCGGGTATGTGTACGATCCGGCGGAAAACGATAATGTGGCTTTTGCGGACCTTCCCGATGACTGGACTTGTCCCGAATGCGGAGTGGGAAAAGATCAGTTCGAGGCAGTTTAGAGAATTAAGACAGGGAGCCCGATATGATAAGCGATAAAATGGTCAAAAGTATCAATCATCAGATAAACAGGGAAATTTATTCGGCGTACCTATATATGGGGATGTCGTCTTTCGCCACGGAACTGGGCCTTAACGGTGTGGCCAACTGGTTCAATGTGCAGGTGCAGGAAGAGCTTTCCCACGCCCAGAAGATGTACGGGTATGTTACCCAGCGGGGAGGGAGGGTCCTGCTTGAGGCCATAGAAGAACCTCCTCAGGATTTTTCTTCGGCACTGGACCTTTTCGAAAAAACGCTTGAGCATGAAAAGCTGGTAACCTCCCTCATAAACGACCTTGTCTCACAGGCCGTTGAAGAGAAGGACAGGGCGACGGAGATATTCCTGCAATGGTTCGTGACCGAGCAGGTAGAAGAGGAGGCCAACGCCACCGAACTTATCCAGAAGTTCAAGCTCGTCGGGAAAGACGGGAACGGCCTGCTGATGCTGGATAAGGAACTGTCTCAAAGAGTGTACAGTCCGCCTGCTGCGGAATGAGCGTCAGGGAGAAGGACCCATGAAAGCTCTTGAAATAAAAAAGGATATTTTCTGGGTAGGGGGGATCGACTGGGACCTCAGGAATTTCCACGGCTACCTTACCCAGAGAGGATCCACTTATAATTCCTATCTCATAAAGGATGAGAAACTGGTCCTCGTAGACACCGTCAAGTACTACCTTTTCGATGAAATGCTCGAGAGGATCAAAAAAATAGCGGACCCATCGAAGATCGATTATGTGGTCTGTAACCATGTGGAAATGGACCATTCGGGTTCCCTGCCCCGGATAATGGAAATCTGCCCGGAGGCTACCGTTGTCACATCCCCTAACGGGGAAAAAGGCCTGAAATTCCATTACGATACCTCCGGATGGGATATAAAGGTCGTGAACACGGGGGATTCTCTAAATATAGGGAAAAGGGACCTGAGTTTTGTTCTGACACAAATGGTGCACTGGCCCGATTCAATGGCCACTTATGTTCCCCGGGACAGGCTTCTGATACCTAACGACGCTTTCGGCCAGCATATAGCTTCGGAGGAAAGGTTCGACGACGAGATAGGATGGGATATCGTGAGGTCCGAGGCCGCGAAATATTACGCGAACATAGTACTGCCTTACGGAAACCAGGTCCAAAGAGCCCTTGAGGCGGTCGCCGGCCTGGATGTGGACATGATAGCTCCGAGCCACGGTCTCATATGGCGCAGGAACATCGATAAGATACTGGAGCTTTACGGCAAGTGGTCCGCTAACGAATCCGTCGATAAAGCGGTCATTGTCTACGACACGATGTGGGGTTCTACCGGAAAGATAGCTTACTCCCTCCAGGAGGCTTTTGAGGAAAAAGGCATTGTATCCAGGATAGAGAACCTCAGGACATGCCATATTTCGGATATAATGACCCATGTTCTTGATTCCAGGTACATATGCGTGGGTTCACCCACCCTCAATAACGGCATGCTGCCGACGGTGGGGTCTTTCTTGACATATCTTAAAGGCCTTTCTCCCAGGAACAGAAAAGCCATGGCATTCGGTTCATACGGATGGGGCGGCCAGAGTATACCCGGAATAAACGAGGTGCTTTCTTCCTGCGGGTTCGAAATGATGGAGAGTTTAAAGGTCCAGTATGTTCCCCGCAAGGAACGGCTTGATGAGATAAAGGAGAAGGTGAAGGGAGAATTGACCGAAAGAGTATAGCGTGCAGCGTGTAGTATTCAGACTATACTCTGTACTCTTTACGCTGAACGCCAGAGTATAAGGAGGCGCGTAATGACACAATTAAGAGAACTTTACAGGTGTGAAGTATGCGGAAATGTGGTTGAGATAGTGAACGAGGGCCAGCCGGCGCTTGTCTGCTGTGACCAGCCGATGAAAAAACTCGAAGCAAAGACCGAGGATGAAGGTCAGGAAAAGCATGTCCCCGTTGTCGAAGACGAAGGCAGCGCGACCTGTACCTGCGATTCCTGCGGGGAGGACAATGTCTGTATCAAGGTCAAGGTAGGAAGTACCGAACACCCGATGACCGACGAACATTACATCAAGTGTATCGAAGTACTTACAAAGGACAGTGTCCTGAGAAAAGAGCTCAAGCCCGGCGACAAGCCCGAAGCTCATTTCTGCTGCGTCTCTAAAGACGATATCGCGGAGGTAAGGGAGTTCTGTACGGTCCATATGTTGTGGAAAAACAGCGTATAGCGCCAGGTGCCGGGTATCCGGTTCCGGGTGACAGGCTTCCGGTCCTAAACAAAGGAGGCCCGTGTTATAGAGCGGCCCCGCGCCTTTTAAAAGCCTGCGGGTACATGCGGGAAGGGTGAAGGGTTTAATTCGACAGCACAACTTATGTTCACTATCGTTTCATAAGTTGTGGTCTCATTAAAGGAGGAAAAATGGCAAGCGTAAAAGGAACGAAAACGGAAAAGAACCTGTTGGCTTCTTTCGCCGGGGAATCCCAGGCCAGGAACAGGTACACTTATTTCGCCAGCGTGGCAAAAAAGGGCGGTTACGAGCAGATAGCCGCTGTATTCGCGGAAACGGCGGAGAACGAAAAAGAACACGCTAAAAGGTTCTTCAAATTCCTTGAAGGCGGGATGGCGGAGATAACAGCGGGATATCCGGCAGGTGTGATCGGGGATACCGCCGCTAATCTGGAAGCCGCCGCGGACGGCGAGAAAGAGGAATGGACCGTTCTTTATCAGAATTTCGCCAAGGACGCCGAAGAAGAGGGGTTCCCCGAGATAGCCGAGACTTACAGGGAAATAGCCAAGGTGGAGAAGGAACACGAAGCCCGGTACAGGGCCCTTCTGGCAAATGTCAAAGAGGAGAAGGTCTTCAAAAAGGACCGGCCCGTGAAATGGCATTGCCGCAATTGCGGATTCGTGCATGAATCGGAGGAAGCGCCAAAAGTCTGCCCCGCGTGTAAACATCCGCAGTCTTATTACGAAGTTCTGGCTGAGAATTATTAACGGCGTCAAGCGTCAGGCGTTAAGCGCCGGGTTGAGGCCGCGCTGTTTTCTTTATTTGCCCGTGTTAACGCCTGCCGCTGAACGCTATTACCGGAGGATGATATGGCTGACAGTTTTTCCGCGTGTGAAATAGTGGAACTCGGCATACAGATAGAGAAGAACGGAAAGGAGTTTTATATGGCCCTCGCCGGCAAGACCGGTGAACCCGAGGCCAGAAAAGCTTTTAAGGAACTCGCCGAAGCTGAAGAACAGCATATTTCCGTTTTTGAAAAGATATTCAAAGGGGCCTGTGATTATGAACCCCGGGAAGCCTACCCGGAAGAGTATTTCGCGTACATGAACGCCCTTGCTTCCCAGTATGTATTTACCAGAAAAGGCAAGGGCGCGGAAGTAGCGGGGTCGGTATCCGATTACGCCGAAGGTATAACCCTGGGGATAGGGTTCGAGAAAGATTCAATTCTCTTTTACCAGGAAATGAAAAATATGGTCCCGGAGAGCGACCGTGGCCTTGTAGAGAGGCTGATCTCGGAAGAAAAGGAACATTTGAGCCGGCTTTGCTCCCTTAAGGGAGGTTGTGACCGTGAAGAAGGTTAAACACATTACTTCTGTCTGTTCGTCCTGCGGGAAATTCAAGAGGTATTTTGACTAAAAAATATCCAATACGGATCCGTGGATGTGGGGGATGACCCCTCCGCCGTAGAGGAGGTGGTCAGGATATCGGGCAGATAAGAGTTCCCGTTATCGACACTGAGGGCGAGGTCATCGCAGGGTTCGATAAACCAGGATAGAGAAAGCGCGGGGCCTCTGACGGCCCGGGGCCGTATCCCATGGATAAAATTTACGACCTTATCATAATAGGCGCCGGTCCGGCGGGAATTACGGCGGCGATATACGCCGCCAGGAAAAAGATGGACCTTCTGGTAGTATCTCTTGATATAGGCGGACAGGCCGCCTGGAGCGGGGAAATAGAGAACTATGCAGGATACCAGTTCATAACCGGCAACGAGCTTGCGGCGAAATTCGAAGAACACATGAAAAAATACGCCGTGGAGATGAGAGAAGGGGAAAAGGCCGTTTCCATACTCAAGGACGGCGGCGTAGTGAAGGTGGGGACGGAGGAAGCGTATTACGCGGCAAGGACGGTCATTATCGCTTCCGGCAAGAGGTCCAGGGAAATGGGCGTTCCGGGGGAAAAGGAGTTCCGTAACAGGGGAGTGACTTATTGCGCGACCTGCGACGCTCCCCTTTTCGCGGGGAAAAAGGTCGTTGTCGCCGGAGGCGGGAATTCCGCTCTGGAAGCCGCGCTCCAGCTTATAAGGATAGCGGACCATGTCTATCTTGTAAATAACACCGAAGAACCGGGCGGTGACGCGGTAATAAGGGAAAAGGTGATGTCTTCGGATAAGGTGACCGTTATGAACTCCAGCACGATACTGGAGATATCCGGTAATGGCCTGGTCGGCGGGGTAAGCGTCCAGACTCCCGCGGGCAGGCGGGATTTAGCCGTAGAAGGTGTTTTCGTCGAGGTAGGCCTTATCCCTAATTCGGAGTTCGAAAGCGCCGTTGAAAAGAACGGTTCTGGAGAGATAAAAGTGAACTTTCGGAACGAGACGAGCGTTGAAGGCATATACGCGGCCGGAGATGTCACGGATATTCCGGAAAAACAGATAATAATAGCCGCCGGAGAGGGAGCCAAGGCAGCTTTAGGGGCTTTCAGCTATCTGGCGAGGAACAGGGGGTGGGCATGATATCCAGGGAAAGGCTTCTTGCCGGTCTTAACGAGGTAGTTTATGTGGAGGAGGGAATGGTCACGACACTGGCGAATTTTTCCAAGGGGATACTGGATCACGCCGAAGGCGTTCCCGCCGAAAAAGCTCAAAAGATGAAGAAGATCCTTACGCGGCTCTATAACGATTCCTCCAGGCATAAGGAGACAGTTGAAGGCCTTATTAAGAATATAGAAAAGGACCCCAGAAATGAATATTGACATGCTGCACGCGGATTTCAGGGAGATATTCGTTCACGAGGAGAGGGCGAAGGCCTTCTACGGGCATTACGCCGAACAGGTCGAGGACCCGGAAATAAGAAAGGTCCTTTACTCGATAGCAGAAGAGGAAAAAGGTCACATGAAGCTCGCCCGCGAGCTCATGAAGATGTGTGATGATGAAAGAACTACTTGAACAGTACGCGCAAAAGAAAGAAGCCATAAAGGAAAGGCTCAGAGATTTCAAAAGAGTGTGGCAGGGTGACGAACGGGATATATTCGCCGAGCTTTGTTTCTGTATCTGCACACCGCAGTCCAAAGCGGTATACTGCGACCGGGCAGTTTCCGGGCTCGCTGAAAGCGGGGCGCTTTTTTCCGGAAGCAGGGAAGATATACGGGAGGGGCTTAAAGCCGTAAGGTTCCCCAACAATAAGGCCGGTTATATCTTCGAGACCCGGGAGCGCTTGACCAGGGAAGGGAACATACGCATAAAGGAGAGAATAGACGAAAAGGACATAAAGGCTACCAGGGACTGGCTTGTCAGGAACATCAAGGGTATCGGATACAAGGAAGCCAGTCATTTTCTGAGGAATATCGGTTTCGGCCGTGACCTGGCTATACTCGATGTCCATATAATAAAGAACATGCTCCGTTACGGGCTGGTGGACGAAAGACCGGTATGCATATCGAGGAAATGCTATTTTGAATTGGAAAAAAAACTGGAGGGTTTTTCCAGGAGTATAGATATCCCCATGGATGAACTCGATATACTTTTCTGGTCGGCACAGACCGGAACGATATTCAAGTGAAATGAGGAACCGAACCTGTACCTGAACCCTGAGTGTTTTCTTGGAAAGGTGATTTTATGCAGGATATTTCGTATTACCTGAACAATCCTTCTCCGGTCACTTTCATAGCCGTGTTTCTCGGCGGCCTCGCCACATCTTTCACTCCATGTGTCTATCCGTTGATACCCATTATAGTAGGCGTGATAGGTACCGGCAGGGATTCCTCAAGGGCCAGGAACTTTATCCTTTCGGTAAGCTATGTCATGGGCATGGCGGTCACATTTTCCGCGCTGGGCGCCGCCGCGGCCTTGACCGGAAAGCTTTTCGGTCAGTTCCAGACCAACCCCCTGGTATATTTGGTCGTCGGTAATGTGATGATATTTTTTGCGCTGGCGCTTGTTGATGTGATCCCGCTTCCCACTTTGCTGCTGGCAAGAGCGGGGGCCGGAAAGCCCGGAAAGAGCGGGCACCCTCTTTCGGTGTTCTTTATGGGTGTCGCCTCCGGGTTCGTGGCCTCTCCCTGCGCCGCGGCGGTGCTGGGGGCTTTGCTCGCTTTTGTGGCAACCACCCAGAATCCGGTTCTGGGGGTCTCGCTGCTTTTTACTTTCGCTCTCGGGTTCGGCGTTGTTCTGATAGTTATCGGAACTTTCGCGGGGATAGTTTCTTCCCTTCCCAGGTCGGAGAAAGCGATGAAAGCGGTACAGAAAATTTTCGCCCTGTTATTGATTTTACTCGGGGAATATTATATTTACAAAGCCGGAATGCTGAGTTTATGATGAGATATCAAGGCGGGTTAAGGCCCGGTCCGGGTTTGAGTGCCGGGAACGGGCTTATTTATCCTAAAGGAGGAGATATATGAAACTTAAACTTTTTACCATAGCCGTATTATCGGTCTGCGTTCTAAGCGCGTGCACTCCCGCGGATACACAGGGGCTGGGTGGAGCCGGAAAAGCGCCTGACTTCACTCTTAAGGACCTCGCCGGGAACGAAATATCCCTTTCGGAAGTCCTGAAGACAAAAGAAGCCGCGGTACTGGTCTTCGGAGCCAGCTGGTGCCCTTACTGCGTGAGGGAGATCCCGGAAGTAAACGATTATTACACCGATAAAGGCGACAGCGTCGGGATCATCGGTGTGAATATACAGGAAAGCCCCGCTAAAGTGGCTTCGTTCGTGGAGAGGACGGGGATAAAGTATCCGATGGCGCTTGATCTCGACGGCAGGGTCGCTTCCGCTTACCGCGTGAGGGGTATCCCCGCGGTAATAGCGGTTAACAGCGAGGGGGAGATCGTTTACCGGGGCCACAATATAGTGGATATGCAGAGAGAAACAGGGTTGTGAGCAGGCAATACCCCGAAATATGTTTTTATTCCCAAAGATAACAAGGGCGAATTTCCTGCCGGCCAGCCTTATCCCGTTTTTGGCGGGCGCCGGTTTCGCTCATTACAGGGGTTATGCCCTTTACCCGCTGGTCCTTTTTCTGGGGTTGGCGGGCACGGCTTTCGCTCATCTCGGGGCGAACGCGATCAATAATTACTGGGACCATAAAAGCGGCGCCGACGGCATCGGATCGGGAAGAAGCGCCTTTTTCGGCGGGTCCGGCCTCATAGCCCGGGGCCAGGCAAGCCCGCGCCGGGTGCTTTTCTGGGGGAAGCTCCTCATGGCGCTCTCTTTTGCCTCAGGACTGGCTCTTTTCCTTGTAGTCTTCGATTACAGGATCCTTTTATTTATGCTCGCGGGAGGCGTCCTTGCTGTCGGATATACGGCGCCTCCGTTAAAACTGGCTTACAGAAGGGGAGGGGAAGCCGTTATTTTCCTTCTGTTCGGTCCCCTGCTTTCGGCAGGAAGTTTTTTGATATTCACCGGCATGCTGGGGCCGGAGCCGTTTCTGGTGTCATTGCCCATAGGTTTTCTGGTGCTTGCCGTAATATTATGCAACGAAGTGCCGGACATAAAGACCGACACGGAGGCCGGTAAAAAGAACCTGATGACCGCCGCGGGCAGGCGAAAAGCCTGGATCCTTTATATTGTTCCTGTAGGCATGGCGGCGTGTTTTACCGTCCTGAATGTATTATACGGCCTCTTTCCGGTGTCCGCTCTGGTCTGTCTGCCTTTTTTTATCCTCGGGTACAGGGCGGCATCTCTTTTAAGGGATCTCTCCGGCGGGTTCGCGGAATACAATAAGGCCAGTAAATTGACGGTGGGGCTTCACACCGCGGCCGGTATAGTTATAGTCTTATCTTTTTTCTTCGGAGGATCATGTCCGAAAATTTCCTGAACAGGCTGGATCTTTATCTGGAAGATGTCCTGCGCGCGGAAGGTCTCACGGACAGAGATGCCGCTTTTCTCCTGAAAGCGATCAGAAACGGCAAGAAACTGAGGGCGCGTCTTTTTCTCGGGTTTGCGGGGGGCGCGGGGGAACAGGAGATGATGGCGGCGGCTTCAATTGAGCTGTTCCATTACGCCACACTGGTCCACGATGACATAATTGACAACGCCTCAATGAGAAGACGAGGTCGTCCAGGCCCGGACGGCGCGGATACGGTATCCAGGGTTCTTCTGGGGGACCTTCTTTTTTCGACAGGTTTTTCGGTGCTGGCCGGCCTCGAGGACGAAAGGATATGGAAAGAGGTCAACGCGGCCCTTTCCGGAGTGATAAAGGGCGAACTCCTCCAGCAGGAACGGAAATGGGACCTGGGGCTTACCGAGGAGGAATACATGGGAATGATCCGCCTGAAGACGGGTTCGCTTTTCGGCGGAGCGTGCAAGGTGGCTTCGATAATGCGAAGCGGGCACGGGCCGGATGCGCTTGAATCGGAGAAGTTCGGGATATTGCTTGGAACTTCTTATCAGATCCTTGATGACTGTCTCGATATGGCGGGCAGCTATACCGATAAAGAAGCGTTCAAGGACGCGGCGAACGGGATAGTTACGCTTCCTGTCATCGCGTTCGCCAGAGAAGGCGGAGCGGGAAGCAGGGAGATGGTTGACGCCGTATACGCCGGGGACCCGGCGTTTAGAAAAGAAAGAACGGAAGAGCTTTCTTCGCTTTTGGTCTCTGACGGTTTTTTGACTAAATGTCTGGACCGTGCCGAACGGCTTCTGGACGAGGCGGCGCTCGTGACCGGGAAATTGCCCGTCGCGGCGGTTGAAGTTCTGGAATATATGCGGGGGAAAATACATGAGGCGAAATTATAAAATAATAGTTCTGGGAGGAGGGTTCGCGGGCGTGAGCGTTTTAAGGCATCTTTCCCGCTTCGGGAAAGGAGTACTTTCCGAAGGAGATGTCCTTCTCGTGGACCGAAAGGAAAATTTCGAGTTTCTTCCCCTGCTCCCCGACATCATAAGCGGAAGGGTTTCCGCCTCCGGCCTTAGCTATTCACTGAGAGGGCTGTGCAGAAATACAGGCGCGGATTTTTTGCGCGCGGAAGTAAAAGCGTCTGATGTCCGGTCCCGGAAGATCGTGACATCCGAAGGAGACTTCGGATATGAAAAGCTTGCCGTTTGTACCGGGGCGGAGACGAACTTTTTCGGGCAGCGGAAGATCAGGGATAAATGCTTTAAACTTTACAGTTGTGCCGATGCCGAGCGTATAAAGGGCGAAGTTCTTCGAAGGTGCCGGGCTTTTCCGAAAGTCAATGTAGCGGTAGCGGGAGGCGGTTATACGGGGATCGAAGCCGCTACCAATATATATCATTTGCTCGTTCGCGCCGGGAAGCCTTTCAGGATCGTGCTTCTCGAAAAGGCCCCGGAAATACTTTCCATGACCCCCGCCTGGATACGGCGCAGCGCCCGTAAGGAACTTGAAAGGATCGGGCTGGAAATAATGACGGATTCCGGGCTTTCGGATGTGGATGAAGGCGCGGCAGTATTGGAGGACGGGAGCCGCATAGAGAACTGCATGTGTGTGTGGTCCGCCGGTGTACGCTCCTCTGAAGCCGTGGATAATTTTGGCCTTGACCAGGAAAAGTCCAGGATAAAGGTAAACTCCTTTTTGAGGCCTTATTCCGCGGGAGAGGAATCCGGCAATATATTCATTGCCGGGGACAGCGCGGCGTTCTTCTCTCAGGGAAGGTCCAAACCTTTGCGTCTGGCCGTTATGTTCGCCATGGGTCAGGGAAGGACCGCCGCCGCCAACCTTGTAAATTCCTTAAAGGCAAAGCGTATGAGGCCTTATAAAGCGGCCGATCTTGGATATCTGGTGCCGTTCGCCACGGGTAAAGCGCCCGGCCTGGTGATGGGGGTACCCGTAGCCGGGCCCGCGGGATACGCTCTTCATTACGCGGTAAGTATTTACAGAGCGCCTTTTACCTGTAAAATAGATATAATAAGAGACTGGTGCGGTTATCTCTTTAAGAAAAAACATGCCGAACAAGGAGGGGACAATGTCTGACATTAAACCTGTTGACGCCGGTATTTTTATTTTAAGGCTCACGCTGGGGATCATAATTGCCGCTCACGGGCTGCAGAAGGTCCTGGGATTATGGGGAGGTCCCGGTATAGAAGGGTTTTCGGGCTTTGTAAAGAGCCTGGGGTTCCAACCCCCGGTGGTCTGGGCGTGGATAGTGGGCTTATCCGAAACCGTCGGAGGAGCTTTGCTGGTCCTGGGCGTGCTTCCCAGGCTGAGCGCTTTTTTCATAGGTTCCGTTATGGCCGTAGCGATATTCAAAGTGCACTGGAACGGTCTTTTTATGGCGAATAATGGTTTTGAGTACCCGCTTTTGATCCTGGCCTGCTGTGTTGCCGTTATATTTACCGGGGCGGGGAAGATCTCACTTTTTGATAAACTTTAACACGGGCCGTTCACATGAAGTTACTTACCAGAGATACGGATTACGCGATCAGGGCTCTGAGCTGCATAGCCGGGGAGAAAGGCGTCGTGTCTGTAACCAGCCTGACGGAAAAGCTTGATGTCCCGCGGCCTTTTACCAGGAAGATACTCCAGATACTGAACAAGAAAGGCATATTGGTCTCCATAAAAGGGAAAGGGGGAGGTTTCAAACTGGCTGTACCCCCCGGGGAGATCTCCCTTTTCAGGCTAATGGAGATATTCCAGGGGCCTTTTGAGATGAACGAACATGTCTTTAAAGGGGAGCGATGCCCCTATTTAAAGGTATGTAAGCTGAAGAAAAAACTGGACAAAATTGAGAAGGGGGTAGCCGGGGAGTTAAAGAGCATAACCCTGGACTCTCTTATCGGTATGCACGAGCCGGGATAATTCTGTGTAAAGCCTTATGTGGCAGTGTGTTGGAAAAATATGCCCCCGTCGGTCCCCGTACGCCTATTTTTCTCTTGTATTGTTCCGAAAACTTGATAAAATAATGCCTTAACGGGTATCAGGGGGTTTTGACAGCACTAATCAATCAAAGGAAGGAACGAAAATGGAAGCTACTATGGTTAGTTACAAGGATCTGGGGTTTGTAAATACAAAAGATATGTTCTCCAAAGCTATGGAGGGGAAATACGCGGTACCGGCGTATAACTTCAATAACATGGAACAGCTCCAGGCGATCATTACCGCCTGTGTCGAAACACAGTCGCCGGTGATACTGCAGGTGTCCAGCGGCGCGAGGAAATACGCGAACCAGACGCTGCTTCAGTATCTCGGTCAGGGAGCGGTGGAAATGATGAAGGAAATGGCGCGGGAAAAAGGCCTGAAAGAGATACCCATCGCCATGCACCTTGACCACGGCGACACTTTTGAACTCTGTAAGTCCTGTATCGATTCGGGTTTTTCCTCCGTCATGATAGACGGGTCCCATCATTCTTTCGAGGAGAACATAGAGCTTACAAAAAAGGTAGTGGATTACGCCCATCAGTTCGATGTTACGGTCGAGGGAGAGCTCGGTGTCCTGGCGGGTATCGAGGACGATGTGGTTGCCGAGAAATCGACCTACACCAAGCCCGAGGAAGTCGAGGAATTCGTAAAGAAAACGGGAGTGGATTCTCTCGCTATCTCGATCGGGACTTCTCACGGAGCCAACAAATTCAAGCCCGAACAGTGCACAAAGAACGAAGACGGGGTATACATACCGCCGGAGCTGAGGTTCGATATCCTCGAGGAGGTCGAGAAGCGTATACCCGGCTTTACGATAGTCCTCCACGGTTCCTCTTCCGTTCCGGTAGAAGCCGTTAAGATCATAAACGAGAATGGCGGGGCGCTGAAGGATTCCGTAGGTATTCCGGAAGAACAGATAAGGAAGGCCGCGGAACTTTCCGTGTGTAAGGTGAACATCGATTCCGACGGCAGGCTTTGGATGACGGCGGCTATCAGGAAGCACTTCACCGAACATCCCGCTGATTTCGATCCGCGCAAATATCTGGGGCCGGCGAGACAGGCTCTTATAGACATGTACAAGCACAAGAACGAGAGCGTTCTGGGTTCCGCCGGTAAAGTTTGAGCTTTACAGGAAAAGATAACGCGTCTTTGCAGACAAGGGCAGGCCCGGGCCTGCCCTTGTCTTTTGGAGTGCCCTGAAGACCTACGCGCAGAATGGGATAAAAGGAATGATCTTTGGCTAAATGTATTTGAGGGGGATAGAACGGTAGCGGTTGGCTTCGTACGGCTTGCCTCTTTTTTCGGCCCCGTTTGCGAAAATACGGCATTTTTTAGTGAGTTCCTCGAGGGTGGCCCGTTCGAGTTCCTCCGACAATTTTCCGGAAGAAAGCATTTTCTCAAGCGCTTTTATCCTGAAACGGTCCAGTCCCCATACACGGGAAGATAACTGGTCGGGGCGGCCGCCGTCCTTTAAGGTCAGGTATTCGGGGATAAGTTTTATTTTGTACCTGGATGTCGCCCTGAGCCAGAAATCGTAATCTTCGCAGGCCTCCATTGACTCATCGAACATACCCGTTTCCGCGAAAACCTCTTTTTTTACGACCGCCGTTGAAATGCTTATACAGCAAAGGGGAAGAGCGTTCAAGTAAACGAAACCCGATGGTTTCTTGTGTTTGTTCTTCTGGTTCAGGAGGCGGCCCCGTCTGTACCAGACCTCCTCAGTATGGAAAATGTGTATCTCCGGATGTTCCCGGATAAGGTCACAGGCCCTTTTTAATTTGTTTTTTTTCCACCAGTCGTCGGAATCCAGGAAAGCTACGAAATCTCCTGAAGCTTCTTTAAGGGCCGTATTCCTGGCCGAGGCCACGCCGCGGTTCTGCCGGGAAAAGATCCTGATGCGCGGGTCTTCGAACGACCTCAGCAGATCGCCGCTCCCGTCAGTCGACCCGTCGTCCACAACAAGCAGTTCAAAACCGGCGTAACTTTGCGCAAGAACCGATCTTACGGCTTTTTCCAGAAAAGGTCTTCTGTTGTATGTCGGTATTATGACCGAAAAGAATATTTGTTCGTTCATAAGTTTATTATATAATAAACAGTGAACAGTGAACAGTGGGCAGTGAACAGTACAGGAGGTCAGATTGAAAGTGAGGATAGGATATAAAGGGAAAAGGAGATCTGTCGCCGAGGTCAGGGGCCATGAGATCGTCATGGACCTTCCGGAAGAGAAAAAAGGGGAGGACGCTGGTCCCACTCCCTCTGAGGTCTTTATCTCTTCAGTGGGCGCATGTATGCTGCTTTACGGCACATCGTATCTGCGTACGGCGGGGATCGATCCTTCGGGCGTGTCTATGGAGATCGACTGGTATTTCTCGGAAGACGGGAAAAGAATAGGCGGAATAGAAGTGAAATTGGACCTGGGAGGCATAGACCCGCGGAAAAGGGAGAAAGCCCTTCTCGCCGCTATGGAAAAATGCACCATCCACAACACTCTGCACGATCCGCCTGATATAAATATAGAACTCGTAAATCGCGGGGAGGAATAATGCTGACCAATATCATCGGGTTGATATGGATCGTTGCCGGGCTTTTGTGGACGATCTGGCCGGGCAAATTAAAAGAAAGACTGGGAAGGAAGATCACCAAAAGGATGCGAAGGGTGGTCTTCGGCTTTATAATAGTGTTCGGGTTTTCTCTTATCGTAAGCATTTTCAAGACACCCGGGATAGCGGGAAAGTTAATAGGCTTGACGGGAATGGTCCTGGCCATTAAAGGTATTATGCTTTTTACATCCAGGGCTTCCGGGAAAATGCTGGAATGGTGGTCAGAAAGGCCCGTTATTGTTTTTCGCGTACAGGGGATCGTCGTGCTTGCTATAGGGATAGCGCTGGTGGTGTTTTAGAAAGATCGAGATTCAGATCAACAAGGAGAAAAATATTTACAAGCCGGAGGCTTGCTAAATCTCGATCCAGATCTAAATCTTGTTCATAGGACCAAGGAGTATCTATGTCCAAATTTCTTGTTTCCGTTATCGGAGGTTACGAATGTGATGAGAAGACATCGGAAAAAGCCCGACAGGCGGGAAGTATAATCGCCGAGGAAGGAGGGGTCCTCATATCGGGCGGCCTTGCGGGAGTGATGGAAGCGGCTTCTAAGGGCGCCAGAAAGGCGGGGGGCACCGTTGTGGGTTTCATTCCCGGGGAGGATAAAGGCCGGGCTAACGAATATGTCGATATAGCTATAGCTACGGGCATGGGCTATTCCAGGAACACCCTGGTGGCGGGAGCGGCCGACATGGTTGTGGCTTTCAAAGGCAAATACGGAACGCTTTCGGAAATAGGGTTTGCCCTGAACGCCAAAAAGCCGGTTTACGGTTTCGGCACATGGGAGATCCCGGGTGTTACAGCCCTTGATGATCCGGAAGAATTGAGGGGTATCGTTCGGGAACGGATGCGGAGCGCCGGACGCCGGGCGTAAGGGTTCCCGCGCCGCTTCGTCCGGGATTATGTGTCGACGCTTGACGCTGAACTCTTAAAGATTGAAAGGAGGCTCATGCTGCAGAACATGGATATCGCCATATTCCGCTTCTTTAACTCCGCGGCGCACTTTCCGTTACTTGACAGGGCGATGCCATACATTACCGAAATCGGGTCGGGGGAGATGATCTTTGCCGTTGCGGTAGTTATGCTGCTTTTCGTCGGTAAAAAGAAAAATGTGCTTTGCGGGATAGTCCTCATGGCCGGAAGCACTTTCGCTTATAACACCGGGCATATTCTCAAGGGTGTTATTCAAAGGCCGAGGCCTTTCATGGTGCTTACGGATGTAGAGCTTCTTATAAAGGCCGGAGGCTTTTCCTGTCCTTCCAATCATTCCACTATGGCTTTTACCGCGGCCGCGGTACTTTCCCGCTATTTCGGGAAGGCGTACATATTTTTTACACTTGCGGCCATAGTGGGCATTTCAAGGATATATCTGGGGGTACATTATCCGTCCGATGTGGTTTTTGGCGCTTTACTGGGGACTGCGATAGGAACGCTGCTCGCGCGCCTGGCCGAAAAGGCCGCAGGCGGGCTTGAGCGATGAAGAACATCCTTATCGTAAACCCCTGGATATACGATTTCGCGGCTTACGATCTCTGGATGAAACCCTGGGGATTGCTCAAGATATCCTCCATACTCAAGCGTAACGGGTTCGGTGTGGATCTCATCGATTGTCTGGATCGCCATCATCCCTCTCTTCCG
>WJMG01000074.1 GCA_014728075.1 Candidatus Omnitrophota bacterium | reverse complement strand
GGGTGACATACTTCTCATGTATGGACTTGACGGCACTGCTTCCGGGGAGGAAGAGTATGGAAAGCGTACCTAAATACGGAGACGGGAGCATCGCGGAAAAAAAGACGGTGCACTTCGGAAGAATGAACGCGCCTACGGCGTGTTCTATAGTGAAAGGGCCTTGCGGCGACGAGATGGAATTTTACCTGTCGGTCGGGGAGGGGCGTATCGAAAGGGCTTCTTTCTATACAGAAGGCTGTACTTCCACGATGGTGTGCGGCGAGATGACCGCTATACTCACGGAGGGCAGGACCGTGGAAGAAGCTATGGGGATATCCCCGGCGAAGGTCCTGAACGAACTCGGCGGTCTGGAGAAGGAGTACAGGCACTGCTGTATCCTGTCGGTTTCGGCGCTTTTGAGAGCGATAGCCGATTATTTGCTTAAACCGTAAATACGATATTTTCTTAAAGCAAAGGATGATCCGATGAAAAGATACATTCCCGAACTTACACGGAAGGAGATAAGCGAAAATCACGCGGTGCTGCTGGAAAGGGCCTTACGGTATAAGGAAATAGGTCTTGACCATTTCGCCAGCCGGGGCCTCATAATTGAAAAGACGGGCGATCCACGGGGAAAGATACTGGAAATCGGCACAGGAAGAGGGATAACGGCGCTTGCCCTCGCCCGGGGAGGATATAGTTTCCTGACCATAGATAATGACGCGGAAATGCTGAGGACCGCGGCGATGAACCTTGCCTTCGAGGGCCTTCTGGATAAGGCGGAATTCTATCTCATGGACGCTTCCAGGCTGTCTTTCGAGGCGAAAAGCTTTCAAACGGTCTATATGATCGACGCGCTGCATCACATGGAAGATGTCGGAGAGATCTTTCCCGGCATAGACAGGGTGCTCTCACCCGGCGGGAAATTCGTTGTAGCCGATCTCAACGGCAAAGGCAGGCAGATGATCGACGATATGCATTCGTCCGAGGGGCGGGCGCATCCGGTCTCTTCCATGGGAGAAAAAGACGCCTCAGCATGGCTTTCCGGAAAGGGATATTCCGTTACAGGGTTCGGAACTGATACCCACTGGGTCCTTTCGGCCGTAAAGGGAGGTTGAAATGTCCGTAAATGAAGTGGAAAAAGCCAGAAAAGTGCTCGGCCTCGGAGAAAGCGCGACCATCCCCGAGATAAAAGAAGCTTACCGTAAGCTATCTCTTAAATACCATCCTGATAAATGCGCCGAAACGGACAGAAAAGAGTGCGAAGCAGCATTCAAGGAGATAAACAACGCCAACAGAGTACTCATCGATCACTGTCTGAACTTCCGTATACCTTTCAAAAAAATATCCTCCGGAACGATATCCCGTGAAGGACATATCAGAGAGCACCTGAAGCGTTTTTACGACGGCTGGTGGGGGAACCTGGGCGATGAATAACATTTTTCGCCACAGGAGTGCCGAATACGACGCCTGGTACGAAAAGAACAGGCAGGCCTATCTTTCCGAGCTGGAAGCGGTAAAAAGACTTTTCCCCTCCGGGGGAAGAGGTCTGGAGATAGGGGTCGGCTCGGGCAGGTTCGCCGGGCCGCTCGGAATATCAGAAGGAGTGGATAATT
The DNA here is from genome assembly GCA_014728075.1 of Candidatus Omnitrophota bacterium. Classification (GTDB taxonomy): domain Bacteria; phylum Omnitrophota; class Gorgyraeia; order Tantalellales; family Tantalellaceae; genus WJMG01. The sequence goes on along the minus strand of WJMG01000074.1, from coordinate 14,087 downwards.
CTCCCGAGATGCTGGAAGCCGCCAAAAGCAGGGGGGTCAGGGTCCGTTTGGCCGACGCGGAAGACCTGCCTTACGAAGACCGAGTCTTTGATCACGCTTCGATGATCTTCACCCTGTGTTTCGTGGAAGACCCCGATAAAACACTTGAGGAAGCGGCGAGAGTGCTTAAGGACAATGGTGTGCTTGTAACCGGAATCGTCGACAGGGAAAGCTCCCTCGGAAGATCGTATTTGAGCAAAAAAAGCCCGTTCTACCTCAAGGCGCGTTTTTTCAGCGTCCCGGAAGTAACTTCCTTACTTGAAAAGCATGGTTTTGCTGATCTTTCATACTGCCAGGCCCTGTTCGATCTTCCGGAGAACATCCGTAAGGTCGAGATCCCTCTTGACGGATACGGTAAAGGCGGTTTTGTCGTTGTAAGGGGAGTGAAGACAGGGCACTAGAGCATCAGGGTACCAGTTAAGTGTCAAAGTGTCAGCCTCCGGCAGGCAAAGGGCCAGACCACAGACCACGGACAGCATTTCGGCGAGGAGCATGGCGCGGGGTGCTGGGCTATTTCAGGCTGCGCCTGAAAGGAAAAATTCCAGGGTAAAAGGAAAGCAAGAAGCGAACCGACGCAGGATCCGCAAGCCGAAGTCCGACAGCAACTGCATATATGTTATCCTTCATCCTTTTCTCTACCTGCACCTCTACCTGTACATCAACAAAGCCTCACGCCTCAGCTGCTTAATCCGTTGTTCTGCGGGATCTTAATCATTATTACTATTATTTGAATTTACTGCATAATCAGGTAAACTATATTCCTGGAAGCGGAGGAAGTATGCACGAGGACAATGTAAAAAGACAGTTCGATATGAGGGCGTCCACTTTTGAAAGGTCCGTTAACTGGATAACCGACCCGGCTCTCATGGAAGCTCACCTGGAAGCAGCCGGGGAACCGCGGGGGAGGGGCCTTGAGATGTGCTGCGGTACCGGAGCCGTATCGCGGGCCCTGAAAAAGAACGGCTGGGACATGACCGGCATAGACATAAGCCCCGGGATGGTCCGTGAGGCGGCTAAAAACATAAAGGCCATGCAGGGTAACGCGGCTAAAACCCCTTTCCCCGACGGAAGCTTCGGACTTGTTGTCCTCAGGCAGTCTTATTTTCTTCTTTCCGACGGACCCGCAGTACTTGAAGAAGTTAAAAGGGTGCTGGTCCCGGGCGGAAGGTTGGTGATAAGCCTTACGGTCCCATTCTCCGATATAGACGCTTCCTGGCTCCAGGCAGTGCATAAAGCCAAACAGGCCCAGATGGTCAAATTCCTGACGGCGCAGTCTCTCGAGAAAGAGGTGTGTCAGAACGGTTTCGGGACCGTTTACCGGCAATTCGTGACCGTTCGGGAATCCGTATCGCGATGGATGCGCTACGCGCCGGAACTTGCGGATGAGACGAGGGACAAGGTCTGCGAAATGGTCCTGAACGCCCCGGAGGAGTACCGGAAGCTCCGGAATGTGAAGCTGGTGGACGGCGAGATAATGGAAGACTGGAACTGGGTAGTGCTGGGGATGAAAGCGGACGGGGGAGGGCAAAGGGGATGACGGAGTTCCTTTTCCTGATAGCGGGAGTGATCTACGGCCTCATTGTCGGTGTCATACCTGTAGCCGGTGCCACTACCGGCCTCATAGCTCTTTATCCGTTCATGTCCTATTTCGCGCCGCATCCATACCTCGGGGTCATTTTCTGTGTCGCGGCGGTAGCCTCTTCAACTACGGGGGACACTTTCTCGGGCATTCTTCTGGGGATACCGGGAGCCAATTCCGCGGCCGCCACAATGGTGGACGGTTTTCCGCTGGCCGTCAGGGGGAAAGCCAGTTACGCTCTTTCTGCGGCCCTGACCGTAAGTACCATCAACGGCTTATTGTGGGGGTCGCTCACTTTCTTCCTGATGCCCTTTTACGCCAGACTTATCCTGATCCTCGGGATCCCGGAGATGCTGGGTCTCACCGTACTGGCGTTCGCGACCGTTGTTTTTCTTTCTACGCGGTACTGGGTAAGATCGGTCCTTGCCCTCCTTGCGGGCATATTTATCGGTCTCATCGGCTATAATGTCAACGCTTCCCCCAGGTGGACCTTCGGTTGGGACTACCTTCTGGACGGAGTGCAGCTCATACCCGTAGTGGTGGGCCTTTTCGCTGTCCCGGAACTCATACACGGGCTTTCCGCGCGAGCGAAAACCGCCGTACACGAGAACCGGAGACACGGCGAGCAGACCCTGGAAGGGATTAAAAGCGCTTTCAGTAACTGGAAGCTTTCACTTTCCGGAGGCATCATAGGATCGGTCATAGGGATACTTCCGGGTATAGGAGGCGCCATGGCGGACTGGCTCGCTTACGGCAACGCCGTGGCTACTAACCCGGGGGAGGAATTCGGAAAAGGCAACATAAAAGGCGTGATCGGATGCGAGGGCGCGAATAACGCCCAGAAAGCTTCCTCTTTCATTCCCACGGTGCTTTTCGGCATACCCGGAGCGCCTTTTGCCGCCGTGCTCATGTCGCTTTTTATGTACCTGAACTTCGAGATGGGCACCATGGAGGTAATAAACGACCAGCGGTTCCTTTCCAGCCTGACTTACAGTTTCATGTGGGGCACATTGATAACCGGAGCGGTCTGTATATTCCTGAGCCGTTATGTAAGCTACCTTGCTTATGTGCCGTATAAATACTATTTCCCCGTTCTGCTTGGCCTGGTCACCTGGGCCTCCATGCAGTATACAGGAGGCTGGGAAGACCTGGCAATAATGCTTATAATGAGCGTTATAGGGGTGGCGGCCCGCCGGTTCAAGTTCAGCAGGCCTTCCATGCTCATAGGTTTTATCCTGGCGGCGCGCATCGAAAAACTTTTGTGGCAGACTTTCACGATATACCGGCCGCTGACGCTTTTAACGCGGCCCATTTTTATTTTTTTCGTTCTACTTATATTTCTCGTGGTCACGGCCGGGATAAGGAACAGGAGCCGGCTTGAATACAGTTAGGTCACAGAGGAGGGTCCAATGAAGGTCTTATTGACAGTTGTTCTTATGCTCCTCGCGTTAACCGCTCCGGCCAGGGCGGACTACACTCTCATAGTGCCTCAGGAGCCCGGAGGAGGGACATCTATATGGGCTACGGTCGTCGCCTCGGAACTCGAGAAAAAACTTGGCGAACGCGTCATAATACGGCATATCCCCGGCGCCCGGGACCAGATAGGCTTTGATAAATTCCACAACCGGCTCAGGTTTGACGAAAAAACGATAATGGTGTCCCACGGAGGGAACGCTGTCAGCTTTCTGCAGGAGAAGGTGGATTATAATTACGCGGATTATTCGCCGGTCGCTATAATGAACAATAATATAATAGTTTCCCGCCGTGAAGATCTTGACTGGCGCGAGGAAAAGATAATTTTTCCCGAAAGATCGGGAACGGTCCCCGAATCCATGGCTCTGGCGCTTCTTGTCGGAGGGCCGGATGCCTGGGATAACTGGAGCCAGAGGGTGGTTTATGTCAAAAGGATGGACACTCCGGAATGCCGCATGGCTTTCAGGAGGGGCGAGATCAATGTCACCCGTGAAAATCCCGCGGCCCATAAAAAGCATGTAGAGCCTGTCCCCGGGGCCGTTCCGTTCTTTCATCACGGTCTTTTCGACCCGGAAAGCGGAAAGTTCGACCGGGACCCCAACTTTCCCGAAGTCCCTACACTGGAAGAACTTTATTCGGAAACATGGGGGGCATATCCGGAAGGCAGGCTTTACGAAGCGTACAAAATGGTCAAGGCGTGGCGTGACGGGGTCCAGAAGGCCCTGTGGGTGAACAGGGGAAACCCCGACCTGGAGCGCCTTAGGTCGGCCGTACGAGCGATGCTTGATGATCCCGAAGCCATGGAACGCATCCACGCCAAACTCGGGAGCTACCCCTGGCATGTGGGCGGGGAAGCTGAAAACTACATGAACGCGCTGTATCCCCTTATCACCGAAGAGGCTATGGAGACGCTCGTGGAGTTCAACCGGGACGCCCTGAACCTCGACTCTTTTTATAACGAAAAACTGATATACCGGAAAGACGAATAATGAAGGGAGAATGAACAGCCGATGAAAGAACATCACGATAACCTGAAAAAACAGTTCTCGATAAGAGTGGATACCTTCGAGAAGGCCGCGAACTGGATGCTTGACCCGTCCCTTCTGGAGGCCCACCTGAGAGCGGCAGGGGAACCATCTGAGGGCAGCGACAAATGCCTGGATCTCTGCTGCGGTACGGGTATTGTGGGACGCGCGCTCAAACAAAAGGGATGGCAGCCTACGGGTATAGATGTGACGAGGGAGATGGCGGAGAGATGCAGCGATTTCTTTCCGGCCGTTACCGGCTCCATCGAGAGCATGCCTTTCGAGGACGCTTCTTTCGACCTTGCGGTCCTCCGGCAATCTTTTATGCTGGTCGACGAAAAGGCCGCTCTGTCGGAAATACGGAGGGTGCTGAAGAAGAACGGGGTCTTTATCCTGAGCCAGAGCGTTCCTTTTTCCCGCCGGGACAACGAACATTACAGAAAAGTACAGATAAAAAGGCATATAAACATACTGCGTTACTACACGGCGGATGACCTTATCGCCGAATGCGAAAAACACGGTTTCAGGACAACGGGCACCGAATACCTGCGGGTGCGGGAATCGGTGAACCACTGGCTGGATTCAGCGCCCGAGCTTTCAGAGAACATAAGGGAGGAGATACTTTCCCTTATAAGCGGAGCCCCCGAAAACTATCTTTCCGAACGAAATGTCGAAATATCCGGAGGAAAGGTCTTTGAGGACTGGAACTGGGCCGTAATGAAATTCAGGGCGGAATAAAATGATCAAGGATAAAAAAAGAGAAGCGGTCAAGATCGAACGCGGGAACCCCACCTGGCGGCGTGTAAGGGCCGTTCCCCTGCCGGAAGAAGCTAAGGTATCCTCGGATATTCATGTAGGCATAATAGTGCCTCCGTCACCGTTCGTTGTGCCGAACGGCTGGGAATGGGTGCATACCGCGCCTTTCGAGGGTCCTTCGGTGATCTCTGCTTTGCTGAAAGGCCTGGGTTACAGGGTCTCCCTGATCGACAAGCGCGACGATTTCAACGCGGACAGCCTCAGGGAGGACCTGGAAGGGGTAGGGGTTGTTGCCATCAGCTGTTTCGAGGACAATTTTCCATACATCAAAAAAGCGGCGGAGATATCAAAGGAGGTCCTGCCCGGCGCGCCGGTGATACTCGGCGGGCCGCTTGCTGCTTCCGTTCCCCGGGTAATGATGGAGCACACCCTGGCTGACTACCTCGTCGCGGGGGAAGGAGAGCTCACTCTCACCGAACTTATGGATTTTATATCCGGTAACGAACACGCTCTTCCTCTGGAAGGCATAGAAGGCATATTATGGAAAGACGCCGAAGGAAAGGTCCGAAGCAACCCGCCCCGGCCCCAGTTGATCGATCTTGACGCGGTCCCCGTCCAGGACCTGGGAGCGTGGCAGCGATTCGAAGACGGTTTTGTGCCGGAAATATATCTATCTGCCAGCCGGGGATGCCCTTACAACTGCACTTTCTGTTACAGGCCTTTTCCCGAACTCCGTTTCAAGTCCCCCGAAAAGGTAAAAGAGGAAATATCGTACTATTCCCGGTTCGGCTTTAAGATGGCATGGGTCAGCGATCTTACTTTCGTCACCGATAAGGAGTACGCGGCTCGTCTGCTGGACACCGCGTTTTCGGTCCACGATTTCAGATGGTCGTGTTTCAACCGTGTGGATACGGCGGATCCTGAACTGTACAGGAAAATGGCTGAGAAAGGCTGTGATATCATACTTTACGGTTTCGAGGCCGTTTCACGGGAAGTTCTAGAGGGATACCGAAAAGGGACCAGCAGGAACGATATCCTGAGGGCTATAGATGTTACCAGGGGGGCGGGGATAAAATGCGGCGGGCTGTTCATAGTCGGCGCGCCTAACGAAACATCCGCCACCCTTAAGGAAACGGTTGACTTCTGCGCCGAGCTTAAAGAGATAACGAGGGTGAAATATTTCTCGGCTATACCCGGCACTTTTGATTATTACAGAGCCCTGGAGAAAGGTTTGATCAAAAGTGAACCGGGGCATCTCATGTGGCTGGCCGCCGAACGATCCGTTGAAGAGGACATACTGCATCCCGAGTTCGTCAAGGTAGCGGAAAATGTAACTAAAGAGCAGATGAGAGCGGCTTATCACAAGATAAACCACATGATAGAACGCCGCCCCTACGACTACAATACTCCCTACAATCCCATTCTTCCCGAGAGTGAGGCCAGATCTTTCCGTGAACGCCCGAAGGCAAGGGATTAGCCGGTTCTCCGGAGCGCCCGTGTCCCGGTTTAAAAGGTGCGGGTAAAGGCAGAGGTATAGGAAATGATATTCCGGAACCACCTTTTTCTCTCCCCGCACCTCTAACTTTACCTCAACGAAGCCCGTATCTGCCGAGGGTCCGTGCCGGTAACCGTACGACATTTGTCAAGCATTTTCTGCTTTTTGCTTTCAAAAAAAATAACTTTTCAAAGTTGACTTATCCTCTATGTTCCTTTAAGATGTTCTTCGCGTCTTAAAAATATTCATCGTATTTATTTCTTTTTGCCGCGTGTGTCTGGCGCGCGGGATAGAGCCTGATATGTTCATAGAACCCGTCTTCGGAAAGAAATTCTTCGGCAGGGAGGAAGTTCTCGCCAACCTTAACAAGAGAGTGACCGCTCTCAAGGGGGGCTACAGGCAGAACATGGCTTTGGCCGGTCCCATGCTTACCGGAAAATCCTCCATATTGCGCCACTTCCTCAAGAACATCGACGACCCAGATATAATCCCCGTGTATATCGAGATGGAAGAGGAGAATTTCGATGTCTTCTGTATCCGGATGATGGCGACCCTCCTGTACAGGTTCCTCGACTCCGTAGGCGAGAATACCGACGGCGACCTCGATCTTTTCCGGGAAACGGCCAGGCCCTATATCCCCGACACCGTTAAATGTATAGACTATATCCGGGCGGCCCTTTCCGCCAAAAAGAAGAACGCCGCCTACGAAAAACTTCTGGGCCTTACTTCCGTTTTCAAGACCGAAACGGGCAAGAGCTGTATCGTTATACTTGACGAGTTCCATAATCTTTCCAACTTCGGACTAAAGACCCCTTTTAAGACATTCGGAAAGTTCATAATGGTCCAGAAGAACACCATGTATATAGTTTCCAGTTCCCAGAGGACCCTTCTGAAAGAGCTTTTATCGAAAAAGCTTTCGCTGCTTTTCGGTAACTTCGAGGTTATCGATATTGACGGCTTCGATCCCCAGACCGCCAGGTCTTTCATGACCGAAAAAATGCGCGGGGTCCGGGATACGGAGAAGATAATGGATTTTATGATCCAGCTTTGCGGGGGAAATCCCTTTTACCTGGAGCTGCTTTCGAACCGTTTTACCGAACTGAACCGTCAAAGCGGGGGAAAGTGGACTTCAAGGGAATGCCTTCTCGAAGCTTTCGCGGGCGGCCTTTACGAATCGGGCGGTATCCTGAACCAGTATTTCACTAATAACCTTAACTTCTTCCTGGAAAAAAAGTCCCGAAAGAAGTACATACCCGTACTTCTGGCTCTGGCCGCCGGGAACAGCCGACTGAAGGAAATACATAAGTACCTGGGAAGGCAGGATAAACAACTTTCCTCCAAGCTCGCCAAACTGCAGCACATGGACCTTGTCTATAAAAGCGGGGTCTTCTATAAGATACAGGACAAACTCTTCGAGTTCTGGATGAGGAATGTCTACAACCTCCGGTCAAGCTCTATGATCGACGACATGGATATACGGTATATCGAATTCAAAAAACTTGTGGGAGAAGAGTACGATTCTTACCTGGCTTTCGCTTCCAGGCCCGTAGACATTATAGTGCGTGACCTTTTTTCCGCTTTCGACAAAGATAAGGTAAGTATAAGAATGCACGACAGGAAACTTCCGAAGTTCGATACCGTGAGGCTCGCGCGTATTTCTCCGGGGATCTCCGAGTTATCGGCAAGGACCGGTAAAACTAAATGGGTCTGCCGGATGAAAACGGCCGAGATGGCCGACGAGGACGATATAAACGACCTCTGGAAGAAAAGGTCGGATCTCAATATAGTCAGGAAAATTTTCATACCGTTCAAAGGGATCGAACATAACGCATTCCTCCTCGCCAAAGAGCAGAATATCTGGATATGGGACACGCGCGAGCTCAATAACCTTTTAAGGATCTTTCTGGCCCACGAGATAGTTTCATGAAAATAGGCGTTATTTCAGACACGCATATCCCGATGAACTGTGACAGGCTCCCCGAAAAGGTCCTGAAGGAACTGAAGAACTGCGACCTCATAGTCCACGCGGGCGATATAGTTGAAATGAGCCTTATTTACGAATTGGAGCGCTACGCTCCCGTCAAAGCCGTGTCAGGCAACATGGACGGCCGTGATGTAAAAGCCAGGCTTCCCATAACGCTTCTTTTCGATGCCGGAGGAAAAAAGATCGGTGTGGTCCACGGCGACGGATCGGGCGAATTCATCCCGGAAAAGCTTACCGGTTACTTCGACGGCGTACCCGATATTATAATTTTCGGCCATTCTCACAAGCCCGTGAACAGTAAATACGGGAATGTCCTGTATTTTAATCCCGGCAGCGCGACCGACCGCGTCTGCGCCGCCTGCAGGTCCTTCGGCGTCATCGAGATAGAGAACGGTGAGATAAAAGCGGAGATAATAAAACTGTAATTGAGCCGTCCTGCGAACAGCGAGCGGTCATGCGCCGCTTATAACTCATAACTGTTCACGGAAAAGCAACTCATGATCTGGATCGAATTCATTACCTGCGCTGCACTGCTTGCTTTCTTCGCGTACCTTTTGTGCCGTGAAGGTGTTATCCTTTCTGAACGGACCAACATGGAAGAAGGGCTGATAGGCGTTGTCTTTCTGGCCATTGCCACATCTTTCCCTGAAATAACTACCGGGGTCGCCGCCATCACCGGACTTCAAAGCCTGCAGCTGGGCTACGGGGACATAGTCGGTTCGATAGCGGTCAACCTCATGGTCCTTTTTTTCCTGGATATCGCTATAGGAAAAGGAAGGTTGCTTAAAGGCCTTTCACCCATGAACCGCAGAACGGGAGAGTATGTCCTGGCGATGTCACTGGTGGCTATCTTATCCATAACCGCCAGGTCCTCAGGGTTCTACCGCGTGTCTGTCTGGAGAATAGGGCCCGAGAGCATTGTTATAGCCCTGCTTTACTTTTATTGCCTGAAACGCTCGAGGACACCCGAGATGCCCGGCGCTGACACACTTCCGCCCGAGGCAAGGACCGAGCCTCTCTGGAGGATATGGTCCAAGTTCCTGGGGCTTCTGGCTGTAGTAATGGCTCTCGGGACCTGGATGGCCTTTTCAGGTAAAAGAGTAGTGGAGGCGACCGGTATTTCCGAGACCTTTACCGGGACCCTCCTCCTCGGATTGGCCACTTCGCTGCCCGAGATAATCGTTTCGTTCACCGCTCTCAAAGCCGCATCTTCTTATGATATGGCGGTCGGCAACATACTCGGAAGCAACCTGTTCGACATTTCCGTAATATCTTTCTTTGACCTTCTGACCCCGGAACCTATTTTCGGTATGCTGACCGGCGGTCTCGGACTGGCCACCGCCATGGTGGTAGTGCTTTCCGGCATAACCGTCCTGGCCATGAGATCGGAGCGCGATTCCCGCGCCAGGTTCAACTGGGATACCGGCCTTATTTTTATTGTAGGTTTAGCCGGGTTTGTGCTATTATATTTTATTAAATAAAAGTTCCCTCAAAACCGGCTTAAAATATGCATTCCGAGATCCTGAAAAGAGAGACTATAGAAAACCGGGAAAAGGACTGGCTGGCTCCTTACGCGATGCGTTCCTGCGAAAGCCTGGGGCGTAAGCATCCCGAAGAGGAACATCCTTACCGGACGGTATACCAGCGCGACAAAGACCGTATCATTTATTCCACCGCTTTTCGCAGGCTTGAATATAAAACACAGGTATTCGTCAACCACGAAGGCGACTATTACAGGACACGGCTTACCCATACCATCGAGGTAGCCCAGATAGCCCGTACGATAGCCAGAGCCCTGCGCCTTAACGAAGACCTTGTGGAAGCGATATCCCTGGCGCACGATCTGGGCCACACGCCTTTCGGCCACGCCGGAGAAGATACATTGTCCGAGATCCTCAGGGAACACGGGGGCTTCGACCATAACACCCACGGTCTGCGCGTCGTCGATCACCTGGAGAAAAGATACCCGGCTTTCAACGGCCTCAATCTTACCGAAGAAGTCAGGAGGGGGATAATCAGGCATTCTACGCCTTTTGACGAAAAGCGTACGGGAGAGTCCTATATACCCGGACCCCTTCTGCTTGAGATACAGGCTGTGGATATCGCTGACGAAATAGCTTACGATAACCACGATCTCGATGACGGCCTGAAAAGCGGGCTTCTCAACGAAAAGGACTTTGCCGGAATAGAACTGTGGGAAGGATCGGCTAAATACATAAGCGATAACATGCCGGGGCTGGACGCCGAAAAAAAGCGTACGAACACCGTACGCTACCTGATAAACCTCCAGGTCTCCGATCTTATCGAGGCTACCTTGTCCAACCTGAAAGAATTAAACATAAAAAGCGTCGACGATCTGGAAGGGCCTAACGGCAAAGTGGTCGATTTCAGCGAAAAAATGAACGCTATGAGGTCTCCTTTCCGGGGCCTCATGATGGACAAGCTCTACAACCATTACCGGGTGCTTCGTATGTCGAGGAAAGCTTCCCGTTTCCTTAAAAGCCTTTTCGACATCTACGACGACGACCCCCGCCAGCTGCCTCCCCAGGCCGCCGGGAACATCGAAAAATACGGTAAATACCAGGTCATAAAGGACTACATGGCGGGCATGACGGACCGGTACGCGCTTGATCAGTATAAAAAGTTCTTCGAACCGTACGAAAGAGTGTGAAGATGAAAAACGAACTTAAAGAGTACCTGGAAAAACTTTTCGAGAAATTCGACGAGAACTGGGATCTCAGGAAAGAGATATCCGCGTTCGGAAAATACCTGGATAATCCCGATTGGATAATACTCCCGTATATGCCTACTACAATGAAACAACTGAAAGCTTCCGATATAGGCAGGTATGTGAAGATCCACACCGAAACCGCTTCCGAGGCCGCAGCGCTGCTTAAAAGCCTGCAGGCCTCGTTCAAAAGATCGAAGAACGGGAAAAAAGCGGAGCAGTTTTCCTGTTCCGGCGGGCGTTCCGGATTATGCTATCCGCTTACCGACGGCAGTAATATATTCGGGTCCGTGACCCTTTGCGGGCTGAAGAAACAAATGCCCGGGACCCTCGTGGATATATTCACTTCCTTTACGGACGCGGTCATACGGGAGAGTCAGAAGGAACTCGAGCTGGAAGACCTCAATAATACCATCCGGCCCCGCGCGATAGCTCTTTCCACGGTCCATACCGTCCACCGTCTGATGGGGGCCACCCTCGACCTGGACGAGCTGCTTCCCCGGATAGCCAGGCTTTCCCTTCAGGTCATCAGGGCCAACAGGTGTTCTATAAAACTGGTAGGGGGCAGGGGGAAAATGCTTCTTCCCAAGACCACTGTTGATCTCCGGAAGGAAAAGGCCAAACTCAAAAAGATCGAAGTGGGGAAATACGCTCCCGGGCGGGCCGTTAAGCAGGCCCGGTCCATCAGGAGCGAAAAATTCCTCGCTACTCCGCTTATAGAGGAGGACGCCATAGGGGTCATAACGCTTTACGACAGGCTTGACGGCAAACCGTTTTCGCGTTTTGACGAAGAGATAATGAAGACACTGGCCGAACAGGCGGTTATCGCGGTCAAGAACGCCCAGCTTTTCCAGGAGCAGCAGGACCTGACCATGAGCAGCATAAAGTGCATCGCCCAGCTGCTCGAGACCCGGCCTCACGGCTACCACAAGGCTGAGGCGTCTTTCTTGAAACTTATCGACATTATCGGCCAGAAGTTCAATATGAACGAGTCGGAGATCAAGATGCTGCAGTACGCGGCGATGCTTCACGACGCGGGGCAGATAAGTATACCGGAAAAACTTTTGACCAAAAGGGGCGAACTTACGGGGAAGGAATACGACATAATCAAGAAACATCCCACCAGGGGAGCGACCATATTGAAAAAGTTCAAACCCCTAAAACCGATAGTGCCTATAATCCTTTATCATCACGAGAATTACGATGGGAGCGGTTATCCTAAAGGCCTTAAAGGCAAGGATATACCTATTGCCGCGCGTATACTCGCCGTAGTCGAGTCTTTCGAGGCCATGATAACGGAAAAACCTTACCGCAGGGCTCTTTCGGTCAACGCCGCCGTAAAAGAGGTCCAGAAGAACAGCGGCACACAGTTCGACCCCAGGGTCGTTGATTTTTTTTGCGCGGCTGTACAGAGAAAGGATGTTCTGCGGCTCTTAAAAAAGGAACTGAATGTATCATGAACAAACAGAACCTGAAAAAACTTCTGCAGCAGGATCCGGTAGCCCTGAAAATACTCAGGTTCTTCCTCCAGAATCCCAGCAGCGTGGACTCCGTAGGCGGAATAGCCACCTGGGTAAACGCAGGCAGGGAGGAAGTTACTTCTTCCCTCGGGAAACTTACGGAGGAAGGAGCGCTGGAGGAAGACACCAGCGGGTCCATGACAGGCTATTCGCTGACGGAAGACGAGGAAGACCTGAAAAAAATACAGGATGTTTCCGAAAATGCCTGAGCATAGACCGTCCGGGATGAAAAAAAGGACCTTTACGGCCGTTATCGTCCTTCTGTTCTTACTCCTGGCTCCCATTCTTTTCTTCGACAGGATCTTCATAGGCCTTGCCGGGCGTATATCCGGCCTTGACCTTAAAGCGGAAAGCGTCGCCCTCGGACCCCCCGCGGGTATTACCCTTACGGGCCTCGAGGTAGTTCCTCCCGATGGAGGGCTGGCGGTTATCGCGGACAAGGCTGAGATCAAACTGGATCCAGGTTCCAGCTTGAGGCTGAACGCCCTGGTCCTGATCTGCGGTATAAAACACGCCGCCGTAAAGGCGGAAAAAGCGGGATCTATCAATGCCATAATCGGTTCGGGGGTTTCAAAGATCGTCTTTGGGGCCGTGAGGTCTCCCTATAATATATCGTTCACAATGGTCTCGGGAAAGAAGACCTTTGAGATCCGCGGCCTCGAGATGATCTCGGAGAACATAAACATTTCGGGCGGCTATATCCTGCATAAGGAAGCTAATAACATCGAGCTTGAGCTCACGATCTCTTTGTCTCCGGAACTTTACAACAGCCTGCCGGACGAGCTCCGGTCCGCGGGTTTTTCCGCCGATGAGAACGGCAGATACGGGACCATCATCAGCTACAAAGGCAACCCCGCCTTTCTAAAAGCGCTTTACGCGATCACATCATAATAGCGTGCAGGGTACAGCATATAGCGTCAGCCCTTGACCCGCAGCTCACAGGTGCCGGTAAAGTATCAAAGTGCAAGCCTCCGGCATGCAAATCGCTAAAGACTAAGGCCGAAGGACGACACCGATATCCGTGCCCATCTGCTGTAGATCAGCGGTCATCCGCGTATAAGGTCCGCCGAATATGCTTGCCTTTTATTATTAATATGCTAAAATAAAGCGGCAATGAATGGCACCGAGATACAAAACGATTTTTTTTCCGAAAGCGCTCCGCCGCAAAAGGTTAAAAATAAAGGGGTACTGAAAAAATACCCCGAACAGAGGTTTCTGCCTTACATAAAGATACCGATGGAATACACGATCATAATAATGATCGTTATTCTTGTTATGCTGGTTGTGGCATATGCTGTAGGCGTTGAAAAGGGCAAAAGGACCGCCGTGCTTATTGCCGGTCGGCCGCCGGCCGGAGAACAGGCCCCTGAAACAGCGGAAGCGCCTCCGATTGGTGAAGAAACGGAACCGGTATCCGTTAACGATATTTTCTGGGACGATACGGTTCCCGCCGAAAAAGCCCCGTCCACGCCTGAGCCAACCGTTGAG
>WJMG01000073.1 GCA_014728075.1 Candidatus Omnitrophota bacterium | reverse complement strand
GTACTTTATCCGTATCGTGCCCGGGGACAAGGTCACCGTGGAGCTTTCTCCTTACGATCTTGAAAAAGGGCGCATAATAAAAAGAGAGAAGTGATATGAAAGTCAGGCCTAGTGTCAGAAAAATGTGTTCCAGCTGCAAGATAATCAAAAGGGACGGAGTTGTCAGGGTTATCTGCAAGAAGGATCCCAAGCACAAACAGAGGCAGGGATAATTCAGTGAACTGTGAACAGTGATCAGTGTGCGGCGAATATTGTACCCGCTGTCGCATTGGCCAACGAAATGAGGAGAACAGAGAAATGCCGAGGATCATAGGTATAGACCTACCGAACAAGAGGATGGAAATAGCGCTCACTTATATTTACGGAGTAGGAAGGGCAACAGCAGCTCATATACTCAAGGAGACCGGTGTCTCCCCGGATAAGCGCGCGAACGAGCTTACCGACGAGGAAGTTAACTCCATTACCAGCTTAATACAGGAAAGATATCAGGTGGAAGGTGATCTGAGAAGGATGCAGGTTTCCAATATCAAGCGCCTTATGAGCATAAATACTTACACTGGCCTTCGTCATAAAAAGAACCTTCCCGCCAGGGGCCAGCGCACCAGGACCAACGCGCGCACGAGGAAAGGGCCGAAAAAGGGTATAGGCGGAAGGAAAAGGTAAATAAAAATAGAGGAGTATAAAAGGTGGCTCAGAAAAAGACCAAAGTCAGAAAAAGGAAAAAGATAACCAGAAAAGTTTCAAGCGGCAGGGTGTTCGTTAACGCTACATTCAACAATACCATCGTGACCGTTACCGACGCCGAAGGTAAAGTCCTCTGCTGGAGTTCTCCGGGCTGCGTCGGATTCAAGGGATCAAGAAAATCCACGCCGTTCGCCGCGAGCATTGCCGCTAAGGATGCCGTCAAGAAGGCTAAGACCCACGGTATACAAGAGGTCAAGGTATCTCTTAAAGGGCCGGGCCCCGGCAAGGAAAGCGCGGTGAGGAGCCTTAAGGCCGAGGGTCTTTTCGTCAAGGGCATAGTGGATATAACCCCCACTCCGCATAACGGATGCCGTCCGAAAAAGCGGAGGAGGGTCTGATCACAGATACGACAGTTGCAGGCCGGTGGGGTTCTTCCGGCAAAGGTAAGCAGAAAACAAGGAGATAGAGTAAATGGCTAGAAGATTGACAGCGTCATGCAGATTATGCCGGAGAGAAGGAGAAAAACTCTTTCTCAAGGGAACCAGATGTAACTCCGATAAATGTGCCGTAGCCAGAAGGGAATACGCCCCCGGCCAGCACGGTCAGCGGCGCAGCAGAAAACCATCCGATTACGCGCTTCAGCTCAGGGAAAAACAGAAGGCCAAGAGAATATACGGTCTTCTCGAGAAACAGTTCCGCAACTATTTCAAAAAAGCTGAAAAGGCCAAGGGTGTTACGGGAGAGGTCCTTCTCCAGGAACTTGAACGAAGGCTGGATAATGTGATATACAGGGCGAATTTCGCCGAGTCCAGGTCAAAGGCCCGGCAGATCGTGAAACACAGATTCCCTGCCGTTAACGGGAAAACAGTGGATATTCCTTCGTACCAGGTCAAGGAAGGCGACGAAATTGTTCTTAACGGTAGCGACGAACAGAAAAAGGCTTTCATCGAGACCACCAAGATCCTTGAGGACCGGACGGTTCCCGAGTGGATGGAGGTTTCTGCCGATAATCTCGCTCTGAAGGTCTTAAGGCTGCCCGAGAAGAAAGATATCGGGATGGCTATCGAAGAGAACCTTATTGTTGAGTTGTATTCTAAGTAAGTTATTGCCGCAGGAATAAAAGGAGGCGTGAAATAATGGGAATAAGGCTTAAAAATTTCGAATTGCCGAGAATGATAACTTTCGATGAGGAAACATATACACCTTCATACGGGAAAATACTGGCAGAACCGTTCGAAAAGGGATACGGTATAACGATAGGCAATTCGCTTCGGAGGGTCTTGTTGTCGTCTATTGAGGGAACAGCCGTAACACAGGTGAAGATCGAGAGTGTTGACCACGAATTCTCGACGGTTCCCGGTGTTCTGGAAGATGTCACCGAGCTGATAATGAACATAAAAGGAATAGTGCTCAGATGCCACTTCAAGAATCCCAAGCCGATGTTCCTCAGCGTCAATAAAAAGGGGGAGGTCAAGGCGGGGGATATCGAGACCGACGAAACGGTGGAGATCGTTAACCCCGATCATCACATAGCCACTCTTACCGAGGATGCCAAGCTTGAGATAGAGATGAAAGTGGAGAGAGGAAGAGGGTATGTCCCCGCCGAGAGGAACAAGACCGATGAAGACCCGATAGGGTTTATCCCCGTGGATTCACTTTTCTCTCCGGTGACGAGAGTGAACCTCGATGTTGAGAACACCCGCGTAGGCCATATTACCGATTACGATAAGCTTATCCTTGAGGTCTGGACCAACGGAAGCATGGAGCCCAAGGACACTCTTATATACGCCTCGAATATACTGCAGAGACATCTTGATGTGTTCAACAATCTCGGGGTCGTGCCCGACCTGGAGGACGAGGAACCGGAAATGTCCAAGAAAGATGTAGAGCTGAGCAAAAAGCTCGATAAACCGATCTCTGAGCTCGAACTCTCCGTAAGGAGCTCGAATTGTCTCGCCGAGGCCAATATCAGGACGATCGGTGACCTGGTGAAGAAAAAAGAGACCGAAATGCTCAAATACAAGAATTTCGGAAAGAAGTCACTGACCGAAATAAACAAGCATCTCGAGGAAATGGGGCTTCATCTGGGAATGGAGATCGACGAAGAATAGGACCGCGAGCCTTATCATAAGCAAATTCACGAGGAAGGTAAATAAAGATGAGACACCGCAACAAAAAAGGAAAACTTAACAGGAATATAACCGCGAGGAAAGCGCTTTTCAAGATCATGACCAATGATCTTTTCACTTATCAGCGGATAGAGACAACAATGGCGAAAGCCAAGGCCCTGCGAGGGTTCGCGGAACCCCTTATAACCCTGGCAAAGAACAATCCGGATTCCCTCCACGCGAAAAGGCAGGCTTACAGGAAGCTTTGTGACAGGCAGGTAGTAAAGGCCTTGTTCGATGATATCGCTCCTCTTTATAAGGGCGTGAACGGGGGGTATACGAGGATAATGGCCCTCGGGAACCGAAAAGGCGACGGTGCGCCTATGGCGATAATGGAGCTTACGAAGAGGACCGTTACGGACGAGGACCTTCTCGGGATCAAGGAAGAGACCAAAAAAACTTCCAGGAAGAGCAAGTCAAAAGCAAAGAAAGAACCCGCTAAGGACGAAGAAAAGGAAGAAAAGGAAGTCCATCACGCCGCGCCCGAAATAGACGCCGAAGAGAAGGAAGAAAAAGCCGTTGAGGACAAGAAAAGATCGAAAGCCAGGACCGAGCAGAAAAAGGTGAAAGATAAAGGTATATTCAAAAGGTTCAGGAGAAAATCAATGTAACGCGCCCGGCGTAGACGCCGATCCTTCAACAGGCCCGAAACCCTTATTTTGCAGGGTTTTGGGTTTGTTTTTTTAGAGGCGTCTGTAGTATAATGATATAACTGATCGACAAGACCATCTGGTCGGGGCCTGTAGCGCCGGGTTGCTTTTTTGGATCCAAAACCGGACCTGATCGTACCGAAAAGGAATATATGGCATCCGAATTCACTCCGATGATGAAGCAATACCTCGAGATAAAGGGCAGGCATAAAGACGCCGTGCTCTTTTTCCGCCTGGGTGATTTCTATGAAATGTTCTTCGATGACGCCAGGGAGGTTACCCGTTTATTGCACATAACGCTTACCTCGAGAGAGGCGGGAAAAGGCAACAAAGTACCCATGTGCGGTGTTCCGCACCACGCCGCGGCGAATTACATCGCCCGCCTTATTAAGCACGGTAAAAAAGTGGCCATCTGCGATCAGGTAGAGGAGCCCGCTCCGGGTAAAAAGATAGTCAAAAGGGATGTGACCAGGATAATCACTCCCGGCACTTTCATGGCTGATGAGCTTCTCGATGGTTCCGTAAATAACTATATATTGTCACTTAAAGAAGATAGCGGCAGGTTCGGGCTTGCCTACGCCGATATCTCCACCGGCGAATTCCGTTTGACGGAGGCCGAAGGCAAAGAGGATTTTATTTCGGAGCTTTATAAGATATCGCCTTCCGAGTGCCTTGTGCCCGAAAAGTTCACTAAAGAAGATATATTTAAAAAGCTGAGCGATGTGAGCCTGGGGACCGTCACGGAGAACGAAGACTGGCGTTTTGACACCGCTTTGTCCGAAAAGCAGATAAAAGAGCATTTCGGGGTCAGAGACCTGGAAGGTTTCGGCTGCGAGGGGCTGGACCTGGCCGTCGGAGCCGCCGGCGCTCTGTTAAAATACCTGAAGGATACTCAGAGATCGAAACTGAACAACATCGATGTTCTTACAAGCTACCGTTCGGGTGAATTCATGACCATTGACAGGAATTCACAGCGAAACCTTGAGCTTATAAGGAATAACGAGGATCTTTCCGTTAAAGGGACCCTTCTGGATGTCCTTGACCTGGCCGGAACACCGATGGGAAAGCGTAAGCTCAAAAGGCGTATACTGGAACCTCTGATCGAACCCGATGCCATTGAAGCCCGCCTCGACGCTGTTGAATATTTTTTTTCCCATCCGCCTCTCAGGAAAAGGACCGTCGAGATTTTATCCGATATTTACGACCTGGAAAGGCTTGCAAATAAACTTGCATTGGGCAGCGCGAACGCCAGGGACATGCTGTCCCTGGCGTATTCACTGGAAAAGGCGGGCGGCATTAGAGGTCTTTTTGATAAAAAGGCCCCTTCTCCTGTAAGATCGGTCCTCGAGGGGCTCGGTGATTTTTCCGATGTTGTTGACGGGATAAAGGAGTGTATTTCCGATGACCCTCCCGTTCAGGTAACCGAAGGCGGGATAATAAAAAAAGGATTCGATCCCGAGGTCGATGAGCTGAGATCCCTTATAGAAGGCGGTAAAGACTGGATCCTCGCCCTTAAGGACAGGGAAGTGAAAAGGACAGGGATAAGCTCGCTAAAGGTCTCATACAACAAGGTCTTCGGATATTACATTGAAGTGACCAAAGCGAATCTCGACCGTGTTCCCGGAGACTATATAAGAAAGCAGACGCTGGTCAACTCGGAAAGGTTCATAACCCGCGAGCTCAAAGACCATGAAGCCAGAATAATAGGCGCGCAGGACAGGATCAAGTCGCTGGAGTATTCAATATTCTGCCGCCTGCGGGACAAGATAGCCGGGAGTATCGAAAAGATAAAGCGCGCCGCCGAAAGCGTGGCTGAAATGGATGTCGCTTCGTCGCTTGCGGAGGTGGCGTCCAGGAACCGCTATGTAAGACCGGTGATCAGCCGTGACGCGGTATTTGACATCAAGGGCGGCAGGCATCCCGTGCTTGAGAACATCCTGAAGGACAAGGAGTTCGTCCCCAACGATATTCTTATGAACGACGATGACAGGCGCATCTTCATAATAACGGGGTCCAACATGGCGGGGAAATCCACTCTTATAAGGCAGGCCGCTCTTCTTAGCATCATGGCCCAGATGGGGAGTTTTGTTCCGGCTGCAAGCGCCGAGATCGGTGTAGTGGACAGGATATTTACAAGGGTAGGCGCTTCCGACAGACTTTACAGGGGCATGAGCACTTTTATGGTAGAAATGCTTGAAACGGCAAACATACTGAACAACACAACGGGCAGGAGCCTTGTCATTCTTGACGAAATAGGCCGCGGGACCAGTACTTTTGACGGAGTGTCCATCGCGTGGGCGGTTGTGGAATACCTCCACAGGCGCAGGCCCGGTGCCAAAGTACTGTTCGCTACCCATTATCATGAACTTACCGAACTGTCCGATATCATGCATGGAGTAAAGAATTACAACATGGCGGTCAAGGAATGGGGAGAGGATGTCGTGTTCCTTTATAAGCTGGCTGAAGGCAGTTGTGACGAGAGTTTCGGTATACATGTCGCGAAACTGGCCGGTATGCCCGCGGAAGTCGTTACGAGATCCCGGGAAATACTTAAGAACCTTCTGAATGATTCTCTCAGAGGGAATATCCGTTCCAGGTTCTCCGAGATAAAGAAAGACGCTGAAACCCAGCTTGACCTTTTTGACGGGTCCGCCAGATACGAGCCTTTGATAGAAAAATTGAGGTCGATCGATGTCAATAACATGACCCCTATGGAAGCGATTAAGCGCCTGGCGCAGGTGCAGGAGGAGATCGAGCGAACTTAGCCTTCGGCTAAGTTCGCAGATATAGGGTCAGGTATAGGTATAGATAAATGTGGTTCCAGAATGTCCTTTTTCTCTACTTTACCCGTGCCTGTACCTAAACAATCTTCAATTTACTATGTCCAAAATCAATTTACTGGATGATATAGCGATAGGTAAAATAGCCGCGGGCGAGGTTATAGAACGCCCGGCTTCTGTGATAAAAGAGCTTGTCGAAAATTCCCTCGACGCGGGCGCCGACAGCGTGGAGGTAGAGATTTCCGACGCGGGAACCGGTCTCATAAGGGTCGCCGACAACGGCGAGGGAATGAGCGGTAAGGACGCTGAGCGCGCGTGTCTCCGGCACGCGACCAGCAAGATCAGGGACGCCTCTGATCTGGAAAGGATAAGGACCCTCGGCTTCAGAGGCGAGGGTCTTTCGAGTATTGCGGCTGTATCTCAAATGGATATAACAAGTTACGACGGTTGCGATGAGGCGGGTATATATCTTTATCTCGAAGAAGGAAAGGTGATACGGTCCCGTCCCGCCGGACGGGCAAGAGGGACGACCATAGAGGTAAGGAACCTTTTCTACAATGTGCCCGCCAGGAGGAAATTCTTAAGAAAACCCTCCACGGAACTTGCCGAGATCGTAAAAGTAATGAACCGGTTCATGGTATCCAGGCCCGGGACAGGCTTTTCCCTGAAGCAGGGAGAGAGGACGCTGCTTTCGTGTTCTGTCGACGCCGGGCTGGGCGAAAGGATAAGCATGGCGCTGGGGACCGATCTATCTTCCTCTATGGTCCGGGTTGACTCCGGCGAGGCCGGTGGTGCCTGCGTGAAAGGTTTCGTCTCGGAGCCGGGCAACACCCGGAAGGACAACTCCGCCCAGATGTTCTTTGTTAACGGCCGTTTCGTGAAGAGCCGGGCGCTGGCGGACGGGGTGTATTCGGCTTTTAAAAGCATGCTTGAAAGAGGGAGGCATCCCTCGGCGGTCCTTTTTCTGGATGTTCCTTCCGAAGAGGTGGATGTCAATGTGCATCCTACAAAGCTTCTGGTCAAGTTCAACGATGACAGGCGCATAAAAGAGTTTATTTCGGAAGCTGTGAAAAGATCATTCGACCCGGCGGAAACTTCCGGAGATAAACTTTCGACGCCGGAGACAGGGGGGAGAGAGTACGATACGGAGGAGTCTCCTTCGGATGAAGAAGAACAGGCCGAGTTCGATATTTCCCTGGACGGGGGGGCGTCCG
>WJMG01000072.1 GCA_014728075.1 Candidatus Omnitrophota bacterium | reverse complement strand
GTTCAAGCGTCCGCAGGCCGCCGATCCTGGTGAGATCAGAAACTCTTTTGAACGATAAGATCATCTCGAGACTGCCGGAGTAACTCCCGTAGGAACAGCCATCGGCGTAAAGCGTAATTTCAAGTTTTTTACGCTTTATGAGCGAAAAGAGGTCTACGGCCGCACGCAGGTCCTTTATGCGCACCGGGGTGCCGGCGTCTTTGCCGTTCGGAAATACCGATATGCGGGAAAAAGCGATGCCCTGTATACCTATGCCGGAAAATTCATCTATCTCTACGGGAAAGGGTGACTCAGCGTTGAGGCGGGAGTTCAGTTCCACCAGCAGGCGGGAGTGGATGTCGTCCCTGTAGGTGTAATATAACGCGTAAAAAGCCGTGGCTATGAGGAGTGTCCCGAGAAAAAGGCTTTTGAGTACTTTTTTCATAAGGGTAAGTATATCATGTAGCCAGCCGGGGGACAAGTAAGGGTTAAGCCGGCCGCGGCACCGAAAGCGAGCTCCGCCGGCGCCCGATAATATTTGCCTCGGGACAATCACGAAATAATGAGAACGCGCCGTCAGAAAACTATTTTCCCTGAAATATATTTTTTGTTGACTAAATATCTATCAGCGCATAGAATATTCACTCATCAAATATATACCGGTGGTGGGCGTAGCTCAGCTGGCAGAGCGCCTGACTGTGGCTCAGGTTGTCGTGGGTTCGATCCCCATCGCTCACCCCACTTTAAGATCCGGGACTCCGGGCGTCCTTACAGGAATAGGCGGACCCCTTCGTCCCCTCCGGGCTGCTGGGAAACGCAGCCGGATCTTTTCGAGAAAAAACCAAAGGTTTTTTCTCAACGGCCACCGCTGTTTCGCTCCGCAAAACAAGACGCGGGGCCTGCTCTTTTTCCATCATTTGTATCTTGTTGGTCTTGCTGGAAAAAGCTATCGGTTTTGTTCTTTGTTAAGAGTGATCGCGGCGGCCTGCAATTCGAGCCGAGCAAGTGGTCTTCCCGGGAAGTGGCGCAGTCTGGCTAGCGTACCTGCTTTGGGAGCAGGGGGTCGTGGGTTCGAATCCCACCTTCCCGACCATGGTCTTTTAATTGTAAGGGGATGCGCAAGGGATTCGGAGGGAGCGTCTGAGGCTTTGATCCGCCGAAGTATCCGAGCGAGTGTATGAGGACCGCCGGCCCTCAGGGCCCGACCTGCTCCCCGATATCCGGAACTTCGCCGCGCAAATTTTCCGCGGGTGTGGCGGAATTGGCAGACGCGCTAGGTTTAGGTCCTAGTGGTTAATCCCGTGGGGGTTCAAATCCCTCCACCCGCACCATATCCGGCCGAGACGCGCCGAATATGGGTCAATAGATCTTCCGGCGGATCAGCACATAAAAAATTTTTGCGCCCGTAGCTCAGTTGGATAGAGCAACGGCCTTCTAAGCCGTGGGTCGCAGGTTCGACTCCTGCCGGGCGTGCCATTTTTGCGACACAAAGGAAATAACGCGCAAAAATGCTGGAACGGCTCTCCTCTGAACCTACAGCCGCTCCCGTCTTCTCGCTCGTTCCGTGAAGCAAAATACATTTTGTTCCCGAAACTCGCTCAAAGTTCCGCGCCCATCAGGGATCCCGCGCCCCTATACCGACCCTGCGGTGAAACCCCGGGCTTGTTTTCCTGCCGGGCGTGCCATAAAAGAGAAAAAAACCGGCGTAAGCCGGTTTTTTTCATTTAACGGAAGGTATGGGTCGAAGGGAGCATTCGAGCCTGTGATCCTGAATATCAGGTTTCGGCCTTCGGCAGGCTTGAGGTCTTAACGATATCTTTGTGAATAGTGAATGGTCACCGGGACGCTGGTGCTCCGGTCCACTGTTGCTTTTGTGGATTGACTTGACGCTGTCGGGGAAAGCCCCGCCATCGCAGGGGACAAGCCACCTTTCACTTTTCAATCTTCCCGCCTTTAAGGTATAATAAATCCATGTCGATCGACAATAATATTAATTTTATCAGGCAGATCGAGGAAAAATTCCTGGATAAGTTGCCGGTAAGGCTCGGAGTGAACAAGAAGAACGAGCTTTTGCGGCTTTCTTTCGAGATCTGCCGGGCCAGCGGAGCGAGTGCCGATGAACTGGCGGAAGCATTAGGGCTTAACTATCTTGTCAAAGCAGGGAAGGGAGGGCTTTTCGCGCGGGCCAAAAAAGCCCTGATGGATATCAGGTATCCTTCCAAGGTGGATTTCGAAGACCCTCACATAATGCCTTTGAAGATATCGCCCGGACGGAAAGAGGCCGAGGTATGGTATAATTCCTTGTCTCCCGGGCGTATTTTTGTCGAAAAGGGCATTGCGGATTCCGCATGGACGCGGTCTTTTCTGAAAAATTTTCCGGAAGCCGATATCGTTCCCGTTGCCAGGACCAACGCCGCGCTCGCTTTTGCCGATACTAAGGACCCTGTGGATATTTATAATTCCCGCCGGAAAAATATCGTTCTGGCAGAGAACAGGTCTTCCTTCATCAAGACATGTCCGTGCACCAAAAGCTGCAGAAGATGCGGATATTGGATACTGAACATCGGGTTCGGATGTCCGATAGACTGCAGTTACTGCTATCTTCAGACATACAGTAACGCCCCCGGGCTGATCCTGCCCGCTAATGTCGAGGATTATTTCCCCCGAATACTCGAAATGGACAAAAGCATTTCCGGGCCGCGCCGTATAGGAACCGGTGAATTCACCGATTCCCTGGCTCTCGACAAATATACCGGATATTCAAGAATGCTTATACCTTTCTTCAGGAAGACCCGCAACCTCGTCCTCGAGCTTAAGACCAAAGTGGCCGATATCGAAAATGTGCTCGAAAAGGACCCTCACGATAATGTTGTCATCTCCTGGTCGATCAATACCCCCGCCGTATCCCAAAAATACGAAAAAGGCGGGGCTCCGCTGGAGGGCCGTATAGAAGCGGCGCTTTCCGCCGTTAAAAGAGGCTATAAGGTCGGGTTTCATTTCGATCCCATTGTGTGCTACGAGGGGTGGGAAGAGGAATACCGGGAAACGGTGGGGCGGCTTTTCTCCAGCGGGGAACTGGCCGCCAATACCGAATGGGTGAGCCTGGGGACCTTAAGGTATACGGCCGGGCTCAAACAGGTCACCGAGAACAGGTTCGCTGATAACGATATTTTCTACGAAGGTGAATTCTATGGCGGTTTTGACGGAAAATTGAGATATCCCGATATTCAGCGTATTAATATGTACGATAAGATGTTAAAATGGATAGCGTCTTACGGTGTGGACGGCTGGATATACCTTTGCATGGAACCGGAATATGTATGGAGGGAGTCCGGTGCCGACATAAGGGGCTACAAAGAAGACCGAAGGAGGCAAATATGAAGAAAACATTCTTCTTTTTCCTGGCGTTGTTCTTGATCTCCGGGTGCGTTTCGGCCCTGGAGATAGAACTCCCCGAACCTGACCAGGCGGGCGGTATCCCGGTCGGAAAAGCGATAAACAACAGAAGATCCGTTCGGGACTTCTCTCCGGCGCCTCTCGATAAAGCACAGCTTTCTCAGATACTCTGGGCCGCGGGCGGTAAAACGGTTGACGGTATAACCGGCCCAACAAGGGCATATCCTTCGGCCGGAGCGGTGTATCCGCTTGAGATATACGCGGTCGTAAGCGGCGTCAAAGGTATAAGCCCGGGTGTGTATAAATACAACTGGCGGAAGAACACCATAAGCCTTGTCAAGAAGGGCGACCTTTCCGGGGCTTTGTCCCGCGCCGCGCTTCACCAGAAAATGGTAGAGGAAGCTCCGCTCACTCTGGTGATAACAGCCCATCAGGGAAAAGTGGAAAGGGCTTACGGCAAAAGAGGATCCGCGAGGTATATGTCGATGGACGCGGGCCACATGGGTCAGAATGTGCATCTGCAGGCGGAAAGCCTGGGGCTTGGGACGGTTATGGTCGGAGCCTTTATAGACCCGGATGTTAAGAGTATTATCGGCAGTGAGGATGAAACGCCGGTGTATATTATGCCGATAGGTAAACCTGCCGGATGATACGGATTTTCCGCTTTATACCGGCCGTCTTTTCTTTGTAGTATTCTGCGGACTTTTCAGTCAGATAACCGTTTATAGCGTATGGACCTTATTCATATCGACAAAAAAATAAGTGAAATAGGTTCCCGTATCGATTTTTATTCGCAGATCACGCCCGTGAACCGGATCCAAGAGGAAAAGAGATTCTTCGATGAGCTTTCCAGAGGTGAAAGATATGACCCCGTTTTTACATACAGGAGAACGGATGTTTCACGGGAGCGGCGCGAGATCGAACTTCTGGTCGGAAGTATAAGTTCGAACGACCCTCTATCCCGTATGCTTAAGAAAAAAGCCCTTTTTCTGCTTTCGCATATGGAACTGCTCGAAGCGGATGAAGACAGTTTGGGCGGTTGCGCGGTGAGTTTGTTCGGGAAACCGGATGAGGGGTGCCTGAGCGAGTCCCGCGGTATTCTCGATCCGCCGGCGGCTGACGGGAGCGAATTTCCCGAAGAGACCGTCGCTCCCGGCGAAATGGCGGAGATATTGAGCGTGTATATCCGGGAAAGGGGTATCCCGTGGGAAGTGCGCCTGACTGATAATATCGTGCCCAAGCTTACCGTTTCCGGAGCCAGGGGCGTGATCTACATAAATTCCCGTTTGAATTACACTCCGCATGAAGTTGAAAGGCTTAAAGTGCACGAAGTCCTTGTGCATGTCTACAGGGGGCTTAACGGGAAAAAACAGCCGTACCGTATTTTCGCGGAGGGCACAGCCGGGTACAATGAAACTGAGGAAGGACTGGCGGTGATGGCCGAAAAGATCACCGGGGTACTTGAAACGGACAGGCGTCAGATGAGGTTATACGCGGGAAGGGCTGTATGCGCCGGTCTGTGCCTTGAGATGTCCTTTTCGGAAGCCTTCGACGCTCTGCGGGCCGATTTCCCCGACGGGATAGCTTACCGGCTTGTAGAAAGGGCTAAGCGCGGCATGAAGCATACCCGTAAAAAGGGATGTCTGACAAAAGGGTTCCATTATATAAGCGGTTACCGTAAAATGCGTGAGTATGTTTCTTCCGGAAGAAGCCCGGCCGTACTTTTTGCCGGCAAGATAAGCATCGATGATTCCGTTGCTGTAGAAGAGCTTTTAAGGAAAAAGCAGCTTCGCTACCCCGATTGTCCTCCGGAACTTTGGCCGGGGGGCTTGTGTGAGAAAAGGATGCCCGATGGACCTTAAATACGATATGGACAGGATCGCCGAATATCTGGCCGAAAGGTATTCTCCGTGGGGGTGGATGGGGCAGAGGGCCCACGACGCGGCGGGCATAAACGCTTTTATCCCCCTGGAGCTGATCATATCCTGTGACCACGGCAGGGAGGTGCCTCTTTTTTTCGACGAAAAAAAGGTCTTTTCCCTGGAGAAACTCGATAACAGAAGGCGCAATTGGTCGAACGAGCATCTGAAGTCCGGTTTTACCGGAGCCGGAACATTTAACATACTGGAAAAAGTGGGATCGTTGCCGGCGGGTATCAACCTTTTATGCTACAGGTCGATCAAAAGCCTGGAGAAGTTTGCGTTGTCAGAAAAGTCCCTCAGGCTGTTCGCTCCGCCGGAGAGCCTCAAGAGAAAACTCGACAACAAAGTTCTTTTCTATGATTCCCTTGAGGCGATCGGTCTGGAGAAGATACCCGGATGGACCGGCCGTCCGGACCGGTATTCTTTCGACCAACTCGCCGGGGAACTGGGAAAGCCCTTCGTGGTGCAGTATCCTTACGGTTCCAACGGGGAGCACACTTTTATCGTAGAAGAGCCTTCAGGACTGGAAAACGCCAGGAGATCGTGTCCCGGGCAGAAGGCCGTGATAAGACAATATGTCGACGGCTTCTCTCTCAATGTCAACGCCGTTATCGTTACCCTTTCGGGCTCTCCGGAGGTCGTGGTAAGCTATCCTTCCGTTCAGATCACGGGTGCAGGGGAGTGCAGCAGTTCCAGGACGGCTTACTGCGGGAACGATTTTGCGGCCGTTAAAGGGATCGATCCCGCGTATCTCCGCCTGGTGAAGGAGCAGACGGTCAGGACGGGGAAATGGATGGCCGCGGCCGGGTACCGGGGAGTTTTCGGTATGGATTTCATGGCCCGTGACGGAAAACTCTATCCGGTTGAAATAAACCCGAGGTTCCAGAACTCGACTTCGCTTTACATTGCCATGAGAACGGGAGAAGGAGGTCCGGATATCCTCTTGCTCAATATAGCGGAGTTTCTGGGAGCCGGGGATAAGTATCTTTCCGGCTTCGTTGAAAACTTCCGGGCAGAGAAAGCCATGAGGCCGCTGGAAGGCGCACAGCTGGTGCTTCATAATAAAAGGTCAAGGACTGTCGTCGCGGGCGACCTCAGGCCCGGTATTTACCGGAACGGACATTTCGTGAAAGGAGCGTCCCTGGTCACGGAGATAGCGGAAGAAGGGGCAATGCTGGTTACCTGCGGCGTACCGGCGGCTTTTACGACCGTTGAGCCCGGTGCTCCTATATGTAAGATACAAT
The DNA here is from genome assembly GCA_014728075.1 of Candidatus Omnitrophota bacterium. GTDB lineage: Bacteria > Omnitrophota > Gorgyraeia > Tantalellales > Tantalellaceae > WJMG01. Next base: position 21,782 of record WJMG01000072.1, on the reverse strand, counting down.
CCAGGGGGACTTTGCTTGGATCCGGAGCCACTAAACTGAACGAACAGGCGGAGAAGGCCGTTTCCGCTGTTTATTCTGAGCTCCTTCTCCGGGGGGAAGACAGGATAGAGAAGGTAGGTGTTCGAAAATAAGATGGGATTGAATAGAGACCCGGTATTTTATACAGCGGGGTATAGCGGGAAGGACCCTTCCCGGGCGCCTTTTTATCTCAGGTCGCTGGTATTCGACGGTCTGGAAGGCGATCTTAACGCCCGGTTGATAAGCGAATTCAATAACCGCATAAGAAAAAGCGAAGCGTTCCGTGAATGCCGGCTTTCCCCGGCGGACCGGCCGGGGAAAGCCGGCAAGGTATTCCCCTCGAGGATAGTTGTCGTGAACGCGTCCCACGACAATCTTCCCACAAGTTACGAAACCGCACGGGTTTTCAGGGATCGTCTCGCCGAGAAGGGCCTGGGCGTTACGGTCAAGGTGGTGAACACAAAAGAAGAGCTCCGTAAGGAAACGGCCGCAGATACGGAAAAAGTTCTCGTTATCAGCCAGTGCGTTGACAAGCGCGTGTACAATATACAGACCGCCCACAGGCTTGAAGCCGGGGGGGTAGTGACGGTCCCGGGCGCCGTTACCGCCCCGGGAGGTGTTTTCTCTGACAAGGACAGCACTTACAGGCTTCTTTCCCGGGAGGGGAGAAACTGGGAGACCGTGGCCAGGTACAGGAAGGTCCCGGTTGAGGGAAGGAGTGTGGAAGATGTCGTCGGGGGAATACTCGATTCCGCCGGGGAGTTGCGCCGTGAACTTGAAGAGGACACGGTATTCGTGAAGCCTCACGAAGGCGGAGGCGGCCTGGGAGGGTTCCGTCTTACCATGACGGACGGGGGGTATGTGATCCCCGACTTGTCCAAGGTTTCCGGGGACAACTCGTCCATACATCCGACATTTATAGATATAGACCATTCGAGCAGGGCTAAGCTCAGGGAGCTTCTATGGATATACCGGCTGTTTTCCACCGATCCTGTGATGTCAAAGAATTACCTCAGAATAAAACTGCCGTTGTTCGATGCCGGCGAGGAGAAGGCCATAGAGGCCCTGCGAAATTATCTGCGCCACAGCAGGAGGAAGAGAAAGAACCGTATGCTGGCGATGGCGATGAGCAGGAAGGAAGCGGAAGAAAAGCTTATCGGGGCTATAAAGGCCTTTGAGAAAAAATTTGAGAGGCGCTATGTGCCCCTTGTCAACGAGCATCTTGATTTCGGGCTCTGGGGGCTTAGGGCGCATTACCGGCTTTCATCTTCCGGTCCGGTGCTTGAAGCTATGTATCACAGAATATTCCAGCTGGGGTTCTTTGAGGAAGGGCCGGGCTATCTCGGATCCGATAATATTTCCAATAAGCAGACAGGTGAGCTTGAGATATTGAGGCTGGGGCCGATAAACGAGATAATGCTGGAATCCATAGGCGGCCGGAAGGGTCTTTTCTCCGCGCTTGAAAAAGGGGCGGAAGCGCTCGCCGATCTCGCGGAACTTGTTCCCCGGAAGGAAAAAGGCAAGATCCCGCTCAGGCTGCAGCTTGACCTTGCGGCCGTTTCGCGCAAAATAGGAGAAGGTAATGCCGATACGGCCAGGGGCATATGCCTTGCTTCCCGGTGGGAGGTCTTTGAAGAGAATGCCCGACAGTGGCTCGATGACAGCCTGGCGTACTACGCCTGGAAGAAAAGAAGCTCCTGATAAAGCCCGTATCAGAGTCACTGCGGGGGCGCTGGGCAAAAGGCGAACTTAATATCCGGGACCGGCGGAATGATCCCGGCCGTCAAAGATGTTCCGGCGCTCAGACACCCGAACTCGCATTTGGCTCGTTCGGAAACTCGCGGCGCGCGGTACCCGGTACGGCCATAGCTGGCTCCATGCGCCATGTACCTTCTCTGACACTGTGACACAAGCGAGGGGAAGCCGAGCGATGACACTTTGACACTTAATAAGACCTAGAAAGGACCCCGGCGCCATACGCATTCCCGGTACTGGGTACGCGGCACCCTATACGCTGTACGCTATACGCTCACTTAACGCTTGACGCTGAAAAAGTTCTGCTGTAACTTCTAAATTGTGCCTTGTGCCTTGAAAGTTGTGCCCCTGCGCTCCGGTGCGCCGGCTTGATACTGTTAGAGGAGTTTTATGAGTTCTGTATGGATAGTTATCGGTTCTGTAGCGATCCTCGGTGCCGCTTACCGTTTTTACGGAAGCTTTATCTCCAGAAAGATATTCAGGGCATCGAAATCAAACAGGGTGCCCAGTGAAGAGCTGAGGGACGATATTGACTTTGTGCCTACCAACAGGGAAGTCCTTTTCGGCCATCATTTTGCTTCGATAGCGGGGACCGGGCCGATAGTGGGCCCCGCGATCGCCGTTATATGGGGATGGGTGCCGGCCCTGGTATGGATAATACTGGGGTCCGTTTTTGCCGGGGCTGTTCACGATTACGCGGCGCTTATAATGTCCACCAGGAAAAAGGGCGTTTCTATAGGGGAGCTTTCAAAAGAGGTAATAAACCCCAGGGTGAGGAGCCTTTTTCTTTTCGTCATACTTTTCGCTTTATGGATAGTAGTAGCTATTTTCGGAATGGTCATGGCGGTTATCTTCAAGATGTATCCACAGTCCGTGTTGCCTGTCTGGATACAGATACCCATAGCGATGACGGTCGGGTGGCTGGCATACAGAAAAAAAATGAGCATGACACTGTTGTCCATAATAGCGGTGGTCCTTATGTACCTGTCTATCGCCGTCGGGATCAGGATGCCTTTTTCGATGCCTGCCGCGGCCGGTCTTTCCCCGATGTCGTTATGGATAATAATTCTTTTCATATACGCGTATATCGCTTCGGTCCTGCCTGTATGGTCGCTGCTTCAGCCGAGGGATTATGTCAATTCTCATCAGCTTATAATAGGGATATCGCTCATAGTGCTCGGGGTCCTGTTCGCCAATCCCAGGATGGTCGCTCCGGCTTTCCAGGCCTCTCCCGCGGGAGCCCCGCCTATGCTTCCGTTCCTTTTTATAACAATAGCCTGCGGGGCGATATCCGGTTTTCATTCGCTTGTGGGCTCAGGTACGACCTCCAAGCAGATCCGTACCGAGGAAGATGTGCGTTTCGTGGCGTACGGGGGGATGCTCACCGAAGGGTTTCTCGGGATACTTGTGGTGATAGCGGTTGCCGCGGGTATAGGTATTTTCGCCAGAGGGGACAACGGGGAGGTGCTGCGGGGGGTCGCCGCCTGGCGGCATCATTATGCCAGCTGGGAGGCCGCGCAGGGTCTTACCGCGAAGGTCACCGCTTTTGTCAACGGTTCAGCGAACATGCTTGCGGCCCTGAAAATACCTGTAGAATACGGCCAGGCGCTGGTAGGCGTCCTGATAGCTTCGTTCGCCGGCACGACTCTGGATACCGCGACGAGAATTCAGAGGTATGTGGTGACCGAACTGGCCGAAGATTATGATATCAAGCCACTCAAGCACAGGTATACTTCGACCGCTTTCGTGGTGCTGGCAGCGGCCGCGCTTGCTTTTTCCGAGGGGAGCGGTAAGGGCGCGCTCATGCTGTGGCCGCTTTTCGGTGCCAGTAACCAGCTTTTGGCCGGTCTGGTACTCCTGGTAGCGTCTGTATATATAATGAAGGAACTGAAGACGGGGGTATGGCCCGTGGCGGCCCCTATGTTCTTTATGATAGTTATTTCGAGCTGGGCAATGGCCGTGGGGATCGCGCATTTTTTCAACACCGGATCTAAGCTCCGTTTTGTTATAGGCCTCCTCCTGCTGTTCCTGGAATTGTGGATGATCGTCGAAGCGTTCTTGTGTGTGAAAGGTTTGAAGGCGCGAGGCGCGAGGCCGGAGACTGGAGGCCATTGAGCTTTCCGATATCAGATAGAAGGGTGGGGACAGGTACCGCCTTGGCTTTGTACCCGGTACAATCGACGCAAAAATGGCGCGCCCGGCAGGAAAACAAGCCCGGGGTTTGACCGCAGGGTCGGTATAGGGGCGCGGGATCCCTGATGGGCGCGGAACTTTGAGCGAGTTTCGGGAATAAAATGTATTTTGGTTCACGGAACGAGCGAGAAGACGGGAGCGGCTGTAGGTTCAGAGGAGAGCCGTTCCAACATTTTTGCGCGTTATTTCCTTTGTGTCGCAAAAATGGCGCGCCCGGCAGGATTCGAACCTGCGGCCTACTGGTTCGAAGCCAGTTGCTCTATCCGGCTGAGCTACAGGCGCGTTAAATAAAGTTAACAATTAACCGTAAAAAAGTCAAAAAGATTTTACGAAGCGGAGTAAAGGATGAAGATAGCCATAGCTCAATTGAACCCGATCGTAGGGGATGTGGACGGGAATTTCCTTAAGCTGGAAGAAACCGTATCGGCCTTTGCCGGGGTTTCCGATATTGTGGTCTTTCCCGAGCTTTTTTTGACGGGGTATCCGCCGCGGGACCTCCTGGAAAGGCCGGAATTCCTTGACAGGGTAGGGGACGCCTTGAACAGAGCGCAGGTTTTATCCCGTAAATATCCCGAAACAGGCATATTGTTCGGCGCGCCCGGCGAAGTTCAGGCCAGGGGGCGCCGTTTTTTGCGCAACTCGGCGTTTTTCCTTGAGAAGGGAAAAACCCTTCACAGGCACGACAAGGTACTTCTTCCCGCCTACGATGTTTTTGACGAAACCCGGTATTTCGAACCGGCGGACAATATCGCGACATTTGAGTTCAGGGGGGAAAAGATAGGCGTTACGATATGTGAGGATATGTGGAACGATCCCGGGCTCATAACGGAGAGGAACTATGATATAGACCCTATGGAAGAACTGGAAAAGAGCGGCGCTACTTTGCTGGTGAATATATCCGCTTCCCCTTTTTATTCGGGCAAAGAAGATCTCAGGTATAACCTGGTAAGGAATCACGCCCGTAAATACGGAGTGCCCTTTGTTTTCGTGAACCAGGTAGGCGGTAATGATGAGCTCGTCTTTGACGGCAGGAGCATTTGCGTGGGCGCCTCGGGCGAAGTTGTCCACCTTTCCCCGATGTTCAGGGAATCGGTAGATATCGTGGACCTCGAGGAGGCGATAGCTCCCATAGAATATTCGGCCAGCGACAGGATCGGGGCCCTGCATGACGCGCTTCAGCTGGGCATCTCTGATTATGTGCGCAAATGCGGGTTCAAAAAGGCCGTAGTAGGCCTTTCGGGTGGCATAGACTCTTCGGTAGTCTGCGTCCTCGCGGTCAAAGCCCTGGGCAGTGATAATGTTCTAGGAGTGGCAATGCCTTCCGGATATTCTTCCCCTGAAAGCCTCTCCCTGGCGCGGGACCTGGCCGGCAGGCTCGGTATAGGCTTGACCTCCGTGCCGATCTCGGAGATATATTCCTCATACCGTAAGCTTCTAGACAATGAGTTCGGGGTCCCGGATGCAGAGCGGGTGGAGGTATACCTGCAGAACATACAGGCCAGGATACGGGGCGCTTTGCTGATGGCGTTCTCAAATAAGCTCGGTTATATACTTCTTTCAACGGGCAACAAGAGCGAAACGGCCGTCGGGTACTGTACGCTTTACGGGGATATGGCCGGTGGTCTGGCCGCCATTTCCGATGTTCCGAAGACCATGGTGTACAAGCTGGCTGAATACATGAACAGGGAAAAGGAAATCATCCCCCGGGAGATCTTCGACAGGCCGCCTTCCGCCGAACTAAGTCCGGGGCAGCTTGACAGGGACGCCCTGCCGCCTTATGAAATCCTGGACGGTATTTTACAGCTTTATGTGGAAGAGGCTATTTCTCCCGGAGAGATAGTGAAAAAAGGATATGAGCCCGATACGGTCAAGTGGGTAGTCAACGCCGTATGCTCCAATGAGTATAAAAGGCGGCAGGCGCCGCCCGGACTGAAGGTCACTACCAAGGCTTTCGGCATGGGCCGGCGGATGCCGATAGCTTCAAAATACGGTCTATAACGCGTATTTTTAACTGTATTTTTGCTTTTTTACCTGTATAATAGAGGCCGGTGTCCTTGAATAAGTTAATTTGCCGCGTGGAGGAATATGCTTAGCCCGAAAGACTTTTTCGACCTGCGTGATTCCGTTTTCGCTGATATTTTTGACGGTGTTGAATATGTCTGGGAAGCGCTTGAAAAGTTAAAAGCTTACGCGTCCGGAAAAGTGTCCCCGAATGTAAGGGGGATAGCGGACGGCAGTGGCATTATCGTATCCGAGACTACTGTTCTCTGCGAAGGCCGTGTGGTAAAAGAGGGCTTTTCCGTGAGAGGAGGAGACGCTTCCAAGGGCGCCCTCGAGGTCATCGTGGACGGTAAGGCGCTTCCGGGAGCTTCGGTGATATACGCCGGAGCCGTACTTATGGGCGAAAATATATACATAGGCAAAGGGACGGTCGTAGAACCCGGCGCTCTCATAAAGGAACCGGCCTATATAGGTGATAACAGCGAGGTCCGACAGGGGGCGTATCTCAGGGGGAATGTCATGGTCGGTAACGGATGTGTAGTGGGGCATACGACCGAGGTGAAATCATCCCTGATGCTGGGGGGCAGCAAAGCGGGACATTTCGCTTATATCGGGGACAGTATACTGGGAAAGGTAAATCTGGGCGCCGGGACCAGGCTGGCCAATCTCAAGGTGCTGGACAGCGGAGTGGTCCTGCGCGTCGAGGGCAGGGAATACGATACGGGCCTTCGCAAGTTCGGCGCGATAATGGGCGACGGGGCCGAAACGGGCTGCAATACCGTAACATCGCCGGGGACCCTTCTTTCAAAGGGATGTCTGACCTACCCGAACTCCATTATAAGAGGATTTCATCCCGAAGGCACTATAGTAAAAGTAAGGCAGGATCAGCAAACGCAAAAAAAGAGGGTATAGGAATAATGGGAAAATTATTCGGAACTGACGGTATAAGAGGCGTTACCAACAGGGAACCGATGACTTCGGAGACCGCTTTGAAGGTCGGGCAGGCGCTAGGCTACCTTGTCAGAAGAAAAGCGGCGAGGCCGAGAGCCATTATCGGCAAGGATACGAGAAGGTCGGGTTACATGCTTGAAGAAGCCATGGCTTCGGGCCTGACCTCTATGGGGTGTGATGTTATACTCGTGGGCCCGATGCCGACCCCCGGAATAGCTTTCATCACGGAGAACATGGACGCCGATTGCGGGATAGTTATTTCCGCTTCACATAATCCTTTTGAGGATAACGGGATCAAGATATTCTTCAAGGAGGGGATGAAACTCAGTGACGCTCAGCAGAACCAGATAGAGGAGCTGGTCTTTTCCGGCAGGCTTCCGGAACTTCTGGCAAGACCGGCGGATATCGGAAAGGTCTGGAAAGAGGAGGACGCGCGGGGCAGGTACATAGTTTTTCTCAAGCACACTTTTCCCGGGGATATGAACCTCGAGGGGATGAAAGTCGTTCTGGACTGCGCTAACGGAGCGACTTACCGGGTGGCCCCCATGCTTTTTACCGAGATGAGGGCGACCGTGACGAGCGTGAACACGGAACCCGACGGAGAGAATATAAACCATAACTGCGGAGCGCTTTATCCGGAAGAGCTCGCCGAACGCGTCGTGAGGGAGAAGGCCGACATAGGGCTGGCTTTTGACGGTGACGGCGACAGGTTCATCGCCTCGGATGAAAAGGGCAACATAGTTACGGGTGACCAGGTCCTCGCTATATGCGCCAGGCATCTCAAGGACGAGGGCGAGCTGGACAACAATATAGTAGTTTCCACCGTCATGAGCAACATCGGGTTTACCCGTGCCCTTAAGGGTATGGGAGTGAGAACGGTGCAGACCAGGGTGGGTGACCGGTATGTTTTCGAGGAGATGAACAGGACCGGGGCCGTCCTCGGCGGCGAGGATTCCGGACATATCATATTCCGGAAGTTCCACAAGACAGGGGACGGAATACTTACGGCCCTGCAGCTTATCAGGGTAATGAAAAAGGAAGGCAAACCGCTTTCCGAGCTCTCTAAGGTGATGAAGCCTTATCCCCAGGTGCTTTTGAGCGTTGATGTGAGGGAGAAACCCGATATTGAAAAGGTCCCGGAAATAAAAAAAGCGGTGGAAGAGGTTGAAAGGTCCTTTGACGGGAGCGGCCGGGTCCTGGTAAGGTATTCGGGGACGCAGAATGTCTGCAGGGTAATGGTCGAAGGCCCTTCCTGCGAAGAGACCGGGCGAGCCGCCGAGAAGATCGCGGACGCGGTCAGGAAGGTTCTGGGAAAATAAACGAAAGAGGAGGAAGATGGCTAACGAGACGGTTTTCAAGCGTTACGAGAACAATCCTATTATCACGGCAGGGGCCGTACCCCGGGCCAACAGCATACATAACAGCGCCATAGTACCTTTCGGGGACGGGTACGCGGGCATTTTCAGGGTGGATGAGATAGACTTTAACTTCACTATGCATGTCGGTTTCAGCAAGGACGGAATCAGCTGGGAGATCGATCCTGAAATAATCAAGATGGAATCCCGGGACAAATACCTGGAAACTGCCGACAGGACTTATGATCCCAGGCTTACCGAAATAGACGGCATCTTTTATTTTACCTGGTGCATAGATTCCCCGCAGGGCCCGTGCATAGGAATGGCCACGACCGAGGATTTCAAGACCTTTAAAAGGAAAGAGAACCTGACCATGCCGTTGAACAGGAATTGTGTCATTTTTCCGAGAAAGATCGACGGCCAGTTCGCGATGTACAGCCGGCCGAGCGATATGGGGCACACGCCTTTCGGGAACATGTTCTATTCTACCAGCCCGGATATGGTCCACTGGGGGAAGCACAGGTTCGTTTTCGGTACTGTAAGAAGCGGATGGCAGTCCACGAAGATAGGACCGGGCCCCGCTCCGATAGAGACGGCTGAGGGATGGCTGCTCATATATCACGGCGTCTGGACCAGTTGTAACGGATACCTTTACTACGCTGGGGCGGCGCTTCTGGACCTGGAAAGACCCTGGGAGGTCCTTTACAGGACCAAGGATTATCTTCTCGCTCCGACGGAGATCTACGAAAGAGTGGGTGATGTCCCTAATGTGGTATTTCCCAGTTCCGCGGTGGTTAACGACGGTGTTCTGAGGATGTATTACGGATGCGCCGATACCTGCATATCGATGGCCGAGGCAAGGGTCGAAGATATAATAAAGTTCACTAAAGAACATAGCTATTAAGCGGGCGGGGGGGGTATAGAAGGGTGGGGACAGGTACCGCCTTGGCTTCGTACCCGGTACAATACCCTGAAACGGGGCAGATTTCCACTTGCACACTTTTTGTGGTTTATGTTATAATACGCACTCTTGAAAACAGGCCCGCATAGCTTTCTCCTTCGCTGAAGCTTTGGCGGACGGGGGGCGGCGGGGACATTGTTATACGGTTACGGTGCCCGCATAGCTCAGCTGGTAGAGCAACTGACTCTTAATCAGTGGGTCCAAGGTTCGAGCCCTTGTGCGGGTACCATTCTTCTTCGCCATCTGAACAGTTTTATCCGGCAGGGTCTTGAAGAAAATATAGCGAAGAAGATGTTCCTGCGAAGCCGTAGCGGCTTTATTCTGCGGACGGCGTAGCGGAACAGAGGGGTTTTACCGAGCGGGTGTAGCTCAGTTGGTAGAGCATCACGTTGCCAACGTGATTGTCGACGGTTCGAGTCCGTTCACCCGCTCCATTTTTTTATCCGGACTTAATTTAATTCACAATACGCGGGAAAAGAGGTATTGATGAGGATCACCGAACTTTTGTCGAAAGAAGCCGTTTCAGTAGGGCTGGCCTCAAGAGAAAAGGACGATGTGCTGTCGGAGCTGGTAGACCTCCTCGTTTCCTCCGGCAGTGTAAAAAAGTCGGAAAAGTCCCAGATCCTCAAACGCCTACAGGAAAGAGAAACCCTGGGGTCTACAGGGATAGGCAAGGGGGTGGCGATACCCCACGCCAAATGCGCCAAGGTAAAGAAGATGGTCGCCGCGCTTGCCGTGGCCAAAGAAGGCGTAGATTTCAGATCTCTCGACGGGGATCCTACTTTTATTTTTTTCCTGCTCATAGCTCCCGGGGAGACCCCGGGGCCCCACCTCAAAGCACTTGCCAAGATATCCAGGCTGCTGGACGATAAGTTCATAAGGGACCGGCTTAAAGCCGCCGATTCCCCGGGAGACGCCCTGCGCATAATCAGGGACGAAGAGAAAAAGACCGTTTAGACGGTCTGACAGGGACCATAGTCTTCCATTACCTTTATCTGGTGCGGAAAATGAAAACATTAAAATGGTTATATCCCGGAATGCTGATCAAGCGCTGGATATCGCTGGCGGTTTTCGGCATACTGATGATATCCATGGGGTTCGTCGTTGTCGTCTTCGAACGCAGTTCCGATAACAAGGCTATGGCCGGGATAATAATAATACTCGGGATACTGTGTGTTATTTATTCCGTAAAGCGCATATTGAAGTCGATGGTAAATGTGCTTATCCCCGCCGGCGCGGAAGGCCATCTGGTCGAGAAGATCTACCAGAGAAGGATCCTGGGAAAAGGTCCTAAGATAGTGGTCGTCGGGGGAGGGACAGGGCTTTCGACTCTTCTGACCGGCCTCAAAAAATTCACCGATAATATCACAGCGATCGTTACCGTCTCCGATGACGGGGGCTCTTCCGGCCGGCTCAGGGAAGACTTTGATGTGCTCCCCCCGGGGGATATACGCAACTGCCTGGTGGCTCTTTCCGATTCCGAGGACCTGCTGGGCGCCCTTTTTCAGTTCCGGTTCAAGGAAGGCAAGGGGCTTGAGGGCCACAATTTCGGCAATCTTTTCATAGCCGCGCTTTCAAGGATCACGGGGGATTTCGCCAAAGCCATAAAAGAGTCCAGCAAGGTGCTTGCCATAAGGGGGAATGTGTATCCGGCTACGCTTCAGAAAGTCAGGCTGGTGGCCAAGCGGGAGGACGGCAGGGAGACCGAGGGGGAAAGCAGCATAAGGCAGGAAAGGGAAAGTCCCATTGACCGTCTTTTCCTGGTTCCCGGCGACTGTAAGGCGGTACAGGAGGCTGTGGACGCCATTAGAGAGGCGGACGAAGTGATCCTGGGGCCCGGCAGCCTCTATACCAGCATCATGCCTAACCTTCTGATAGACGGTATACGGAAAGCCATTTTGAAGTCAAGAGCGAAGAAGCTGTATATCTGTAATGTTATGACCGAGGTCGGAGAGACCGATAATTATTCCGTGAGCGATCATGTGCACGCGCTTATAAAACATACGGGGCCGGGTATCATAGACTGCTGCGTGGCGAACATAACCAGGATACCCCGGGACCTTTACGACCGCTATAAGCTCGAGGACAAATTTCCCGTCAAGCTGGACCATAAGGATGAAAAGTGGCTCCGCCAGGAGAAGGTCCGGCTGGTCAAGGCCCACATAGCCAGTACTAAAGAGTTCGTAAGGCACGACCCCGATAAGCTCAGCGAAACTATCATCGAGATCATAAATGAGAACAGAAAATGAGGCGACTGAAAGCCACGCGAAGTTCGCGATGGCTTTTCATTGCTACCAGCCGGTCGACAATTTCGGCTGGGAATACAGTAAAGCCTGTAAAAAGGCGTATCTTCCTTTTCTCCGGGTCCTGGAGAAACACCCCTCCGTAAAGGCGACTTTGCATTATTCCGGGAACCTGCTTCTCTGGATGGAGAAGGAAAGCCCGGAATTTCTTGATGTGTTGAAGCTTCTGCTCGAACGAGGACAGGTGGAGCTGATGGGCGGGGGGTGCTATGAGCCTATACTGGCGGTCCTGCCGGAAGAAGAGAGGGTGCGCCAGGTACGGGCTAACGAAGAGGTCGTGCGCGCTCTTTTCGGCGTGAGCCCGGCGGGTGTATGGCTGGCTGAAAAGGTATGGGAGAGCTCTCTTGCGGATACGCTTTCGTCACTGGGTGTAAGGTTCACGATCCTTGACGACCACCAGTTTTCATTGAGCGGACTGGACGGAGCCCGGCTTTACCGGCCCTGTTATACGGGACCGCGGGGCAGAGAGGTGGCGGTCCTCCCCTCCATTACGAGGCTGCGGTATTCTATGCCTTTCATGCCTCCCGAAAGGACACTGCAGTACATGGCGGATATAGTCCGTGAGAGGGGCAGGGATGTCTGCTTTTGTTTCGCGGACGACGGTGAAAAGTTCGGGGCATGGCCTTACACCTACAGATGGGTTTACGGAAAGAAATGGCTGGAAAGGTTTTTCACCCTTCTTGAAGAGAATTCCGGCTGGCTGCGTTCAGTTACCTGTTCCGAAGCGGTTTCAGCCGCTATCAAAGACGCCCCCGTTGCTCTGAAAGACTCGAGCTATGCCGAGATGATGCGCTGGAGCGGCGGTTCGTTCCGGAATTTCTTCCAGAAATATACCGAATCCGGACGGCTGTTCAGCCGGATGCTTTCCGCCGCCGGCGAGTACGGGAGGAGGGTTTCGTCGGGGGAAGGCCGGCCGGACGCATCCCTGGCAAAAGCAGGCGAGGAGATCCTGAAAGCACAGGCCAATTGTCCGTATTGGCACGGAACATTCGGCGGCATTTACCTGCCTCATTTACGCGAGGGCGCTTACCGGCATTTGATAAACGCGCAGCGTCTCATGGCGCGCGAGCTGCCCTGTCCCGGAGCGCGAACGGGCGCGGAGTTGCCCGTTTTTTATCCGCGGACAGAAAAGACCGTATCCAACGGAGAGACCGTGGTATGTGTTTCGCCCGAACAGGGAGGCTCCGTAACCGAGATCGATCATATCCCGTCGGGTAAGAATCTGACGGATGTAATGACGAGAAGGAGAGAGGCTTATCACGACAAGCTGGAGCGGCGTTCTTTTTTCCGGGCGAGGCGCGCCCGGAAGGAAATGCTCGAAGGTTCCCTTCCGGATGTCCACGGGCTCCTGGGAGTAAGGGAAAGAGGTCTCAGGAAAAAGCTTTTTTACGATGAGCGCCCCCGGGCCTCTTTCGTTACCCGTGTGTTCCCGAAGAAAAGAGTTGCGCTGAGGGATGTCATCAGGGGCTTTTCCTGCTGCAGGGAGTGCATGTCCGGAAAATATTCGATCTTGCCCGGAGAGGGAGAGAACGGCAGGCGTGTAGTGATGAGCAAAAGAACGCGTTCTGTCCCCGGAACGGAACTGGAAGTATTGAAATCCGTGGAGGTCAAGGACGACGGGAAGATCGAGTTCGAGTCCAGGGTATTGTGCTGTTCGGGAAACGATATCCCTTTCACCAGCATGACAGAGTTCAATTTCATGATAACGGACCGGTTATTTGAAAAAAAACCAAGAAAGATCAAAGTCAGAAGACTTTACTTGAAAGATCGCCATTCATCTATTACAATAATAATCAATCTTAACTGTGATCGTAATATTTATACATACCCCATCCACACAGTGAACGAGACCGAGCAAGGCCTTGTTAAGACATACCAGGGATTGTCTCTTCTTGTAGAAGATAACGGACCGGATAAAGCCGGCGGGGTTCGCGGGCTTAATGTGTCAATGGAGATAGGCGGCTGAATAAATGCAGGTTAGAAAAGAGCTTGTTGTTAAGAACAGGACCGGCCTTCACGCAAGGCCCGCTGCTATGTTCGTGCAGATAGCGAATAAATTTCAAAGCGATATAATGATAGAGAAGGAAGACCAGAAGGTCAACGGTAAATCCATAATGGGTATATTGATGCTGGCGGCCGAAAAGGGATCCAGTATTACCATTATCGCCGACGGAGAGGACGCTGAAAAGGCAGTGGAAGAGCTGTCCGAAATATTACTTCACGATATAGATTAGGGGTCCATAATGCCTAAAAAACCTCAGAAATCCAAACAGATACAGCTTAAAGGTATACCCGCTGCGCCGGGTATAGCTATCGGCCGTGCATATGTTTACGGTACCGAGGACATAATACCTGTGGAAAGGACGATCGACCGGGAAGAGATCCCCGACGAAGTTCAGAGGTTCAAGGACAGCCTGAAGAAAACCAAAAAAGAGATCCTTGCCATAGAGAAAAAAATATCAAGTGAAATGGGCGTGGAACACGGCAGGATATTCAGCGCGCACCTGCTTGTGCTCGAGGACAGCGTGCTGGTCCACGAGGTCGTGGCCAGGCTCAAAAAAAAGCGAAAGAATGTTGAGATCGTTTTTACCGAGGTGCTCAATAAGTACATTAATGTCCTTTCGGAAGCCAGGGACGAATATCTCAGGGACAGGATAAGCGATATCACGGATGTAGGCAAAAGAATACTCAAGAACCTTTCAGGTATAGAGCAGAGGGGACTGGCCGATATTGACGATAAATCCATCGTAATAGCGTACGACCTTTCTCCTTCGGACACCGCCATGATGCACAAGGGTAGAGTGCTCGGTTTCGTAACGGACATAGGAGGTCGGACATCGCATACCGCCATTATGGCTAAATCCCTGGAAATACCCGCTGTCGTGGGGCTTGAATCCGTCACCGATGTTGTCAAGAGCGGTGACCAGATAATCCTGGACGGCCTGCACGGGGTGGTCATCGTCAACCCGACAAAAAGGTTCCTTGAGAAATACCGCAGAGAGAAAAAGAAGTACGAGCATCTGGAACACGAGCTGAACGAGTTAAGGTCTCTGCCCAGCGAGACCCCGGACGGCAAGAAAATAGTGGTGGCGGGCAACATAGAACTGCCCGAAGATGTCGCCAGCGTGATATCCCACGGGGCCGAGGGGATAGGGCTCTACAGGACGGAGTACTTTTACATGAACAGGCAGGATGTTCCCTCGGAGGAGGAACAGTTCAACGCGTACAAGTCGGTCGCCCAGCGGATAAAGCCCAACAGCGTTATCGTGAGGTCACTGGACCTGGGCGGGGACAAATTCCTGTCCGCGCTGGATGTCCCGAAAGAAATGAACCCCTTTCTGGGGTGGCGGGCCATAAGGTTCTGCCTGGCAAGGACAGATATTTTCAAAGCGCAGCTCAGGGCTATATTAAGGGCCTCCGCTTTCGGGAACCTTAAGCTTATGTATCCCATGATCTCCGGTATAGCCGAGCTCAGGCAGGCGAACGAAATACTCGAAGAGGTAAAACGCGATCTCCGGAAAGAGGGAATACCTTTCAACGACCAGATACCCGTCGGGGCCATGATAGAAGTGCCTTCCGCCGCTATCACCAGCCACATCCTGGCCAAGGAGGCCGATTTTTTCAGCATAGGCACCAACGACCTTATCCAGTATTCGCTCGCGGTAGACAGGGTCAACGAGAAGATAGCGTATCTCTACGAACCTGCGCATCCCGCCGTGCTCAGCCTGGTGAAAATGGTCATAGACAGCGCGCACAGGGAGAATATCCCTGTCGGGCTTTGCGGCGAGATGGCGGGGGATGTCGCCCTGACCATGATATTGATGGGCCTGGGCCTTGACGAGTTCAGTACATCTCCCATCGCGGTGCCCGAGATAAAGAAGATAATCAGGTCGGTGAGATTTACCGAAGCCCGGAATATAGCGGAAAAAGCCATGAGCTTCACTACCGGGAAAGAAGTGATGAGATACGCAAAGTCCAGGCTCCGTGAGCTGGTCCCGGATATAGCCGCGGAACTTGCCAGCTGAACCCGCCGGAGAGATCCGGAAAGAGACAAAGAAAGGAAGAATATGAAAGGACTTATTTTAGCCGCCGGCTACGGCACGAGATTATATCCTCTAACGCTTGACAGGCCCAAGCCTCTGGTCAAGGTCGGAGGGCAGACCATACTGGAAAGGTTGCTGAGGAAGATAGAGTCTCTTCAGGACTGTGACGAGGTCTACATAGTGACTAACGACAAGTTCTACGATATGATCGTGAAATGGGTAAGGGACAGGGACTTTTCGGTCGCCCTTAAAGTGCTGAACGACCTTACCAGAAGCAACGACGACAGGCTGGGCGCCATAGGGGATATCAATCTTGTGATGGAAAAAGAAAAGCCCGCCGACGATGTGCTGATACTCGCGGGTGACAATCTTTTTGAATTCGATATACAGGATTTCGTGAGATTCGCCAGAGATAAGAAAAAATTCAGCGTGGCGTTGTTCGATGTCGCTGACAGGAAGATGGCCCAGAAATACGGTATCGTATCCCTGGACAATGAAAAACGGGTCGACGATTTCCAGGAGAAACCGGAGAACCCCAAAAGCACTCTTGCCTCTACCGGGATATATTATATGCCCGAGGAGAACATAAGTATGCTTTCTGATTATATGAAAAAGGACACTGTAAAGGACGCCCCGGGAAATTTCGTCAAATGGGTGGCCGAGAACGACGGCGTTTACGGTTATGTTTTTACCGAAGGGTGGTACGATATAGGAGATAAGATATCTCTTGAGAAAGCGGACCTGGAATACAGGGAAAGGGAGCTGGATTAAGGGCTTTTTTAAAGCGCTGTCCCTTTCCGCAAGTGAACGCCGCGAGTGAGGGATCTGACAGATGGCCGGGGCAGCGGGTTTCCCAGTGCTGTTAAGCTAAACCGTAAACCCGCGATCACAATCGCTCCGGGCGTAGAGGGCCCGGAACTTCACGGAGGAGGAAAGATGAAAGACATTAAGGGTAAATATTTGTTCACTTCCGAAAGCGTTACGGAAGGGCATCCGGATAAAGTCTGCGACCAGATATCCGACGCTGTGCTGGACGAGATACTTAAAGAAGACCCTTCAGGCAGGGTAGCCTGCGAGACACTGGTAACGACCGGCATGGCGGTAGTGGCGGGGGAGATAACCACCTCCTGTTATGTCGATGTTCCCAAAGTCGTGAGGAATACTATCAGGGAGATAGGCTATACAAGCGCGGCTTACGGCTTCGACTATAAGACATGCGGGGTGATGACATCCATACAGGGGCAGTCACCCGATATCGCCATGGGCGTCGATACCGGCGGCGCGGGTGACCAGGGTATGATGTTCGGGTACGCCACCAGTGAAACGAAAGAGCTTATGCCTATGCCCGTGACACTGGCGCACGCTCTTACCCGGCGCCTGGCCAAGATCCGTAAAGAAAAACTTGTCGACTATCTCCGTCCGGACGGAAAAAGCCAGGTTACCATAGAATACAGGGACGGTGTGCCCGCGAGGGTAGAGGCCGTGGTTATAAGCGCTCACCATGACCACAAAGCCAAGATGGGCCGCATACAGGAAGACATGAGGGAGATCGTGATCAAAGAGTCCATCCCGAAAGCCCTGATGGATAAAGAGACCAAAATATTCGTCAATCCCACAGGAAGGTTCGAGGTAGGCGGACCCCAGGGTGACAGCGGAGTTACCGGCAGAAAGATAATAGTCGATACATACGGCGGTGTGGGGAGTCACGGCGGTGGGGCTTTCAGCGGCAAGGATCCCACAAAGGTCGACAGGTCGGCTTCATACATGGCGCGTTATGTTGCCAAGAACATAGTCGCTTCGGGTATGGCGGAAAAATGCGAGATACAGTTCGCGTACGCTATCGGTGTGCCTGAACCAGTCAGCGTGATGATAGATACTTTCGGTACCGGAAAGATCAGTGAAGAGAAGATCGTCAAGCTTGTTCGGGAGAATTTCGATCTTACTCCCGGCGGCATCATAGAAAAGTTAAAGCTTAGAAGGCCTATTTACAGGATGACGGCCGCTTACGGGCATTTCGGAAGAAGTGAAGAGGGGTTTCCCTGGGAAGAGATCGATATGGCCGATACTTTGAAGAAAGCGGCGGGAACACGGTGACCAGTTAACGGAGAAATGGAGGAGGAATGGTGGTTGAGACCAAAGACTATAAAGTAAAGGATATATCTCTTGCGGGTCTGGGCAGGAAAGAGATAGAGATGGCGGAACACGAAATGCCCGGGCTAATGGCTATAAGGAAAAAGTATTCGGCGGATAAACCTCTCGCGGGCGCTAGGATAACCGGGTCGCTGCATATGACCATACAGACGGCCGTGCTTATCGAAACGCTTATCGAGCTGGGAGCGGATGTCCGTTGGGCCAGCTGTAATATCTTTTCTACCCAGGACCACGCGGCGGCCGCGATGGCCGAAAGAGGCGTGCCCGTATTTGCCTGGAAAGGAGAAACGCTTGAGGAGTACTGGTGGTGCACGATGAAGGCTCTCAGCTTTCCCGGGGGGAAGGGCCCCAACCTTGTGGTCGATGACGGAGGAGACGCTACACTCATGCTCCATATGGGGGTTTCTGCGGAGAACGACCCCGGGGTGCTGGAAAAAAAGCCCGGCGGAGAGGATGAAGCCAGACTGATGGCGCTTGTGGGAGAGACTGTCGCATCGTCCCCCGGAAAATGGTCGGAGATGGCCGGTGAATGGAAAGGAGTATCGGAAGAGACGACTACAGGTGTGCACAGGCTTTACCAGATGATGGAAAAGGGGAGCCTTCTGGTGCCGGCTATAAATGTGAACGATTCCGTTACGAAATCCAAATTCGATAACCTTTACGGTTGCCGGGAGTCCCTGGTGGACGGCATCAAAAGGGCCACGGATGTTATGACCGCCGGCAAGGTAGCGGTGGTCTGCGGGTACGGTGATGTCGGGAAAGGGTCGGCGCAGTCCATGAAGGGCCTGGGGGCCAGGGTGATAGTCACGGAAATAGATCCTATTTGCGCTCTTCAGGCGTCCATGGAGGGTTTCGAGGTCTCAACCGTGGAAGATACCCTCGGGACCGCGGATATATATATAACGGCAACAGGGAACAGAGATGTGATTACAGCGGAACATATGGCGAAAATGAAAGACCAGGCCATAGTCTGCAACATAGGGCATTTTGACAATGAGATAGATGTCGCGGGCCTGGAAAAGTATCCGGGTGTCAAAAAGGTGAACATAAAACCCCAGGTCGATAAATATGTTTTTCCCGGAGGTAACGAGATCTATCTTCTGGCGGAAGGGCGCCTTGTCAATCTCGGGTGCGCTACAGGGCATCCCTCTTTCGTAATGTCCAACTCGTTCACCAATCAGGTCCTGGCCCAGATGGACCTCTGGAAGAACAGGGATAATTACGAGAATAAGGTTTACAGACTGCCCAAATACCTGGACGAGGAAGTTGCCAGGCTTCATTTGCAGAAGATCGGCGTCAAGTTGACGAAGATGACGGAAGAGCAGGCGGACTACATGGGGATACCGGTAGAAGGCCCTTATAAATCTGAGCATTACAGATATTGAGTTCATGGTTTCCGCTTCGCGGTTCCGCGAAAGAGGAAACAAGACTTCGCGATCGGGAACCGGCATCGCGGATACCGCGGCAGGCAATCGCAGAAGCGGTGGTTTTCGCGAACAGCGGACCCTGAAGTCCTAACGGAAGGGTGATAAATTATGCCGAATAAAATAAAGACCATAGGAGTGCTGACCTCCGGCGGTGATTCCCCGGGCATGAACGCGGCCGTGCGCAGCGTTGTTAGAAAAGCTATTTTCGAGGGCATCGCGGTCAAAGGCATACTTCGCGGCTACGAAGGCATGATAAAAGGGGAAGTGATAGATATGAACTCCCGCAGTGTCAGCAATATACTCGGAAGGGGCGGGACCATATTGAAAACCGCCCGGTCAAAAGAGTTCATGACGGAAACCGGACAGGAGAAAGCTGTAAGGGTCATAAAGGACCACGAGATCGACGGCCTGGTGATAATAGGCGGGAACGGTTCTTTTCAGGGGGCTCATATACTTCACGACAAGTGGGGCGTTCCGAATATAGGCATACCCGGCACCATAGACAACGACCTGGGATATACCGATTACACTGTCGGTTCTCATACTTCCGTGGATACGGTACTCGACGCCGTGGACAAGATAAGGGATACGGTAACCAGTATGGAAAGGATATATGTCGTTGAGGTGATGGGCAGAAAAGAACCTTATATAGCGGTAATGGCCGGGTTGGCGGGAGGAGCTGAAGAGATCCTTTACCCGGGATCGGAAATATCCATAGAACGCATCAAGAAAGAGATAGATTCCGCCGAGAAGAGCGGAAAAATGAGTTGGATAATCATAGTTTCTGAAGGATACGGGAAAGCGGCGGAGATAGCTGCACAGCTGGAGGAAAACACCAAATACAATGTAAGGGGCATTACCCTCGGACATGTGCAGCGGGGAGGCAAGCCCAACGCCCCCGACAGGATCCTGGCTTCCCGGATGGGCGCTTTCGCCGTTTCCGCTCTTATGGAAGGTATTTCCGACCACATGGTAGCGGTTAGGAGCATGGAGCTCAAGCTGGTCCCCTACGAAAAGGCCTGTTTCGAAAGGGAAAAGGATATAGAATTCCACAGGCAGCTGTACGATCTTACTAAACTTCTGGCTACCTGACGAGACCGGGTGTAGCTCAACACAAGATGCGAATAGTTACCAGATATATCCTCAAGGAGCTGGGAGGGCCCTTCTTGGCCTCTTTGCTTATCTCTACCTTTATACTGGCGGCAGGCAACATAATGCAGACCGCGGATATGGTCGTCAATAAAGGTGTTGAGTTCTTGCAGGTCTTAAAGATATTCGCTTTTTTCCTGCCGTATGTGCTCATCTTTACCATCCCCATGTCTGTCCTGGCGGCGGTACTCCTCGGTTTCGGCCGGCTCTCCGGGGATAACGAGGTTACGGCCATACGGACCAGCGGTATAAGCGTATACAAGGTCATCTCACCGGTCATAATATGCGGTTTTATAATAAGCCTTTTCAATGTTCCCCTGAACGATAAGATACTGCCCGAATCGGAATTCGCGGCCAGAAAACTGGTCAAGAGTTTGGGGATAAAGCACCCGACCGCCATGCTTGAACCCGGGGTTTTCATCAAAGGCTTTAAAGAATACATTATTTTCGTGCACGGTGTTGAAGGCAACAGGCTCGAAGACATACGCATCTATCAGCCAAGGGACGATAAGCCCACGAGGACAATAGTCGCAAGAAAGGGAGAGATAATTTCGCTTCCCGAAGAGAACAGCGTAAAGCTCAAACTTATGGATGGTACGGCCGACGAGATCGTCCCGGAGAACCCCGATGATTTTTATAAATTGTCCTTTCAGGAATATTTTATGACCCTTAATCTGGAGAACGCCGTTAATATCGAGAACATACAGAAAAAGGCCCGGGAAAAAAGCATAAAGGAACTCCTGGAAGAGATAGATTCACTGAAAAAGGAAGATATTAACGCGGTTCCGCTACGCATAGAGATGCATAAAAAGATAGCTCTTGCGTTTTCAAATTTCGTATTCGTCCTTATAGGAATACCTCTTGCCATAACCACTCACAGGAGGGAAAAATTCATAGGCTTCGGCTTGGCCATAGTGCTTTTTCTGATCTACTGGGCTATTATGCTGAGCGGTATAGCTTTCGCCATAAGGTCCGTGCTTCCGGCCTGGGCGGGTGTATGGTCGGCGAATATAGTACTTTTCGCGGTTTCACTGGTCTTGTATTACAGAATATCAAAGAAATAGACCTCCGCGGGGTCCGTTTCGGTCAGAGGGTCAGGTGCGGTTATAGATGAGGATAATCGAGAAATACATAATGAGGAGCTTTGTGGGAGCGCTCGCGGCGTGTATCACTCTTCTTATCGTACTGGGAGTGATCGGTGATGTCCTGGGGTTTCTGGACGATATCTTCAAGAACAACATCCCGCTGGGCAGCATAATAATGTTCTATTTTTACCTGGCGCCTTTCGCTTTCGTGAACATGATACCCTTCGCGGGGCTCTTGAGCGCGGCTTTCGTTTTCAATACCCTGAGCAAGAACCACGAGGTCACGGCGGTTATCGCCAGCGGAATAAGCCTTTGGAAGATGCTTCGCCCTGTGCTGGTGGTAGCGTTCATGCTTTCCCTTGCCACATTCATAATAAACGATAAACTTGT
>WJMG01000071.1 GCA_014728075.1 Candidatus Omnitrophota bacterium | reverse complement strand
TAATGGAAGGTGTATACGCCAGGTCTATCACATCTCCTTTGGACGGCCTTGCGAACTTGTCTTTTTTGAAGGTTATCGCCTGGCAGGTCATGGCGCCGCAGGAGGCGAAGAACTTGAACCCTATGCTCTTTCCGGTAGCGCGGCTTTTTATCGTACCCGGTGAATTCTTCACTTTAAGGCCCCTAGTAGCCAGCACCGGTTCCGCGTTACCGGGGCCGAAAGGCATAAGAAGGTCCAGCTCTTTTATAAGCTTTACCCCTATGTGCGCAAAGGGCACGCTTATATCTATGTTCAGCTCCGAGACCGGCTCTCCGGCTGACACTTCGGCCGCCGAACGGTTGAGGGCTTCCCTGAAATCGGCTACTTTGGAGGCCTTTATCTTCACACCGCAGGCGCCTTCGTGCCCGCCGAAATCCACCAGATGCTCTTCCGCCTTAAGAACGGCCTCGAACAGGTCGAAACCGTCCGGAGCCCTCCCGGAGCCTTTTCCGGAATCTCCGTCAAGCGCGAAAAGTATGGTCGGCAGGTTGTACTGTTCGGTGATCCTTGAAGCGACTATGCCTATCACGCCGGGATGCCAGGCTTCGTCCGCGAGCACGATAGCCCTCGCGGAATCCGGGTCCACCTCGTTCTCGACCCTGGAGAGCGCCTGTTTCAGTATATTCCTTTCTATTTTCTGCCTGTTCCTGTTCTCCTCGTCCAGCATCGACGCCAGTTCCCGCGCCCGCTCCGGATCGGAGCACATCATAAGCTCAAGGGCGAAATTGGCCGAACCTACCCTGCCCATGGCGTTTATTCTCGGCCCCATCCTGAACCCTATGTCCCGGCAGGTCATTTTCTCCGGATCTACGGAAGCTACTTCCATCAGGGCCTTCAGGCCGGGTTTTGAGGTATTTTTCAGGGTTTTCAGGCCGAACCTGGTGAGTATCCTGTTCTCCCCGTTCTGCGGCGCCACATCGCTTATGGTCCCGAGAGCCACCAGGTCCAGGTGCCTGTCCACCGCCTCCCTGGAACCCAGAAGCGCCTGCCCGAGTTTGTAAACAACGCCCACTCCGGCCAGGAACTTGTACGGGTACCCGCATTCCGGCTGGTGCGGGTCCACTATAGCGTCCGCGGGAGGCCTCTGCCCGTCCTTGACCTCGTGATGGTCTGTTATTATTACATCAATACCGTATCCTTTGGCGGTCTCCACCTCCCGCACGGAGTTTATCCCGCAATCGACCGTTACCAGAAGCTTGACCCCGTGGTCCCTGGCCAGCGCCACCGCCCTTATGTTCAACCCGTATCCGTCCTCAAGCCTGTTGGGTATGTAAGTCTCGTGGTCCGCCCCCATCTCATCCAGAACATATGAAAGAAGAGCGGTAGAGGTCACACCGTCAACATCGTAGTCCCCGTAAACAAGTATCTTTTCATTTTTCCTGACGGCCTCTTTTATCCTGTTCACGGCCTTGTCCATGTCTTTCATCAGGAAGGGGTCGTGACAGCAGGAAAGCCCCCCGAAAAGGAAAGCCTGGGCGTCTTCGGGCGTCCTGATATCCCTGTTCACGAGAAGCTGCGCGAAAAAAGGCGTGACCCCCAGCGCCCCGCAGAGGCTCTTCTGCAGCCTGAGGTCGGTTTCCTTTGTTTTCCACACCGTCTTCATCTTCCGTTCACCTTTACCGGTTCCACATGGACAACTATGTCCTTGAGATTATTCATCCTCCTGCAAAGTTCCTGCTTCACTTTCATCGTCACCAGGTGACCCTCTTTTACCTTTTTCTCGCCATCTACCCCTATAGTGATCTCGGGATAAAGGTCTATACCGGCTTTCCTCACCATGACTTTCTTGACGGTCAATACCCCTTCGGCCGTAAGCGTGATATCCGTGATCTTCTTCCTGAGCTCATCGGGAGGAGCAGCGTCCATAAGCTCGTCGTATGCCTCGTGGAAAGCCTCGATGCCCATCTTCACCACGAAACCGGCCACTATTATACCCGCGAGGGGGTCCATGAACGGTTTACCCATCCTGGCGGCGGCTATGCCCGCCAGAGCGGCTACGGAAGAGATAGCGTCGCTCCGGTGATGGTAAGCGTCGGCCTTCAGGGAAGAACTTCCTATGGACTTGCCGGCGGATACCACCCGGCGGTAGACCAGCTCCTTTACGACAATGCTTATAACGGCCACAATGAGCGCAATGCGCCCCGGGGCCTCAAATTCTCCGGAAACGAGCACTCTGGCGGAACTGTACGCGATACCGAGGCCGACGCCTATCAAAACGATGGCAACGAGCTTCGCCATTATCGATTCAGCCCTGCCGTGGCCGTACGGGTGATGGTCGTCCGCGGGCCGGGAAGCTATTTTAAAACCTATCAATACCCCGAGGCTCGTCGCCGAATCGCTCGCGGTGTGGAAGGCGTCGGCTATCATCGCCTGGGACCTTCCCGCGATCCCGGCCGCGAGCTTGACGGCAAAAAGGAACACATTCCCTATAATGCCGAGAAAAGCGTTCTTCTCGCCCAGTTTGTAATTATCAACTCTCGCCAGAGCCATTTTCCACCTGAGAAAATACGCGCCGGGCCCTTAAAGGGCCTGGCGCGAAAAGAGGATATTACCGTTTCGTCCGTTTAGAGGGCCAGTCTATCAGAAGCGGACTGGCTATGAAGATCGAGGAATAGGTACCGACAAGGACACCTATCATGAGGACGAACGAAAAATCGTTTATCACCTTTCCGCCGAACAGGAACAGCCCCACTACCACGATAAGGGTGGTAAGCGAAGTGAGGACCGTCCTGGAAAGGGTCTGGTTTATGCTCAGGTTGATTATCTCAGAAGGAGTGGCTTTCCTCATGTATTTTCTGTCTTCCCTGATCCGGTCAAAGAGCACTATCGTATCGTTGATGGAATAACCTACTATGGTCAAGAGCGCCGCGATCACCGGCAGCGATATCTCCCTTCCCGTAAGCGCTATCATGCCCAGGCTGACAAGGAGGTCATGAAGAAGCGCTATTATAGCGGTTATGGCGAACCTGAGCTCGAACCGGAAAGAAATGTAGATACATATACCTATCATGGCGAATATGAACGCCTTAATGGCCGCTTCCCTGAGGTCCGCCCCGACGGCCGGACCCACCTCCTCGACCCGCATCACATCAAAGGAACCTTCGCCGAACCTGCCCCCGAGCCCGTCGATTATGGCGTCGGTCTTTTCGCTGAAAGATCTTACGATTATCTCCCTGCCGCCTTCGCCGAACTGCTGTATGGAAGCTTCTCCCAGGCCTATATCGGAGAGTACGCCCCTGATCTCGTCCACCGAGACCTTTTCCTCGAACCTGAACTGCTGCAGAGTACCGCCGGTGAAATCTATCCCGTAATTCCTTTCTCCCCGCTGAAGGAAGAAGAACATACCCCCCGCGATCACGAGTACCGAGAATATGTAGGCTATCTTGCGGAACTTCACAAAAGGTATGTTCGGCTGCTTGAAGAACTGCAGCATGGGAAGCTTCTCCAGCTTCTGATTCGCCAGGGTTATCATGTTCAGTATAAGCCGCGTGACGACCAGCGCGGTGAACATACTCGAAAGTATACCTATGCTCAGGGTCGTGGCAAAGCCCCTTACCGGGCCGGTCCCGAACTGGAAGAGTATCAGCGCGGTTATGAGCGTCGTTACATTGGCGTCAAGTATGGTCCACAGAGCCTTGTCGTACCCGGCGGAGATGGCGGCCCTCAAGCTTTTGCCTAGCCTGGACTCCTCGCGTATCCTTTCAAAAATAAGGACATTCGCGTCAACGGACATACCGATGGTAAGGACAAGGCCCGCTATACCGGGAAGGGTCAGCGTCGCCTTGAAATACGCCAGGGCACCCGTGATAAGTACAAGGTTCATCACCAGGGCCAGATCCGCTATAAGCCCGGCGAAAAGATAATACGCCGCCATGAAAAGAAGGACGGCTATACCGCCGTACAATATGGCCTTTATGCCTTTCTCGACCGAGTCCCGGCCCAGAGCCGGGCCGACGCTGCGTTCTTCCAGGACCTCTACGGGAGCCGGCAGCGCACCCGCGCGGAGGATAAGCGCTATGTCCTTGGCCTCCTGGACCGAGAAATTACCCGTTATCTGGGCCCGGCCGGACGGGATCCTCTCTCTTATCACCGGGGCGGTGTACACCTCATCGTCAAGCACAACGGCAAGTCTTTTACCGACATTGCCTCCGGTGACCGAGGCGAAAATGTCACCTCCCTGGGAGTTGAGCTCAAGCGAGACATAAGGCTGGCCGAACCCCTGCTGGCTGAATTCCGTGGTCGCGTCAACCAGCATGTCGCCCGTAAGAACGGCTTCGTCCTCCACGAGAAGGGCTTCCTGCTTGCCATCCCTGGTCTCGTTATATTTCAGCGTATAGCCTTCCACCGCCTCGCCGTCCATGGCCTTTTTCAGAAGTTCGGGGTCATCCGAGACCAGCTTGAACTCGAGGTGGGCCGTACGGCCGATTATTTCCTTCGCGCGTTCCCTGTCGGTCACCCCGGGAAGCTGGACTATTATCCTTTTATCGCCCTGCAGCTGGATAACAGGCTCCATTACCCCGAACTGGTCTATCCTGTTCCTTATGACCTCCAGCGCCCTCTGGGGGGCGTCCTTCGCCTCGTTCTGGGTAAGGCCCGAGGTATCTACCTGCAGGACCATGTGCATGCCTCCCTGCAGATCAAGACCGAGGTTGATCTTACCTTCCTTTACGACCTCCCCCTCGTTATTGGTGATATCGAGCGGAGGGTAAGCGGCCCATAGGGCGAGGCCCACGATCGCGACAACAAGAACACTTTCCCATTTGAGTTTTTTCCACATAGCTCTTTATCCTTCCTTTTGGGAACCGTCTTCCCTTGATTTCTTCACTTTAGAGATGGAACTTCTCTGGACCTTTATCCTGGTATTGTCGTCGACCCGCAGGGTCACCGCTCCCTCCTGGATGTTCACTATGGTCCCGTGTATACCCCCGGAAGTAACGACCTCGTCGTTCTTTTTCAGCGCCTGGATCATATCGGCGTGTTCTTTCTGGGCTTTTTTCTGCGGGCGGATAAGAAGGAAATAAAAAATAATGAAAATAAGCGCGATAGGAAGAAGGCTCATTATCGGACTGCCCTGCGCGGGGGCGCCGGCTCCCGCTTCCTGAGCGAACGCAAGCGTTAACATAATATCTCTCCTTTACTTTTGTCTGTCCGGCCGCCACAGGGTGCCGTCCTCCGGCGGGCCAGGGACCTCACTAACACACGATTAAACAGTATTAATTATACTTATATTTATTTACAAGGCAAATCCGCTCTCTATTTTTTCCCGGCGGAATACCTCGAGACGAACTCTTTCTTGAATTCGGCGAACCTTCCCTGCCTGACCGCTTGCCTGGCGAGTTCCGTCAACCTGGAATAAAAACAGATATTATGCAGGGATATAAGACGCGGGGCAAGCATCTCGGAAGCGTTGAAGAGGTGCCTTATATAACCCCTCGTATGGTTCCGGCAGGCATAGCACCCGCAACCCTCCTCTATGGGAGCGAAATCGTCCTTGAAAGGGGCGTTCCTGAGCTGCAGCTCACCGTCAAAGGTGAACGCCTGGCCGTTCCTTCCGTTCCTGGTGGGCACCACGCAGTCGAACATGTCTATGCCCGAAGAAACAGCTTCGAGGACTTCAGGGGGACTGCCCACGCCCATAAGATAGCGTACTTTGTCTTCCGGCAGAAGTGAAGCCGTATGATCGGTTATCTCGTGTATAAGCTCGACCGGTTCCCCTACCCCTATGCCCCCTAGGGAATAACCGTCCATGTCCAGGGCGGCAAGCTCCTCGACCGACCGCTTCCTGAGGTCCCTGTATGTGCTTCCCTGGACTATACCGAAAAGAGCGGACCTGCCCTCTTTCTGCAGGAACCTCTCTTTCGACCTCTCCGCCCAGCGGGTGGTAAGGCCCACTGAATCCTCCACATAGTCCCTTGCGGCGGGGTAATGCACACATTCGTCAAGAGGCATGAGTATGTCGCTCCCTATCGCGTGCTGGAAATCGACCACGCTCTCGGGCGAGAAAAAATGATACGAACCGTCCACATGCGAGCGGAACTCCACCCCTTCCTCTTTTATCTTGCGCAGCTCCGCCAGGCTGAAGACCTGAAAACCGCCGCTGTCGGTGGTTATGACCCCGTCCCAGCCCATGAACCTGTGCAGGCCGCCGGCATTGGAAATTATCTCTTCTCCGGGCCTCAGATAAAGATGGTAGGCGTTGGAAATGATCATCTCGACCCGGCAGTCCCTGAGCTCGTCCGGGGTTATACCCTTAACCCCCGCCTGCGTGGCAACAGGCATGAAAACAGGCGTCGACACCTCACCATGACAGGTCGTCATCGTCCCGCACCTGGCTTTTGTATCCTTGTCTCTGTGTTCTATAGTGAATTTCATGGCCCTCTAACCGTTTTACATTCCGGGACCGCAATACGGTCCCGGAATGTAAAATAGAAGCGGTTATAAAAAATTAGGGAACGCAAGACTCGCGCCCCCTATTACCTTTAACCCTTGAACCTTTTAACGCTTTAGCCTGACCTTACGCTACCGCCAGCTCATCTACGGCCTCTATGAGCTCCTCTATGCTCTTGCCCTTGACCAGGAACCTGTCGACCGCCCTGGCGTAGACGCTTTTCTCGTATTCCTGGTAGCCGGTGTAGATTATTATCCTGGAATAAGGCGAAAGCTGTTTCAGGGAGCCCAGCACCGATATGCCGTCCTTCTCCGGCATCATAAGGTCCAGTATTATCACCGAAGGGGAATTGTTCTCCAGGTAGGACATCAGCTCGTATCCGTTATGGACACAATCGACCTCGTATCCGTTCTCGGAAAAGATATCCTGTACCAGGTCGCACATCTCCCTGTTATCGTCCGCGATCACTATTTTTTTCGCTCGGGCCATATCGCTTACCTTTGCTTCTGTCCTTCCAGGCATTCCCTTATCACCTCTATAAGCTCTTCCGGCTCGAAAGGTTTGGTCAGATATTCACACGCGCCCCTGGCTCTGGCGGTCATCTTTTCGATGTGGTTATCGAGGCAGGTAAGGAATATCTTCGGTATGTCTTCGTGCATGCCGTTATCCGAAAGGTCTTCCAGTATATTGAACCCGGTCCTTTTTGGCATGAAGATATCGAGTATTATAAGGTCCGGCGAATAATTCTCTATATATTCTTCCGTTTTGGTAGGATCGGTCAAAAGGACCGCCCGGTAGCCTTCGTGTTCCAGTATATCCTTCAAAGTCTCCAGGAAATCCCTGTTATCGTCAATAGCGAGAATGACTTTGTTCATTTCGGCAAAGCACCTTTATCTTGATCTGTTAATATTCTGTTAATAAAAGATATGGTATTTTAGCATTACAAAGTACCTTTTGTAAAGAAATACCTTGTTTTTCACGCCATAAGGCAAGGATATACGGTATCTTACATCAAAAATCGCTCTCGGGTCGCTTCTCCGGCCCCTTAAGTATGTTGAACCTTATAATTGCCAGCGCTATCAGGGCGCCGGCTACATTAAAGCCCACATCCCGCCAGTCAAAATACCTGTTGGGAAGATACCACTGTATTATTTCATCTACAAGGCCCGCCAGAGAACAGATCAGGCCGCCCAGGATATACAGCCGGCTGTCGTACCGTCCCATGTCCAGCTTAAGCGCGTTGTATACAAGTACGGCCAGGAGACCGTATTCCGCCATGTGGACCTTCTCCGCGGGATGGCCGTGGAGAGAGATTATAAAAAAGAAAAGTCCCGCCAGGAAAAAGAAGATCATATAGTTAAGCGGCCTCTTCTCCTTTTTTATCTCCTCCATGTAATAAACTACCGCGACAAGGGCCAGTATCGCCAGAAGGTAAAGCACTCCGAGGGCCTTACCTCCCAGCGCCGCGTTAATGCCGTCCCAGATATCGGGGCCGATGGATAAAGTGGAATACACCACCCCCAGATAGAGAGTTATAGCTCCCCACCAGAGCATTCTTTTCATCGTGTTGTTATGCGATAAGTCCTCATTCATAGCCATCTAACCGCCTAACTTATTCTTGTTTGATCCCCGCTCAAACCCATTGCGGGGATGACAACTTCTACTTTTATTTTTTTAAAGCATAAAAGTGAAAATAAAAAATGTCATTCCCGCGAAAGCGGGAATCAAGTAAAAGTAAGTGATATCCCCCCTGTTCGCTATTTACTTACTGCCGCCCTGACTACTTTCCCCGCTATTCTCCCGAAACACAGAAAGTGTCCCGGATATTTTACAAAGCTCAAGAAAACGAACTTCACGGTATCCGCTATCGTATCGAACATAAATAGTTCGGCCAGATAATCTGTCCCGAAACTATTTTTAATCTTACGGAAAAGCCACCTGTCCAGAGGCCTCCTCACCCGGGAGAACCTGTCCAGCACCTTTTCGGGGACAGGCGTATCGAACAGATCTCGCGTAAACAACAGCGTATAATAAACCGGCCTCTTGACCTTATATTTCGAGCAAAGCTCTAACAACCTTTCCCAGTCTATCTCGTTCTCGTATCTTCTTACGAACTCATTTATGTCAACTAACCATTTTAGACCTGAAAAACCGTGGTGCATGGCAAGGTGGACCGCTTGAAAAATAAGAGTGTGTTCCAGGTCCGGCGTCTTCAACTTGAGGCCGCCGTATTCAAGATGCCTGGCACCTTCCCACATGCCTTCGCCAAGACCTGTCATCTCACTGTGAAGCCTCCGCCCTATCGCATCCACATGAGCATCTATCACCAGACCGTCTTTATCGGCATATGTCCTTTGAGACCTGTATCCGTCATCCTCTTCGTTATCGTCAGGATGAAAACCCTCTTCGGAAAGAACCCGTCCGAACGCGTCCATATCCCTGACAAGAACATCAACATCGGAAAACTCCCTCAACGAAGGATCCTCATAGACATCCACAGCAAAAGGAAACCCCTTCAGGAAAAGAGCGTCCTCTTTGCGGCTAAACTTTTCCATGCGCGATAATATAAGCGTATTACGCGCCATAGTACGGGCCGCGCTTTCCCTTAAAGACATGAAGATCTTATCGGGAAACCCCTTTAAGACCTGCAGATTGCGGTAAACAAGAGGCGTGACCTGATTCTCCTCCGAGACACCTAAAACCTTGTCCCAGTCGATATTTCCGGATGCGGCAATAGAACGATAATTTTGCTTATCCTGCTCGGTCAATTTTTGTCTCGCGCAGATAGAAACTATCTCCTCTTCCGGAGAGAACTCTTTTCCCTCAAAAGCATTTAGGGCGAGAGAGCTCATAAATAGACCCTTTCGGAAGAAGCAACTTCCTTGCACCCGGAGATCAATTCCTTGAATTCCCCCTCAAGTATATGAACACAAGAATCCTTTCCGTATTTCTCGTCCACTACTTTCAATATCTTCTCAAGAAATATCCTAGCGAAACCGCTGTTCCTGTCGCGGTATTTTATATATGACGAGACTGTAACATGCCCCTCAGAATATTGCTGCAGGAAAGCTTCAGCATTCATGCTTCTTCCCAGATATGAAAAAACTTTATAATATCCTTCCTTTTTTACGCAGCAGAATTGAAGCTTTGCGTAAAACCGCTCCCTGAAAATTTTATATAATCCGTTCCCGGAAACAGCAAGAACAAGAGGGCTCAGGAACCTTCTCTGAGCGACAAGGGGCGTAAGGTCGCGGAGAGAAAGAAAAGCGATAATACCGGCACAGATCTTCCGCCATCTTTTATTGAGATCAAAAACCCTCGAGCCCCTTTCCACGAACAGCACCTTCCCCATAATATCCTCAAGCGGGACCCTGTCTGCCGCGTCCATGCCGGGCTCGTTATCGCCTTTTATAAAGGCAACGGACTTTCTTTTATCTATCTTAATGATCCTGTGAACAATAACTTCAGCGCTGACTTCGCTGTCATAAAGGACAAGGTCTCCCGGGAAGATCTTTGCGGGAGAAACTTTTTCGGAAACACAAACATCCAGATCCCTCAGAAAAGGACGCATGCTCTGGCCCTCAACAGTAAATCTCATATAAGCCGCCGTCAACTATACCTTCAGTCCGCCCGTTTTACACTGCCCTACCGCGTATCCTCCGCCCCAGCATTTCTTACCCAACGCGCTGGGGCCTGATTTACAGTCGGTTCCGGGCACATGATCCGGGCCGTTAGAACAGCTGGAGAGGGCCTGAGAGCCTACATTGCATAAACTTCCCGCCCTTCTTCCGGCCTTACATGACGCGTTAGCATTACGCCCAGACGAGCAGCTCTGGGCCTGGGCGCCCCTGCCTACGTTTGCAAGATCGAATACCATAGGCGCTTCGTATTTTTTCTTCTTTTTAGCCATAATTTCCTCCCGATCAAAAAGCATACCCTATAAATCCGGACTTTTCCAGCTCTTCAAGAAAAGACCGGCAATCCTTTTCCGCGACTTCGGAAGAAACCTCGAACTCTTCCTCTATCTTCCGGGATATCTCTTCGGCGGAACTCTTCCCGTCGCACTCATCCCAGACAAAGATACCGGTTGAATTCATACACATCATATTCCCGTCGGAAGGATCGAAGAGCAGCGCCTCATCCTTCTCTTTTCTGACAACAACATCCGGATTCCGTAATGGACATTTTCTTTCCATAATAACTCTCCTTATATTTGAACATTCTCTTTTTCGCTGAGAACAGCGCCGTTCTCCATAACAAAAACATGATCGGCGTACTTACGGGCCGTTTCCCTGTGAGTAACGAATATGACCTGGATATCGGGAAAACTTGTCCTTATCTTACCGAAGATCTCTTCTTCTTTTCCGGGATCCACAAAAGAGGTCGCTTCGTCCAGCACAAGGACTTTAGGCCCTCCGGCTAAAGCCCTGGCTATTGATATACGCTGCCGCTGTCCGCCCGAAAGATCCGCTCCCGACTCTTCAAGCATCGTATCATACCCTTCCGGAAGTTCTTCCGCGAACCCGCTTAACCCCGCGCACATCAGGACCTTCTCCATCTCTCTGTCGTCAAACGAGTTTCCCAGAAAAATGTTCCGGGCAAGGGTATCGTTAAGTATGTACGACTCCTGCTGAACGATAGACACATTTCTATAAAAAACATCCTTATCTATTCGTGCCACATCTGTTCCGCCCGCGAGTATCTCGCCTTTCCAGGGTTCAAAAAGCCTGACAATAAGGCTTAAGAGCGTCGTCTTACCTATGCCGGAAGCTCCTTTTATCAAGGACCAGCCTGCCGGGGGGATAAAAAGAGAAACACCTTCAAGAACGGGTTTCCCCGCTTCATAGCCGAAAGAAACTTCCCTGAACTCCAGCCCCTTTTCAAACATACCTTCATCGAACACTTTTTGCCGCTCTTTTCCGGCAATACACATCTCTTTAATAAAAGAAGAACATCTTGCGATAGATACTTTTTCCTCGTTAAGGCTCTGCACCGCGTTGCTTACTTTCTCCATCTCCCCGAGGAGAACCGCCATGTACATCAGAACAGCGCTGAAAGAACCGAAGGTCAAACTGCCCCTGATAATAAGATACCCCCCGAAAATCCAGAAAACAGACGTATTAACGCGCATAAAAACACTGCCGATATAATGCGCTTTACGGGAAAGAAGGTCTGTTTTCATCGAGAACCTGACCTTATCCCTGAAAAATGACATTACCCTGGACAGGGCCCAGTCCTCTTTTCCGGAGCTTTTAATGAGTTTCAGGTTAAGAAAGAGGTCGTGAAGGGACGAATTGTATCTCCTTACCTTTTCGATCTCTTCGGTCCTGTAGACCTCTCTGCGCTTTGCGGCCCATAAGAGGTGTACCACAAGCGACGGAACGGCCAGGAGAACAAGAAGCGTAAGCGGCAGGCTCATAACCGCGGATAGAACAAAAATAACCGGTATTTTCAGAACTGAAATAAGCGACGGGATCTCCCCGAACATAAGAGCTTCGATATTCCCGTAATCATACCCCAGGAAGAAAGCGTTCTCGGAAGATGTCATCTTCCTTATCTCGAGATAATTCATCCCGAAAAGCCTCCGGGCCAGGTCACGGTTTACATCTACGGAAAAAGCCGTTCTTACTTTCGCGGTGAATTTCTCCACAACATAGGAAAGAGCATGCAATAAAGTGTAGGCCAGAAGAACAAGGACCGTAAGAAAGAGAAAAACCCTGAAATCCCCGGCAAAGATACCTTTATCCAGAACATTCTTTGTCATATAAATTCCGGCTATCCCTATCGGAAAAGTCAGGCCTTTCAGCAACGATATCTTCATCAGGTCTTTTTTGTATTTCGCCAAAAGACGCGAAGAATACAAGAATATGACCTTTACATCCCCCATGAGGGGCCTAAGGTCATTTATCCGGTATTTAACATTTAAGAGAATATCCCTGAACATGAAAAAATTCCCTCATCTATACTGAATTCCAGGACATTGAAAGGTACTGTCTTGAGCATTTCATCCAAAAAGCAAAATATCCTTTTCCTGGCAGACATTCTTTCAGAAACGGGGTATTGCCACGGATAAAGATCGTTTGCCTCGGACATGGATCTCATAAGAGCTGTCAGACGCGAAATGCTCTTTAAGTTGTTCTTGTCTGACTTCTCGAGAAAAAATACCTTTTCGACCCTGTACCCCTTTTCCGCGGAAGGATCAAGAACATCGACCGGAAAAGACTGAACAAAATACACACCCTTGTCTTTCCTGATCACACAGGAATCGTCGTCCAGAACCTCTAATCCGTTCCTCTCGGCAAGCAATGCTATAGTGCTCTTTCCGCCGCCACTCGGCGCGGCGAAAAGAAAGGCGCTGCCATCCTTTACAACGCACGCCGCGTGAAAGAATACAAGGTCCAGGGAATTCTGAAAAGCCATGATAGACTCATTGAACTCAAAGCCCAGAAGAAAATCAAACGGCACTGAATTATCCGCGAGACAAAAAGCGCTCTTTTCCCCGTAATCAAAAGCCTCAAAGAACGGCCGGCGGTATTTTTCTTTTATTTCATCAGGAAGCACGCTGTTCTTTCTGTAAACATATATATCAACATCAGAACAGCCGTACGCCGCGGCAGTTTTAAAAGGGACCTCTTCGTCGGAATTTACAAGATTTACCCCGCATCTTATTCCGAAATTTTCGAGAACAAAACTTTTCATCGAACTCTCAATTCCTCGGGCATAAGTCTCGTTGAAGGGAACAGACCCTTATCGTAAGCTTTCTGACAGAACCAGAACGGGGACTTGAGGTCATGATTGTTGTACCATACCTCCGCCCTGCATCCCCCCAGGCAGACTTTCCTGAATACACAGATGCCGCAAACCCCTTCAAGCTCTTCAGGCAGTTTCTCCCTTATAAAACGGACTATCGGGTCGTTCTTCCAGATATCCTTTATCTTCCCGGGAGCCTTTCTCACATTACCCATGATCATATCCCGTTCCATAAACCCTACCCCGCATATAGAAACATCACCGTTCGGGAGTATGCCCAGTATGCTCTTTATCCCGCACACACGGCATCCCCTTTTCTTAATATCTTCCACCTTCTGAAAAGCGGGAGGAACATCCACCCCGCAGTTACCGCGAAAGTTATTCCTCATTTTTTCCGTCCGTCGGTAAAACTCAAGGACCTCTTCAAGAACAGGGGCCATCCCTTTCTCCTGAAGGTCATGCCCCCTTCCCATCGGGGTTATGATATTGACCTTGACATCGTTAACCCCCAGGTCTTCCATAAAATCAAGGAACCTCTCAAACCCCCGCAGATTCTCCCTATAGAGGCTTAAGATGACCTGCGGTCGTATTCCTGAAGCTATAAGGTTCTTTATACCCGAAACGGATCTCTCAAAAGCGCCTTTCTTTCCTCGAAGCCGATCATGCACTTCCGGGAACATACTGTCCAGGCTTACGGATACCTGAGATACATTGTTATCAGCCAGCATGCGGGCGACATCCCGAGACACAAGCGTGCCGTTAGTCTCCATAAAAACACTTATATCGGAGGAAACGCAGTAACTCAAGAGCTCCCCTATATCTTTTCTTAAAAGAGGCTCTCCTCCCGTAAGTTTTATGCTGCCCAGCCCCGCCTCTTTAGCCGCTTCCGCTATAGCTGTTATTTCGTCCATGGACATCTCTTCAGTACCGGGAACGAGTTCTTCCCTTACAGGAGGCGCTATCCAGCAGTGACGGCACCTTAAATTACAGTATCGGGTAGGGTTTACATAAAGCGTTCCCAGGGGAAAGTCTCCTGTCCTGTTTTCACTTCTTTGAGACCGGTCACAAAAACTCATTTATTACCCTTCTCCCCGGAAAGCACTTTTTCCCGGGGGATCCTTGTCCCTGTCATATTCGAAAAAACAAGACAGGTAGAAGGATCTATTCCCCGGAGGTCATTATTTGACATATAATAGGCCGCGGCCCTGCATCCGCCGTTACAATGGCTCATGTAGTCACATTTACCGCAATCCGAACAATGCTGTGCCAGCTTATCGTCCGAAAGATCCCTTATCCTGTTCAGCATTTCCGAATTCTCCCATATATCCTTCAGTGAACTCTTTCTGACATCCCCGCATATCAATGTCCAGAAAGCGGAACACGGCACCACCTTACCGTCAGACCGTATAGACAAAGTGCTGTGCCCTGCCGGACAGGTCGAAAAAACGCCTCTTGTCCCGCTCCCGGGGCCCTGCTTATAAAAGTCTTTTAACATATCTATTTTTTGGCCGAGAGTACCTCCGATCTCAAACCCCGGATACTTCTTCTTGACCTCGAAAACATTTTCCATGATCTTGCGGTGCGCCTCTGACTCAAAACTCATCTGGTCCGAATAAACAGCGGCCTTACCGCATTCCACGGCATCTCCGAAATGCATTCCGGGCAGCCCCAGTCCCCTGGCAAGCTCAACCATATTATCAAGATCGGTGTAGTTATGGGAGTTCAGGATCGCCTTTATTGTAACCGGCACACCGTTGCTCAACAGGAGCCTTACACCCCTCATGGCTTTCTCAAACGAGCCTTCGCCCCTCTGCCAATCGTGAATTTCGGGTTTCGAGCCGTCTATACTTATCTGGATTATGGCGAGAAACCTGAGTTTTTTGAGATGCCTTACCGCTTCTTCGTCTATAAGCGTACCGTTGGTAAGGATAGTGACCCTCATCGGGTACCTGTTTATAAGTTCAAGGTACTTGAAGAACCTGGGATGATAAAAAGGTTCTCCTCCGAAAAGGTCGAGACGGAATATTTTCTGTTCTTTCAGCTGATCGAGAAGGTCCTTCACCTCTCCAAAAGAAAGCTCGTCCCTGCCATCCCAGGTCTCTGTGGTATTGCAGTGCTTACACCTTAGATTGCACTTACCGGTGAGAGCTATATCTACCTGCTCGGGGAAAGCTATCCTGCGCTTCATGCCATACCTCCGGGGTGCTTGAAAACTATTATAGAACATTTCAAAAGACTCCACACGACCCTGTCCACAGCTTCCCTGGAAACCTGCGTATCGGACAGAGCCCCAAAGACCTCACCCAAAGTCCTGTTACCGTCGAAACTTCCGATAATATCGGCGAGGACTTTAGAATTCAGACCCGCCTCCCGGATCTTTTCCTTTTCTATAGTATCAAAACACCCCCTTACAGGTCTGAACTGATAGGACACCTCTTGCCTGGCCTCTGAATAAAAAACACCCTTCACCCCTATCAGGGGATTCAGCATAAAGACCATGTCATCGCTCAGTTCTTCCAGTTTCATCTCAAGTTTTCTGTCAGCTTCGGAAAAATCAAATCCTATCTTCCATCCTCCTTTGCAGTTGAAATCCCTGCATGCCTGAGGCCGGTCTTCATATATAGAACATTTGCGGCTGTCTTCGTCAAGGTGGACGCAATAACCGTCGGACCTCTTTTTGAGCCTGTACTTGCGATTCGGACAGGCGGAGCTTTCGTCTTCGCACACCCTGCCACTGATAAGGCAAAAAGCCTCATATTCGTATTTGCCGGAAATCCGTTCCCCGGGGGTGATATCTATATTGAACATACCACAGCACATCGCCCGGCAGGTATCAAGCATCTCAAGGCAATTACCGTTAATGTCGAGTTTTCTATTCTTGCAGTCGAGGATATCGTTGAGGTCGCTTTGCATAATACTCTGAAATCCTTATTTTACTTAGCCAATATATTATAATGAATATTATAACAGAGGGAAAGGCAAAGGTACAGGTTTAGGTCCCGTAACTTCGCACCGCGCATCGCGAACCG
Source organism: Candidatus Omnitrophota bacterium (assembly GCA_014728075.1). GTDB lineage: Bacteria > Omnitrophota > Gorgyraeia > Tantalellales > Tantalellaceae > WJMG01. The sequence continues at coordinate 41,926 of WJMG01000071.1, read as the reverse complement.
CGTTCCGCAGACGCTTTATTCAAACCTTTGCAAGTATTACATTTACAATTTAAATATGGGTGATCGATATAAAGATACCCATATTTTAGCGATAAATAACTATAAATAAAAGAGATTGATACACCGTCTTCTGGACCTATTATTATAACAGAGGCCAAAAGAAAGGTCTAGGTTTAGGTCTAGGAGCTTAGCACCGCGTATCGCGAACCGCGGACCGCAGAGATTAAGGCCACGGGCCACTTATTGGTACACCAGATCACAAGAGCACCAGTGCACCAGTAAAAAGTTGTCATTCCCGCGACGGGTTTCAGCGGGGGCAAGTAAAAAATACATGGTCTGTCGACTGTGGTCTGTTGACAAAATATCGTCTAGAGGCTTGATATCACCGCCTCGATGACCTTCTCCTGCTCCTCATCGGTCAAAGAAGGATATATCGGGACGGAAAGGGCGCCGGAATAGACCTTATCCGTAACTCGGAAACCGGACCTCAGCTCAAGGGCGCGGTGGAGCGGCGAATGCACGGGACGGGCGCATTTCACGCCTTTCACCTCAAGTTCTTTCAGGACCTGCGCCAGGTCCTTTTTAACCAGAATAACATACCTGTAGTAAACATGGTCGAACTCCACACCGGGCAGAACGGCCCCGGTCTCCGCGAAAGCTTCGCTGTACCGGGAAGCGATCTCTTTTCGCCTTTCGACGAACCCGGGAAGTTTCTTCAGCTGTTCAAGGCCTATCGCCGCCTGGATATCGGTCATCTTGTAATTGTACCTGGGGCGGTAATCTCCTCTCTCGTCGTAATCCCTGCGGTCCGAAACGAAACGGAGCAAGTTCTCGTCGTCAGACACGACCGCGCCGCCCTCGCCGCAGGCCATCATTTTATTGGCGTAAAACGAGAGTATTCCCATCTTCCCGCAGGACCCCGCTTTCTTTTCGCCGTAAAGGGCCCCGAGAGCGTGCGCGCAATCCTCTATAACGGTCAGGCCGAGGTCCTCTATGTCCTCCACATCGGCGACATTGCCGAACATGTGAGGCACAACGGCGGCCTTGACGGCATCCTCGAGGACTTCTGAAACAGTACCCGCGGATACATTCAGACTCTCCTCCTCTATATCGCATACCCTCGGACCGAGCCCCGCCTGGTAGGCGGCGTTGAGAGGGGCCGTGCAGACGAAAGACGGCATAACGACCTCATCCCCGGCGGAAAGCCCGAGCGACATTAAAGCCAGGTGCATGGCGCTCGACCCGGAATTCGTGACGACCGCGCCCTTAACGCCCAGAAAAGCAGCCAGAGCTTCCTCGAACTCGCTGACTTTCGGGCCCTGTGCGATATGCCCTGATTCTATAACCTTCGCGGCGGCTCTTAATTCTTCCTGGCCAAGCGTCGGCCTGGAGTGCGGAATTGTTTTTTGTGACATGTAAACTCCTTGTTTTAAACTAAACTATGAATTCCGCTTATTTAAGTAAAAAGTAAAAAGGCAAAAGTAAAAAGGTAATGTGTCTTTTGGGACAATATTATAATTCTTGTTTTCACGCCCCTGGATTTTCCATAACATAAAGTAAAATCGTATATTTTTAACTTTTTACTTTTAACTTTTTCCTCCCGGTGAAGCCGGTTTAAACTTTATCCAAAAGATATCTCAACGCGTGGAAACTTTCCGCGTACTTGACCTTTGCCTGGAAACCCCGGTAATTAGCGACCGCGTGGACACTTTCGACTATATCGAGATCCGTAGGATAATCCCTTTCCACCTGGGACCTGTGGCATTTCAAAAGCTCCACTTTTTGCTCCAGGACATCGCCTATGTCCACGAAGATGTGAGGCTCGTATTTCCTGGAAGTATAATCCTCATAGTAAAGCACCTTCCTGCAGTACCTTGTAGCGACCATAACACCCTCTGCCAGGTTCCTGTGGTCCTGATGAGTATCATCGGGATAGTTAACGAATATCACATCGGGACCGTATTCCCCTATTATCTTCTCGAGCTGTGTTACGAGGTCCTTGCACAGTGTTATTTCCGTATCGGGAAGGCCGCCCCAGTATACCCGCGAGGCGCCCAGTATGTCGGCCGCCGCCTGCTGCTCTTTCTTCCTGACCTCGGCGCTCCCGGCGACGATACCGCACGAAGCGACGAAAAACCTTATTTCGGCACCGTGTTCTTTTTTCATTTTAAGGAGCGTCCCTCCGCAGCCGTACTCTATATCGTCCGGATGCGCGCCTATTGCTAAAATTTTCATCGTAGACTCCTATGTTTTAAAACTAAACTATGAATTCCGCTTATTTAAGTAAAAAGTAAAAAGGCAAAAGTAAAAAGGTAATGTGTCTTTTGGGACAATATCATAATTCTTGTTTTCACGCCTCTGGACTTTCCATAGCATAAAGCAAACTCGTATATTTTTAACTTTTTACTTTTAACTTTTTCCTTCCGGCGAAGCCGGTTACTTCCTCCCGCTCCTGATGATCTCCAGGCTCTCCGGCCCCTTACAGAACAAAAGATCTACCGCTGACATGTAAGGGAAAAACCCCTCAAAGACCTGTTCGTAGACCGGGTGCCTGTATTCCTGGAACTCGACCTTTATCCCGGCCTCTTCAAAAAGAGAAAGGTCAAGGTAATCCCTTCCCCCCGCTCCGGAAATATAAGTATCGGCTTCCAGGGCGAGGCATATATCCGCCAGTCTTCGCGTACTCGAACCTGTTATCTCCATGGACGAGCTTCGCAGCGTATCGGCCGTTATCCCGACTAACGCCTTTATTCTGTCTATTATACAACAATTAAGCTCGCAGAGTGAAGTCCATTCCCGCGAATAGATCTCCCTGAAAAAGGGCATGTGCTCATCGTAAAAACAGGCACGGGCGTAATTGGACTCCAGCGCCTTTAAATGCTTTTTCTTCCAGTTAGAATGATTGTCTATGGCCGCGCTGCTGATCGTCTGGCCGAAATGGTGTATCACGGGAACGGTCATCCACTGCCAGGAATCGGCGGTCCTTATCCTGTTCCTGTTCTGCCATTCGTTCTTCTTGAACTGCACATCGTCAAGAACGACGAAAACATCGGCCCGGTCCATCTTGTCAAAATAACCGAGCCATGGCATATATTGAGGTTGATGTATTGCGATCTTCATATTCTCCACTAAACCTACATTTTAAGTAAAAAGTAAAAAGGCAAAAGTAAAAAGAATATGTATTTTCTGGAATATCCTGTTTACTTCGTCCCCATGCATATAAAGACACTTCCTATGTTTTTTACTTTCTACTTTTTACTTGCTCTTTTCCTCCAGCACTTCCCTGTACACTTCCTCCAGTTTCTCGACCATGTTATCCGCCGAATACTCGGTGAGCGCTTTTTGCTTGCCCTTTGAAGCCGTTTCGGCGGCCATGGCCGGATCTTCCAGGAACCTGTCGATCGCCCCGGAGATCTCGTACGGGTTCCCGGGGGACACGAGTATGCCGCAGCCCCCTTCGAGTATCGACGGCACGCCTCCCACTCTGCTGGCTATGACCGGTTTCCCGAAGAACATCGCCTCTATAAGCACCCTGCCCATGCCCTCGTTCAGGGAGGGCATCACGAAAACATCAAAAGAACTTATGGCTTCATCTACATTGTCCTGCCAGGGAAGTATCTTTATCCTGTCGGGATGACCGGAACCGGCCACCATCCGGATGTAATCACTCTTCATCGGCCCGTCGCCGACAAGAACGAAGACGACATCGTCCCTTTTCGAAAGCTGGTCTATGGCGGCCCTTATAAAATACTCGAAACCCTTTATGTCCACGAACCTGCCAACGGCCCCTATGATCTTTTGCGCTTCTCCTATCCCGTACCGGGTTTTCCAGGACGCGGTGTTCCTCTTCCTCTGCGCGATCCTGTCGAACTCAAGGCCGCTCGGCACCACGCGGAACATTTCCGGAGCGCCGACACCGAATCTCAGCCATTCACGGCACTCGGATCCCGTAAGTCCTATTATCCTGTCGCAATACCCCGCGGCGAAGCGTTCAAGCGCGAGTGAAAAAAGCGAAAGGAACCTTGAAAAGTAACCGTAGAAAACATGGCCGTGGGGCGTATAAACAACGCATTTAACCCTGCATTTCCGCGCGGCCAGCCTCGCCAGAAAACCGGCCTTTGAGGAGTGCGCGTGCACCACATCGTATTTGCCCGTACGGATGACCTTTTTGATGCGGGAATAAGCTTTGAGATCCTTCGCGAAACAGATATCACGCACCAGTTCCTTCTCCTCGAGAAGATGTACACCGGAAGCTTCCACCCTGGCAAGGAGGTCCGGGTCCGTATCGGTCGTGGCCCCGTACAAAAGGTCCACTAAATAACCCCGTTGGGCCGATCCCATAGCGCTCAAAAGCGTATTAAAAGCGGATCCGCCTTTGTCCAGTCTTGTTATAGCGTGCAGTATTTTAAGTTGTTCCATGATAGTTTAGACCGAGATTCAGATTGAGATCGAGTAAAAGATCCAGACCGAAGGCCTGCTAAATCTAAATCTCAGTCTAAATCTTCCCTGGCCTTTCAAGTTTTTCCCTATATAGCTTTTAGACTGTTCCTTCTCCCCTGTACGCTATCTCTTCTTCCGTCTCTCCACTTCGCGGACCATATCCCAAAGCTTTTCCGCCCGGGCAGACCAGTCAAAATCCCTTAAGACCCTTTCTCTGCCGGCCATCCCCATCTTACGGGCGAGATCCCGGTCCCCGAGAAGCCTTTTAAGGGCCTCAGCCGCTCCTGAGGCGTCCTCCGGTTCGACCAGAATACCGGTTTCCCCGTCGATCACCGCCTCGGGAACACCACCGCTGCTGGCGGCGATCACCGGTTTCCCGCAGGCATTCGCTTCCAGAAAAACCGCGCCGAAACCCTCCACGCTGCCCGTTTCCCTGACATATCTGGGCAGCAGTATAAAAATATCACAATCCGTGTAAAAATACACGAGTTCTTCCTCGGGAACGGGACCCGCGAAGACTATCTTATCCGCCAGTCCCTTTTCCCGGGCCAGCTTTTCAAGGTTTTGTCTCTGTTCGCCTTCCCCGATAACGGTGTATGTGACTTTTTCAAGTTCATCCTTTATGAGGCTTAACGCTTCTATGACCGTATCGTGGCCCTTCCTCAGGGAAAGCCTGGATACGCTCAGGACCACTTTATTTTCCACCGGTATACCGTACCTGGACCTTATTCCGGGAGCGGACCACTCCGGCCCGAACCGTGAGGTATCCACACCGGGGGTAAGCACCGTGATCTTACCGCGGTATCCCGGATATTTATTCACCACGAGGTCTTTCGCGAATTCACTGCAGGATATTATCGAATCCGCTTTCCCGAGCACCCGTGAAAGCAAAGGCCTCAGAAAAGGGTTCCCGCCGAACTCGAGCATATCCGCGGAATAGACATAAACCACATAGGGGAACCCCTTGAGCATCTTGAGCATTAAGGCCGCTATACCCGCGGACATTACCTGGGCAGCGTGGACCATTCTCACATTCCTTTTCAAAGACAGCCTGTATATCTCGCATACGAGGAAAAAGGTCCTTCTTATCCTGGAAAGAGTATCGCCTCCGAGAGGATAGGGCTCGCGCACGAGCTCGGGCGAAAAAAGAACAGTGTTTTCCTTCTCCTCTCCGGGCCGCGCCGTAAGTATTATCACTCTCCTGGAAGGCAGTCTGGTCCAGAGGTTATATACCATGGTCGAGATCCCCCCTTTCAGGGGCGGGAATTCGCTGCTCACACACAATATCTTTCCCAGCCCCGTATCCACGAGCAGATTCGTCAGATCCCGGGCCGTGGTTTTCGGGGAATAACGCTGCGCTCTTTTCATGCCCGCTCTAGCGCAGGAAGACCGTAGATCGCCGTTCGTCAGAAGCGAAACGAGTTTTTTCGATATATCCACGGGATCGTACGGGTCGAAATACACCGCGCCGGGCCCCAGCACCTCGGTCATTGGGGACAGGTTGGATACGGCGGCGGGCACGCCCTCCGCGAGGGCTTCCAGAGGAGGAAGTCCGAACCCTTCGCACAAAGACGGAAAAACGAACACCCCGGCATCTTTTACCAGTGAACATCTATCTTGCTCGTCCACGGTCCCGGCGATGACCACATTACCTTCTCTCCCGAACTCTCCGGTCCTTTTTTTTATGCGATCGAAATCTTTGCCTTCGCCGCCGGCCAGCAAAAGGGCGTATTCGCTCCTGAGCCCCGAGGGCAGCAGGTAATATGCCTTTAAAAGCCTCTCCAGGTTCTTATGAGGTTTGAAATTACCCAGATAAAGGATGTATTTACCTTTCTTCAAGCCGTATTTTCCATATGCCCGCTGTTGACACGCGGAGCCCCGCTGCACGGAAGGATGTACGACCCCTACCCTGGAAAGCGGAAGGCCGAATATTCGGGTGATCCTCATCCGGGCATCCTCGGAAATGGTTATTGTCGCCGAGGAACGCCGGCCGCATATTCCCGAAACAAGGATGAAGTGCGCCTTTTCCAGAACACCTTTCAAACCGCTGTATTTCGGTACCGCCAGCGGTATCACATCACATATCATGTTAACGAACGGGCATACCCTTCTTAAGGGCGTCTTTGGATAAGGAGAAAAGAAGACATCCACGCCTTGCCTCTCCAGGGCTCGCGGCAGGACAACCTGGTCCCACAGAAAAACGGAACGGCATTCCAGGACCACCTTTTCCATGTTCTCCGGAAGGGCCTCCAGATCCGTCTGACTGTCGGCAAACAGAACGAAGCCGTGCGACATGGTATCGGCGTTGAAAAGAAAGTCCTTAAGCAGGTTTCTTATCCCCGTAAAAACCCCTTTCCTGAATTCCCTTACATCAACGCCTATCTTCATAATTATCAGGTGCCGGGTCTCAGGTGCCCGGCATCGGGCTAAACCATACCCCGAAACCTGCTACCCGTAACCCGTTACCGGCCCTTTTGTTCACTTAAGTTTATAATACAAATTCTGCACATGCGCCACATGCTGTTCGATGCTGAAAAGCTCTTCCGCGCGTTTCCGTCCCTTCGCCCCCATTTCCCGAGCCGCCCCCGGATCGGAAACGAGTTCCAGCAGGGCTTCCGCCAGGGCCTCAGGGTCTCCGTAGGGCACAAGCAGGCCGGAAACCCGGTCCTTAACGGCCTCCATATTACCCCCCACGGAACTCGCTACTACGGGCAGTGAACAGGACATAGCTTCGATGAGGGCCCTTGAAAAGCCCTCACGCCTGGAAGGAAGGACGAAAATGTCCAGAGCGGACAGCACATTCGTGATATCTTCCTCGTATCCGCCGAAAATGACCGCCCCTTCCAGGCCGGTTTCCGCAACGGCCTTCTCCAGCGCCTTCCGGAACCTTTCATTCACCGTCTTACCGTTTACGAGCAATTTGACGCCCGGCTCTTTTTTCCTTAAAAGCGCAAGTGCCTGCAGAAGTATATCGTGGCCTTTTAAAGGTTCTATAAGGGCCACTATGCCCAGCAGGACATCTTTCTCACCGATCCCGAACTTACGGCGGGTCTTCTCTCCCCCGGCCTTGTCCCTGACCAGTCTCTCCGTATCAACGCCGTTATAAACAATACTGGTCTTTCTCTTGTCCAGTTCCCTGTCCGAGAAACGGTCGCGCGCGGCTTTTTCCGAAACGAAGATCACCCTGTCCGCGCTCCTCATCAGGAACCGGTCGTATAATCTCACATCCTTCTTGGACTCCCTGACATGCCAGACGAGTGAGGCACCGGTCCCGCGGACGGCGCACGAAGAATAGAACTGGGCCCTTGAACCGTTACCGTGAACGATGCTCACACCTTTGCCGCGTATGATCTCCCGGAGTTCCAATATCGTATTCCTGGTACGCATCAGGTTCCAGCTCTTTACGGGGGGGAGTTCCAGAACAAGCGTTTCCATTCCCATGTCCCGTATCCTGCGTGACATCTGCCCTTCTCCGGGGCATACGGCCAGGGGCTCGAACTGGGTCCTGTCGATCCTGGCCAGAAGCTCGAGCAGGCTTATCTCGCCTCCGCTGAAAACATCCTTCCTGTTAAGGACATAGGCTATTTTTATCATTTCATCTCTCCTCGAGGGGCTCGATCACCAACCGATCTTTCCGGATATCGCTCTCCGCCGAAAAGGCCGGCCCTGAAATCCCCTCCCCTGGACCGGACGCTTTATACTTTTCGCGGTTATATACCTTTATATCAAGTGTTTTGCCGTAATGCAACTCAAGAGGGTTCCTCAGCCCGTTCAGTCGGTACTCGAAAAAATGAGGGTCATCCCTGTCGGCAATAAAAGTTACGCTCTGCCCATCGGCAACTGTCGGCAGATGCTCCTGCATTTGAGAGATAAGGCTTCTGTACCATTTCCCCGAATATACCGCCTCCATTTTTTGCCGCATCTTCCATGCCGAGAACAAGAGAAGAACGGCTAGAACCGTGATACCCAGCTCTTTCATACCTTCCTTTCTCCCGCTGAAAGCCGAGGCTATACCTCCCAGAAAAAGGCCCAGCCCTATGGACATGTAATAACAGTAATGCGCGGCCGCCGGAGCCAGAAAAGATATGATAACGGCATTGAGGGAGATCCAGACGGCCCCGAAAAGAATGAACCTGTCCATCTCCCTTTCCCTGTTCCTGAAAGTGAAAAAGCTGAATATCAGGACCGCTACAAAAACAAGCGAAATGAACGCTTTCAGGGGTCTGGGAGTATAGGTCTCCACTATAAGAAGCTGCAGCATGCGAAGGGCGGTCGCCATCCATCCTAGAGGATCCGGCTTGAACCCGTAACCGAACCGCGCCTCAAAAGGATACCTGTGCGCGTAGAACAACCCGAAGACCAACAGGGCAATAAGCACCATGGGAATATATTTGCGGGCAAACTCCCGGACGGAAAACCTGTTTTCCCCGTCCGGGAAAAAGATCAACTCCATAGCCGCGGCCAGGAGCAAAAGGCTGGCTACCGAGACCTCTTTGGAAAGACCCGCGAGCAGAAAGAACAGCATAGATCCGGAATATGCCCTTTTACCGCCATTTCTCAGGTATACGCTCCAGTTCGTAAGCATCAACAGCCCGAAAGACACCATCACCAGCGAATGTAGATTAGCTATCCATATTACACCGGCGAAATGCTCAAAGTGGAACGCGAAGATAAGCACCGCCACAATGGCGGCAGATCCGTCATTTGACAGAGACCTGACAAAACGGTAAAGAAGCGCCACATTGGCCATGTGAAGAAAAAGGTTCATCAGATGGTACGGGAACGGTTCCATACCGGCAAGACCATGCACCAGATCGAAAACCGCCCTGGGAACAGGACGGAAAAAATGTGTTTCGTACCATAAAGGTTTGTAGAAAGGGTCAAAGAACCTGATCGGGTTTTCGGTCACCGAGGCGAGTTTGAGCCAGGAGTAGTCATCGCCTTCGAAAAAATAGTTCATCCCTTTCCAGTAGACCGCCAGAACAGCGGCGAGCACAAGAAATATCCTGAAAGAGGGGATATCTAACAGCTTTTTTTCTTTGAACGCGATCATCGCCCGGTCCTCCACATAAGCCTCAAGAGATACACCGCGCCCGCGAACATGGACGCGAAAAGAAAGACAAATATCATCTGGTTAGTTAGAAGACGGAGCAGCAGCTCCCCGTTGCCGGGGGCAAGCAGCTCTCCCAGAGTATTCCGGGCTTCCGCCAGGTAAGTGTGAAAGGTGCCGATCCCCAGGACGCCGGGAAGCGTTTCGGAAAAAAGCACCGGAACGCCGAAACTGCTTAGAAAGACCTTAACCGAATACACCAGCTGGGTACCTCCCTTTCCCGGAAGAAAACCGGCCTGCGCCGCCAGATAGGAAAAAAACACGCTGACGGCCGATAAAGAGCAGAACACCCGTTTGCGCGCGCGGGAGAACCCGAAACCCGCAATAACGGCTAGGAACGGGCATAAAGGCTCGAGAAAGCGTGAAGGTATACCGGCATCGTGGGCGCTTACGACCCTGCCGGGATCGGACTTGAAGACATATCCCGAAAAAAAGAGGGTAACCGCCAGGAGCATCAACATGACAGCCGCTGCCTCTTTGCGGTACACCCCCCCTTTCCAGGCCCGGACAACCCCCGGAAAAGCGAAAAGAAGCACGGGCATGTAAATAAAAAAACCTTCCTTTAAACCGAAAAGCAGATAGAAAAAGTTGCTCAATCTCGGATAAGTGAGTTCATACGGATATTCGACGGCATCCGCCCTGAAAGCGTAAGGGTCGGCTATGTAAGAACCAAAGGAAATTTTAAGATAAAAGGCGAGAAGTAAAAGCGGCAAGACCGCGCCCGTAAGACATAAGAGCCCCCTGCCGACCCCCGCCTTTGAAACGGCGTAAAGAACGATAACGGCCCCGATAATCGCGTAAACGGGATGCGTGGCCACGCCCGCGCCTGTAAGTACGCCGGCGGCGAAATACGCGAAGGGGCCGTTTCTGCCGTTGTCCGTTTCCCTGAAGATGAGATAGAACGCCGAGAACATGCACAAAGACACCTGTGTGACCTTGTAAAGTGCCAGGGAATAACCGAAACTGATGGTCCCGAAAGCGAGAATAAAGGCCGTAAGAACGGCCGCCCTGCCGCCGAGGTCCGTTCGCCTGGCGAAACGATAGACCAGCGACGCGGTCACGCCTCCCATCACCGAAGCTATGAAGACGCAGGAGAGCGCGTTCATCACCAGAAAGCTGTCCGCTCCCGACAACCCCTGCACAAACGGTTTGGCCAGAGCGTAAAGCGCCGCCGCCGGCACCGCCGCGCCGGGAAAATGCCCCGAGAGAAAATTCCCGCGGAAGAAAGAAACATCCTTGAACCCGGCGGAATAACGGAGATAAGTGTTCGCGTTATCGACCAGTGACATGCCGAGGTCCACCATCTGGCCTGAAATAGACTGGGGATAAATGTAAATAAAGAAAAGATATACGCTCCAGGCGGTAAAGAAGACCTTGAGACCCCTGCTCATCGGACACCTCCAGTAATTTCCCGCAGGCTTTCCAGGACCCTTTCGGGGGTTATACCCTTCAGGCAAAGATTATCCCCTCTTTCGCACCTGTCCTTCCTGTAATAAAGGGTACACGGCCAGCAGGATATCCTGTCGTGCAGAACACGGAGATCCTCTGAAAGCGGGCGGCTGACCCCGGGGTCGGTCGGACCGAAAAGGACCACTCCCCTGCCGCCGAGCGCGGCGCACATGTGCGAAAGGGAGGAATCGTTGCCGACGAAAAAGGAGGAGTTCTCTATCAGGCCCGCTACCGAAGGAAGAGGAAGGCCGCAGGCGACCACGGCGTCGCTTCTCCCGCTGGCGGCCTTTATCCTTTCAAGGGAGTCCCGGTCATATCCCGCCCCCACCAGCACGGCCCTGGACCGCGCGGAGCTTATCAGCTGCGCGAAATTATCCTCGGGCCACCTCTTTGGCGGCCACTTGGCGCCCGGATGCACGATAAAAAAACCTTCTCGCTCCAGTCCTGCGTCTTCCATGAACTTACGGGCCTCTGCTTTTTTCTCCCCGGGAAAATATATCTTCTCTTCTTCGCTCCGCGGGATACATCCCAAAGATCCCACCAATTCGTTGTATCTCCTGATAATGTGCTTTTCGCGCTGTTTGACCGCTTTGTTGAAGAACAGCGATGTGTCGGAGCGGAAAAGACCGTACCTGAAACCCCTTAAAGGGCCAGTTACGCTTGACGATCCGGACAGCAGGGAAAGCGCCATCGACCCGAAAGTCCCCCCCAGGTCCACGCAGAGGGAGAATCTCTTCTCCCGCATGCGTTTTATCTCTTTTACAGAGTCCCGGAACCGGGAAATATCGCGCCAGAACCTGTTCCCGCATACAAAAATACCGTCAATATCCGGATCGTCATCCAAAAGCTCTTTGGTCGACGGAAGCACCGCCATGTATATTTCTTTTTCCGGGAACCTGTCCCTAACCGCCTCCACCGCGGCGGAAGACATTATCACATCCCCCATGGAGTTAAGCTGGACTATAAGGATCCTTTGCGGTTCCCCGCCGCGCCTCCCGGAAGGCCTGCGCAATAAGACCCTTAAAAGCATATACTCGACGCTCTCTATGATCTGTTTCGCTATGTATCGTATGATTTCGATCGGTCCCATAATCCTTCGTACCGAGTACCGCGACCCGCGTATCGCGTTTCACGAAAAAACTTTTTCCGAAACGATGCCTTTCTGCGGTACGCGGTACGCGATGCGCAGAACGAACCCGCATCCTATGTCCTTCGCCCTATACCCTCCATGTACACCTTCTCCGTCTCCTCCGCTATAAGATCCCAGTCAAAATGTTTCGCTAGTTCCCGGGCGTTCTTCGAGATCTTTTTCCTTAAGTCCCTGTCAACCGAAAGCCTCTCGACAGCCGAAACCAGTCCCGGGACCTTTCCTCTCTCGGCGAGGATGACATTCTCACCGCTTTTAAAATAAGGCATAGGGACCCGGGGCGCGGTGCTCACTACCGGAAGACCGTTCACGAGCGCGGCCATCAAAGACCCCCGCCTTATGGATATGCCCTCATCGTAAGGAGCTATAAAAATGTCCGATCCCATCAGGACATCCGCCGCCTTTTCGGAGTCGACTTCCGGTATCCACACAAAGTTCCCGTCAAGCCCGTTCATCCGTATCAGGTTCTGTATCCCGCGCCTGTAATCGGCGTCCTGTTCCCTGACCGCCCCCATCATTATGATGTAATAATTCTCCCTCCCGGAAAGGTTCTTCACGGTTTTAATTATATTTTCGATACCTTTACCGGGGTAACAGAAACCGAAATTTACCATTACCACGGCTCCGCTTTTTATACCGTATTCGAGTTCCAGTTTTTTCCTGGCTTCTTCCCTGGACATGTCGGACGGCCCTATATTGGCCCCTATGGGGATGAGAGCGGTCTTTTTCTTGAACGCCTCCAGCCATTTATCGATCAGGTAAATTATCTCGTCGTTGGTAGCGATGATCCTGTGGCTGAAAGCGGACAATAACACGGCATTGACCTTAGACACCCACCTGCCGCCGACAAAAGTATGGAAGGTGGTGACAAAACATGTCTTCCGGGAATACAGCCTGACCAGAAGCGGAAGCAGCTTGAAGGCAACGCCGAAACCGTAAGAAACGGGGGTATATTGGAGATGTACCGCGTCGAAACCGCCTTTTTTTATGTAAGCGGCCACCTTTCGGAGCTCCCTGATCCCCCACCTGCCGTGACTTATCCTCACGACTTTTCTGTCCCAGCCTGTATACCGGGAAGAGGTGACTACCCTGACATCGTGCCCCCTGCTCCTGAGAGTCTCGACGAGTATGCGGGTATAGTCCCCTATCCCGTCGGCCTCCCTGCCCGGGGAATAATCCGAAAATATCATGCAGATCTTCATGTGTACCTCTTCAAAAACCTTTAAGGAAAAAGTTAAAAGTAAAAAGTTAAAAATAGAGGAAAATCTGGAATATTATTTTGCAAAAGACAATTAATTACATAAATTCCAGAAAGCACATTTCCTTTTTACTTTTGCCTTTTTACTTTTTACTTATAACTAACTGCCTACTACCTCCCTGAACACCCCCATCAGCCTCTCTATGTGTTTAGAGGGCGCATATTTCTCCAAAGCTTTTTCGCGGGCGCGCTCACCCATCGCCTTCCTCAGGCCGGGGTCCGAAAGAAGAAGGAATATCTTTTCGGCCATCTTTTTCCTGTTGTACGGCTCGATCAGAAATCCGGTTTCCCCGTCTATCAGCCAGTCCGATACCCCGCCTACATCGAAAGCTACGGCGGGCTTCCCGCGGACCGCCGCCTCTATTCCACAGATACCGAAGGGTTCCGGCCACACGGAAGGAAGGACCAGGAGAGAACACCTGTCGTAAAACGAACCCATAAGAAAGTGATCCGACCAGCCGTGGCATCTGACCCTTCCGGAAAGACCCATTTCCCGGGACCTTTCGCTGAATTCGCGTTTTTCGGGACCGTCCCCGACAACATCCAGGGACACATCCCCTTCGATCAGGGACAAGACTTCCAGAAGCACATCGAGGCCCTTACCCTCAGCAAGGCGTCCGGCGAAAAGAAGCGGCCCGCTGCAGCCCGAGCGGGTTTCGACCCCCGAAAGATCTGTAAAATAGGGTATCACCGATATTCTCTCCTCTTCCAGTCCGTTATCCGCCAGAACCTGCTTCATGTGCCCCGACGCCGCTATTATGGCGGGCAGCTCCGATGAGGCTTTCAGGGCGGAAGACGCCCTCAAGTACGCCTTGACCGCTTTCACCGGGGACCTCGGCATACTTTTTCTGGTGAAAGCCCTGATAAAACAGGAAGGCGAAAGAGGCGCCCTGTTGGCTTCGAGCGGTCCGTACAGAAGCATCTTTCCGTCGGGATCAACGGATTTATATCCGTGGACGAATTTAACGGAAGGGGACCGGCCGGCAAAATACCTTATAGCGCCGGCATTCTCTATGTTGTGCAGGTACACTATGTCCGGGGCCAGCTCTTCCATTACAGCGTCGAGTTTTTCACGCGTTCCCGTCGCGAAGACCAGTTCGTGCCGCCAGAGCTCCGGCACCGCGCGGCACTCCCTGAAAACGGTATCTCCCGGAACGCCGCCCCCGTGGACCATGGAGCAAAAATGCCCCATTTCGCCCAGTTTGCGGGCCAGAGCGGTTATATAGTATTCCACTCCGCCCGAGTCCCCCGGGTACATGTTCACGAATAGTATCCTCATATCGGTTTCCGGTATATGTAAACTATGTTCTTCATGAAAAAATGTCCGGCGCCCTTTTCCAGTCCCGACCACATTCCGTCCCATGCCCGGGAGAGTTTCGCCCCGCCCGGGCATCGACGCGCGAAGGGTATCTTCGCCGCCTTAAGGTTGAGCGTCCTCATAACGAAAACGGGCTCGAAAGGAGAGCGCCAGTATCCATATCCGAACCTTTCAAGCACTTTAAGCCGCAGAGTATCCGCGAAGCGTTGAAGCTCAAAAGCGGAATATTCCTTCTCATCACCCCACTCCCATTCCCCCCGCGAGGACTTGATATGCTTGTAAAGTGTATAAGCCGTGTACTTCTGAGGGACATTGACCACAAGAACCCCCCCTTGCTTAAGCACACGGAGCTGTTCCTCCAGAGCTTTACCCTCGTCGGGCAGGTGCTCGAGGACACCCTGGCTGAAGACGATATCGAACATCTCATCTCCGTATGCCAGGTCCATTGCGTCCCCACGGCTCAGCTTGACCTCAACGGGAAAGTGTTTGCCGGCTTTTCTCGCTACCGTTAAAGCCTCTTCGGAAATATCCACGCCGTAAGCATCCGCGCCTGTTTCGGAAGCGACGATGTAAGAATCGATGGCTGATCCGCACCCGACCTCGAGCGTTTTCGAGCCGCCCGTGATGTATCGTTCCATAGCGTCTATGTAGCGTTCCCTGGCGTCACGATGTTCCTTGACCATTTCGCCCACATCGACCTCACGCCATTTATCCCATACTCTGTCAAACTCTCCATTCATGTCCGCCGTCCTCCGTTCCGCGAGGAAATAGCGGGGATCTATCGAACAAATCTCCTTTTTACCCGGGTCAGGGTTCTCCGTATCCATACGGGAGAGAACAAAAAGACCATAAATCCCCATGCTTTTATATTAAAGGGGCATTGCCCCAGAGCAGCTAACACCAAACGGCGCGAGTATCCTATCGGACCCCTGTGGTACATTCTGTGGGCCCAGTAACGGTAATTCGAGGACACCTCTATCCGCGAGGTCAGTTCTTTGCTTCCGAAAATCTTCTTCTTCAGCCTCAGGAACGCCTGCTTCTCGTTCCTCTGTATGATGTCCGAGCCCCGCGTCCGTCTCTGAACGGCTAGTTTTCGGGCTATCTCGGCGTATCTAATCTGGGCCGAACGGTAACGGAAAGTCCCGCTGGAGAGAGAGATCCTGACCTCTGTCTGAGGCTCTTCCAGATTGGCAAGTTTGAAAGTTTCCGTCATACGAAGTAAAAGGTCGTAGTCCACCGCCCTGTCAAATTCTTCGCGATATCCCCCGCACGCTTCGAAACATTCCCTTTTCGCGGTCAGGGTCCCGTGAACGAGGCACATGGGATCATCGAGAATATCTTCGGCGCTAACCCTGCTTTTGACCGGGGGCTTCAGCACTTCTATTTTCTTCCCCGTCTCGTCTATATATGTGAATTCGCTCCCTACGCCGTCTATTGATGGGTTCCGTTCAAGAAAATCCACCTGGCGTTTTATCCTTTCAGGCAGAGCCCTGTCATCCGAATCCAGAACCGCGATGTACCTGCCCGTAGAGACGGATATACCGGCATTGCGGGAGAAGGCGATCCCTTTCCTCCCGGGATTCGACACTACTTTTACCCTTTGGTCGCGCTCCGACACGGCTTTAAGGAGATCACCCGTTGAGTCCCCGGACCCGTCGTCGACCACTACTACCTCTATATCCCCGTAACTTTGCCCCAGGGCGCTGTCCAGTGATTCCTTAATGTACGGCTCACCGTCGTGTACGGCTATTATTACGCTTACCTTTTGCTTATCTCCGTTTCTCATCGTCCCGTATCCTTAAAGCTTTCCGCCTTCCGCTATCGAAATAAAAGTAAAGTATCCTTTCATACAACCACTCGGGAAAGGGCACCTGCAGAGCATAGTCCATAATACTTACCGCTTTGCCGACAAGCGGATACACGGCATCAAGAGGGCTTCGCCCTCTTCTGAACGGGAAAAGTTCCGCTTCTCTGATGCCCGGGTGTTTTTTCTCCAGAAGAGCGGAGTAATAGCCCCTTGCCCGGTACAGCCCGGCGTAATCCTCGAGTACGAGGGGATGGTAATTAAAGACTTTTGCTCTCTTTTCCCTTACGAGTTTTACACCCCGTCTCATCAGCCGGTAGCCCAGGTCCGTATCTTCGCAATACTTGAACCGTTCATCAAAAACATACCCCCCGGACAGGAGCTCTCTTTTCACCGAAAGGTTCATCGTAACGAACCCGAAACAAGCCCTTTCGTCACCATTGCTTATATATTCGTCTATCTTCCCGGAGAAATTTTCCGCGCGCCTTTCAATATATCTCCCGAAAGGGCCGGGCTCAGCCTCGAGCCTCCCCGCATCCACGCCAAGCACCGCGATATCCCGGAACCCCCTCTCCGCATGAGCGTTCATGTGGGTCTCGACCAGTTTATTGTCCGCAAGGCTGTCATCGTCCAGGAACAGAAGGACCCTGCCGTCCGCATTCCTTACTGTCGTGTTGCGCGCTGCCGCTACCCCCGAGTTGCGAGCGTGCCGTATGTATTTTATCGCGCATTCCGAGCTCCTCACACGGCCCTTGACCATTTCGGGCGTACCGTCGGTGGACGCGTCGTCCGCGATCACGATCTGGTATTTTTCCCGCGGATAAGTCTGTTCCTCCAGGGCGTCAAGCATTTCCGCGAGTATATCCTTCCTGTTGTATGTAGGGACGCACAGACTAATTTCAATCACTGCAGGCCTCCTCCCGATGCGGCTTATCGCACGGGGCATCTCGCGTCAAATGCTCAAAAACGGTCAAAAACAAAATCGATCCTTTTCACGCTTTACTGTCTGTCCCTGCAGGGCAGACAGTACGCTTTCCGACAAACTCTCCGGGGTCAGCCGGCGCTCCACGAACAGTCTTCCCCGGGCTCCCATAGCGCGGGCTTTCCGGGGGTTCCCCAGAAGGAACAAGAGTTTTTCCGCAAGCTGTTCCGGATCCAAAGGATCGACCGTGAAACCGGAAATACCGTCCAGGACCACCTCCGGGGCGCCTCCGCTCCTGCCGGCTACCGATGGCTTGTTGAAAACAGCGGCTTCGGCGAAAACTATACCGAAGCCCTCTGCATCATAGTCGGAAAGTCCTCTGCAGGGCATCACAAAAACATCGCATGACTTTAAAAGGCCTTTTTTCTCTTTTTCCGTAACGACCCCCGTAAAAATAACATGGTCTTCCATCCCGAGGCGGGAAACCATACTCCGCAAACTATCCCGCTCGGGGCCCTCCCCTGCTACGATGTAGATAAGTTCCGGAAATCTTTTCACAAGCTCCGGCATCACACGGATCACCGAATCCATTCCCTTGCGCTCAACCAGCCTCCCGAGGGTTAGCAGCACCTTTTTGCCCCGGAGAGAATACCTTTCGCTGATCATCTGCCGGGCCTGTTCAGCTGCCTCCTCAAGCATGGCAATATCTACGCAGGGTCGGGCGATGACTATTTCCTTTTTCCCGTTAGTGAACCTTCCCGCGAGTTTACGGGTATATTCGCTTATGGCGAATATCTTGCGGGCAAAATTAAAAGCCATCCATCTTTTTATCTTTTTTTTGGATCTTCCTCCGTCATCAAGTTCCAGGGCGTAAACGAAAAGGTAAAGAGGCCTGCCCGCCGCAAGACAGGCCAGCATGAGCAGGTAGGGGCCGCTGTGGTAATAGGAAAGATAGCTCAAGAACACCGCGTCTATACTGTTATCCCTTATAAGCCGCAGGAAATAAAAAAAGCTTCTGACATAGGCCAGCGGGCTTCTTGAAGCCGGGCTTTTAACGGAAACTGTCCTGTACGGGCCTTTAGCGCACTCTGACCCGCAAGCAACCATGACCGAGTGCCCCTTGAGGCTGATCCCGCGGGCAAGATTGTGGCTATAATCCGCTATCCCGCCCAGATCCGGCCTGAATTCGTAAGCCAGCATTAATATGTTCATCCGGTCCTCCGGGCCACCGTGAAAAGAAAATCACCCATTCTGCCCCCGAAACTTATCTTCTGGACCATTTCGGCAAGCTTTGGAGAAAAAGAAAAAAGCCATCCGGAAAAAGGCATGGGGTCGTTTATCCTTTTTGAGGTTATTACCTCGAAACCCGCCTGCTTTAAAAGTTCTTCCAGCTTTACTTTGGTAAAAGCGTGCAGATGCGTCTCGTCGTAGCTAAGGACCTGTCCTGACCTCGTCTCTTTTCCGAAAAAACGGCGCCACCTTGACCTCAGCGAATCGCATATCGGTATATTAAGAACGAACTCTCCCCCGGGCCTTAAGATACGGTTAACGGCCGCCAGGGCGCCGGGCACATCGGGAATGTGCTCCAGCACATCCATCATGTAAACAACATCGTACTCTTCTGCCCCGCTAATATCGGAAAGGTAACCCTGACGGACATTAAGGTTCTTGCCTTTGGATGTAGACACCATCGACGCTCCGGGATCTATCCCTTCCGCGTTAGAAAAGCCGAGGTCGCGCAAAAGCTCAAGGTAAAGCCCGT
The DNA here is from genome assembly GCA_014728075.1 of Candidatus Omnitrophota bacterium. Classification (GTDB taxonomy): domain Bacteria; phylum Omnitrophota; class Gorgyraeia; order Tantalellales; family Tantalellaceae; genus WJMG01. Next base: position 22,716 of record WJMG01000071.1, on the reverse strand, counting down.
CCCCGCATCCCACATCCAGGACCTTACTGGCCGTGTCCACTTTTTTAAAATGATCCAGAAAAGACTCCGTTGCTATCCTGTGGTGTATGTAAAGAAGCTTGTTCCTCGACAACAACCTGCTTTCACCGTACTTTTCCCATTTTGTGTCTTCTTCGATCATTATACCGGTCCTTTTTTTGAAAATCCTGAAGCGGCGGCTATCCTGCCTAATCTGGAAGCTGCCAGATCATCGGTCCTTTTTAAAACGACCATGTACAAGGCCGATGCCAAAAACACCGTGAGAAGGAATCCCGCATAGCCGGAGAAAAAATACAGACCCGCGGCAACGGAGGCAACGAACATGCCCAGAGGGAGAAAAACAGGCTTAAGCACGGAAAAGATCTCCCCCGGGCCGACATCAAGTAATCTTGATGCCTTTAAAAGATACACTCCGGTAATGCACAGGTGAGACAGAAGAACGGCCCACGAAATACCCACTATGCCTTTCCAGGAGGCCAGCGGGTAAATTATAATCACCAGGATCAAAAGCTGAACCGCGGAGAACTGGGTCTCTATTTTCGGACGGCCCAGACCGTAAAAAAGAGGGCTCACCGTTGAGCCCAGGGCCCTTGAAAGCCCGAAAAAACAAAGCACCTTCATCGCGGGGACCATAGGCATCCATTTCTGCCCCAGGAAAAGGCGCGTAAAATCCCCCGCCGCCAGAAAAAGACCCGTTGCGAGAGGCAGAACGATAACGGATACCGCAAAAAGAACATCTTTATACGCCTTAGCCATCCTTTTAATATCGTTCTGCATCTTCGAATATACCGGAAAAAGCACTCTGGAGACGACATGGCTGACCTCGGTTGCCGGAGCGTTCGACAGATGATAAGCCATCTGGTAAAGGCCCAGCGCGGTTATCCCCAGAAACCTTCCCACGAAGGCATCATCACCCTGTGTTATCAGAAAAATAATAATACTGGAACCGAAGAGCCATTTCCCGAAATAGAAAAGCTCCCTGAACTGTTTACCGCTGAACTTTACGGCCGGCCTGTACGGGTGAAGTGCGTAGGACATGATACAGGTCGCGGCCGCTCCCGCAAGGGATCCGTATATCAGGGCCCTGACATCCCTCAAAACGAAAGCGAGCAGTATCGAAACGAATATATTAGCGCCAAGGCCGGTGGATTCCATGAAAAAACTTTTATTGAAACGAAGATCCTTCTGAAAATACACTACGCCGATATTCTTCAGCCCGGTAAAAAGCTCTATGAATGCCAGAACCCTGATTATCGATGTTGCCCGCGGGGCGTCGAAAAAAAACGCCACTAAAGGAGCCCCCAGGAACAACAGAAGAAAAAGGGCCAATGCCCTCACGAGCTGGACCGTCCAGGCAGTATCGAGATATTCCCCGGGATCCTCCTTTTTCCGGATAAGCGCCTGCTCGAAGCCTGTCTTCGAGAAAGTCTCAAGCGTATTTATGGCCAGGACGGCGATACCCATGAGCCCGAAATCCGACGGCGACAAGATCCGGGCGAGGATAATCGTACGCACCAGTCCCAATCCCCGCTGGACAGCCTTAAGGGCGAAAACCCACACTCCCCCTTTGACCGTACGGCTCGCAAGCGCGGCGTCCTTCTCCCTTTCCTGCATTTCGAGGTCTTTATCAAAGTATTTTTCGGTCATAATAGATCAGTCCACCTATTATTAGCGTGTAGCGTACAGCGTTTAGCGCTTATTAAGCCGGATAAACGATTCTATACGCTGTAGCCTGTACGCTGTTCGCTTTTCGTGGCCTATATCCTTTAGCCTAGCGCCTATAGCCTCTCACCTCCTGCCTTGATACTATGCCCTCCCCTTCATGTAAGAAGGCACCTTATCCTTGAGAACGGCGGTACCGTGCTCAATATCCACCAGTTTAAGCACTATAGCCGCGAAGAACCAGAACGGTTCGGCAATTCTGATGATGATAAAAGTATTCGAGCCTACCGCGTGCAGGAGAAGCCCCGAAAAACCGACCATGAACCCCATGCTCAACCCTTTATACAGAGGCTTTTCAACATGCCGGTAAGAATACAGCGCCCCCTTCCATACAGACCACATAAGCCATAGAAAAGCGCCTAAACCCACTATTCCCGTTTCTCCGAGAACGAGAAAATACTGGCTGTCCAGGAACTCGGTCCCCGTAACGCCCCAACCCAGAAGCGGCCGTTTGGGAAACCTCTTTTGTATAAGGTTCTGCCAGGACTCTATTCTGGCGGCGGGTGAAGGGCCCAGGGATATAGCCCCGACCTTTTTCAGCGACTGGCTCTCCTCGGGCTTGAAAGCCCCTATCACCCTGTCCTTTAATACCGGCGGACCGAAAACCACCGCGCCCATGAAAAGCAGAAGAAGCACCAGGCTCGCGTTGATTATCCTTTTGTCCCTGGAGAGCCCGGCGAAGGCGAAAAGCGCGGCGAACATCCCCAGGTACGAAGCCCTGGACAAAGTAAAAACAAAGGTCGGTATGAGGAAGATGAACATCAGGACAAGAAGAAGCCTTTTGCTCCTGTAGTGGTATATCAGACCGGCGACGAGCGAAATGATAAAGAGCATGTACCCGCCCAGGGTGTTGGGCTCTCCCTCGCCCTCGAAGGGCGCCGATATCCTCTCGACCGAACCGAGGTGCGTGATGCCGTAAATTGCAACTACTATACTGGTGAAAAAAAGCACTATCAAAAACAGCTTTACCTGTCTCTCCCTCGTAACATGGTTAATGACGATAAAGTAAAGGATGAAATACTCTATCAGCTTGAACACATAGAACATTCCCTTTAGCGCGTATACATCCCCCATCATTATGCCTTTAGCCGTGGAAAAACAGAGTATGGCCGTGTAAAGCGCGATCGGGACATTGAGAGGGCTGTGGCGCACGAAAGGAGTGCCTTTGCGGACCGCCATTTTAGCCAGCCAGGTGAACGATACTATTATGAGAAGGAGGTCCTCGGCCCTGATGACGACCGCTCTGCCGCCGGCCTGGCCGAGTTCAAGTTCGGGGGAAAGAAGCATCGAAAGCAATATCGCTATCAGTCCGACATTGATGTCGACAAAAGTGGCCAGAGCGAAAACTATCGAAGCCACTATCACCGCCGCGGTGGATATATCCGCCATACCGGATATTATCCTGGATGAGACCACCGCAGCCACCAGCGCGAAAAAAAATGTGACTACTACGCGGTAATTTGTCTTTTGCAGCGAAACACCGATAACGGCCTCCTAGATTTTCCCGCAAAACTATCCGCTCAAGAAACCGCCGTTCTGCCGGAAGAAGGCCCCTTATTACCCTGTTCCTCTTCCCCGTAGTATTTCTGGTAATAATAGTAAAAGGGAGAACCGAACTTCATATCCGAAGCCCGCATACTGTTCAGGACAACACCTATAGGGCGGCCTTTGGCGTTCTCGATCTGGAGTTTGCTTCTCTTGAGGGCGCTCCGTGAGATACGGCCGGACTTATATACTATGACCACGCCGTCGACTTTTGAACCGAGGACACAGGGATCGGTTACCGGTAGCACCGGAGCGGTATCGAACAACACTACCTGGAACTTGCTTTTCACTTCTTTTATGAACTCAGACATGTTCTGCGACCCCAGGATCTCGGTCGAATTAGTGGGAAGATGCCCGGAAGTGATTATATTCAGGTTTTCCATGCCGTAGGTTTTCATGATCATGCTGGATCTGAGGTTGCCCAGCATGATATCGTCCATGGTCTTCACGACATCATCGACCTTGAAGGTACCCAGGACCGCCTCGGTCAGGCCGACCTCCCTTTCGATGCCGAAGATCTTATGGATGGACGGCTTTCTCAGGTCGGCGTCGATGAGCAGGACCTTATATCCCATCTGGGCCATTGAAAGGGCCGAATTCAGGGAGGTGATCGTTTTTCCCTCTTTGCTGCTCGCGCTCGTGATCATAAGGCAGTTGCCTACTTTGTCAAGCCCCGAGAATTTTATGTATGTCTGCAGGTTCCTGTAAGCCTCCGCCACGGGAGATTTAGGTTTCAGCTGGGTCACCAGGCGGGCGACCATGTCATCGTACTCCTTGCGGTGTTCCCGGGACGGCGGTCTTTTCCAGAAATCCCTTTCTTCCTTCTTATCAATGTCTATCTGGGGGATCACGCCCAGAACGGGGATCCTCAGATATTCTTCCACATCCTCGATGGTACCTATGGATGTATCGAGGCTTTCCGCGACAAACGCGGCCACAAGCCCAAGGATCAGGCCTATGACACCCGCCATGTAAAAATTGGCCTTACCCTGCCCGGTGAAAGCGGAAGAGGCCTCGACGGCCGGATTGACTATCTCGACATCGCTGGATTTTGATGCCTCCAGTATAAGGGCCCTTTCGTACCTTTCCTTGAGCAAAGCGTAGAGCTTTTTATTGATCTCAAGCTCGTTGGAAAGCCTTTCCGCGTCTATGATGCCTTTACGGACATCCCCGGAAGCCGTTTCCTCCTTCTGCTCCGTTTCCCCCGGCGTGTAACCTATCTGTTCACGGACCGCTTTGATCTGTTCCTTTAAAGCGATGATGCCCGGATAGTTCTCGGTAAATCTGGTTTGCAGGTTCCTCAACTCAAGTTTGAGGTGCTCTAGCCGCGCGAGAAGGTCCACTTCAATGCCCGGCACGGAAGGATCGGCCGGTTCCACTCCCACGGCGGCCAGTTTCTGTCTGATCTCCGTGGTCCTCGCATCCAGCTTCCTCAGCTGTTCCTGTATGAACTCCTTGGTATTCCGGGCCTCCCTTATTTTATCTTCCCACCTTTTCTCGATGAACACCCTGGCGGTAACATCGGCTATCTCTTTCGCCTTCCCGGGTTTCTCGCTTATGGCGCTTATGTCGAAAAGCTCCGTTGCCTGGTCGTCCCTGCTTACGGTTATCCTGCCTTTCAGGGAGCTCACAGCCCGCTGGATCTCTCCGTCGGAACTGTCCCCGGTCACCATACCCAGCCTTTCGGCGACCCTTTTAAGGACCTTAAAGCTCTTTATCAGTTCAAGCTGGGTGGAAATGCTCTGCGAGCCCCCTCCCCAGAAGGTAACGCCCGAACCTGTGATCTCGGCTACCGGTGTCCGGGTAGTGTTTATGTACAGGGTCACTGTAGACCTGTATATGGGATCGACCTTTTCGACGAAAAGATAGGAACTAAGAAGAGAAGCCAGAAAGATGGTGATAATTATCCACTTTCTCTTGTATACTATGCGCCAGTAATCCCACAAATTCAATTCGTATTCGGCCATGTCAGATCCTTATATTTTGCGACGGCTCTTCAGTTTTTCCCGACCTTGTTCCAGACCTCGTGCCAGTCGTATCCTCCGCTCATGATATTCTGTTTAAGGTCCGCGAGTTTCTCGGCGAAGAACAGGGACGGGAAGACCTTCCTGAGCGCGTAGTTGAGGTTCTCGATCTCGGTCTCCGGAACATAAACGATATCGCCCTCCATCAGATAGACATTCTGTGATATGTCGGCCCTGTGTATCAGCCTGTCGAGGTTAGCTCTGACTATTTTGGGATCATCGTAGTCCCCTCTTACGATATGTATGCAGGACGGGACCGCGTTATCGGTAAACCCGCCCGCCCGCGTAACCAGGTCAATTATCCTGTCGTTCCTTTCCAGTCTGTAAGAGCCCTGGGAAAGGACCTGCCCCATTATGAAAACTTTTTTCTCGCCCATTTTTTTGACACCCACGGCGATCCTGGGTTCCTTGACATAATAGGCCATCTTTCCGCTTATAGCCTCGGCGAGTTCCTTAGGGGTCCTTCCCCTGGCCATCACATCGCCGATGAGAGGTAAAGACACCTTCCCGTCTTCCGGCCTTACTACGACCACCCTTTCCAGTTCCGGGCAGCGCCATACGGAGACCTGAAGTTCGTCACGGGGCCCGATCAGGTACTGCCCTCCTTCTTTTATGGCCTGTTTCGGAGAATAGACATCCCTGTCGAGCCTGGCCCTGGGGGCTTTGAACCTCATGCAGCCGGAAAGTTGAACGGCGGCCGCGAACACGAGAATTACGGCTATCAACTTCTTCGCGCAGGATGTGTTGGACATTTTTTCACCTCTTGATGTGTTTAGCCTGTCAGACCCCTTCCAGAGTGTCCTCGTCGACACAACGCTCCACATGTATCAAAAGCTGTTTGGAAAGGTCCAGGACACGATGGTCCTCAAGCTTTTTCCTGTCCCTTGAAAACACGACATTTATCACCGGGCGCATGGGGGTATCTTCGTTGACCTTTATAACATTACCTATCTCTCCCGAACTTATCTGGACCCAGCTCCCGACGGGGAATATAGAGATATGCCTCAAAATAGCTTTTAGGAAGTGCTGGTCGTAAGCCCCCCCTTCCTCGTCGAGGATGTCCTGTACGGCGGCGTCGGGAAGGGTCTTTTTTCTCCAGAGCCGATCGTGGGTCTCCGCCTCGTACCTGTTAACTATCCCCAGAAGGCGCGCCATGTAATGGATCTCTTCTTTCTGCAGCCCTTTCGGGTAACCCGTACCGTCCAGTTTCTCCTGATGCTGGGCCACTATCACCGGCACTACCTCGGGCATACCCTTGACCTCTTTAAGGATCTCCTCACCCAGAAGAGGATGCTCGGTGACCTTCTGAAAAGCGGAAGGGCCTAATTCGCTGTCCTTGTTCCAGTCGTGGACCGGTATTTTCATCATCCCGATGTCGTGGAAGAGCGCCGCCGTTACCAGTTCCGCCATCCTGACCCTTGAATAGTGAAGCCCCAGAGCCAGACGGACGCACAAAAGGCAGACATTGACGGAATGTGTGTAAATGTAGTTGTCCCTGTAATCTCCGTTTCTGAAAGCGAGATAAACAAGGTCGCTGGGGGACGGCATGTTCATGAATTTTTCGGTATACTCATCCGTTCTTTTCAGCAGGCCCTCGTGGTCGATCTCCCCCTCTTTGCCTTCGAGGACCTTGTCAAAGACCTCCCGGACATAGGCCAGTATCCCGTCGTAAAGACCCTGCGCCTTTTCGGGGTCGGATACCGGTTTGCCCCTAACGGCGTCGTCGACATAAGGCGAAAGGGACAGGTCGGATATTTCCCGGCCCTTGTCTTTTCCCTTACCGGCCTGCGCGCCGAGTTTCTCCTCGCCCTCGAAGCCTTTGTGGAATTCCAGCATCACACTTCCTCTCCCAGGTCTTTCACGACCTCTCTGATCGTATTACCGTCTATATGTTCGGCGTTCTTCATGTACCCTACCAGCAGCGACATATCGCATATGTTGTTTATCTGGCGGGGGCGCCCGCTCGAGGCCTCGAAGATCAGCTCCAGAGCCTCGTCCGAAAACACATAACGGGAAACCCCGGCGACCTGCATCCTGTGCGAAATGTAACGCGCCGTCTCTTCCCTGTCAAGGGTCCTGAGGGTGTAGTACATGGCGAACCTCTGTTTGAACTGGGGCATCTCGTTTATTATGTCCCTGAGCTCCAGCTGTCCCATCATGATTATACTGGTCAGAAAGCTGTTTTTGTAATAAAGGTTCATCATCAGCCTCAGTTCCTCCAGCACATCCCGTCGGGTTATCAGATGCGCCTCGTCGACGATGACTATGGGGTGGTTGCCCTCATCCGCTATCTTTCTGAACCTGTCCTCTATTGAACGCCTTAACTTCAATTTCGTGCCCCTGCTGTCGCCTCCCCCGAGCTGAAAGTTGATCTCCTGGAGCAGCTCCCTGGAAGTCAACAGGGGGTTGCTTATGTAAGCGCTCCGGTAATCCTCGTTCTCTTCTATCTCGCAGAGAAGCTCGTTGGCTATAGTTGTCTTTCCCGTGCCGTAGTCGCCGGCAAGGAGCGCCCCGGCCTTGTTCTGTTTTATCACATATATAAGCCTGACGAGCGCTTCCTTGTGAAAAGGCGAATAATAAAAGAATTTAGGGTCGCATGTATTCTCGAATGGTTTTTCGCTAAGCGACCAGTACCCCAGAAATTCCATCTCACTCTCCCGGCGCCCTTTCGGAAGGGCTCGCGTTAACACCGTTCTTTTCCCCCATATTCCTTCCGGCAAGCATGAGCACGGTCACGATGAGAAGAAAAGAGGCGCACTGCAAAAGAAGCAAGACCGCCTGATAAGTCGATGCGCCTTTGAGCACCAGCGCTCCCAGCGCGAGAGCGGCGTTAAGGCTTAATATAAAAAAGACCGTCTGCCCCTGGCTGAACCCCAGCGACATGAGACGGTGATGCAGATGGTCCTTTCCCACATATTCTATCCACTGCCTGAAAGTTTTTACCTTCCCCCGGCCTATCCTCGCGACCGTTATGTAAATGACATCGAAGATGGGGATAGCAAGCACTATAAGCGGTATACTTAAAGCGACTATGGGCTTATTTTCCGCCCATTCACCCATTACGGCGAAAACCCCGAGGCTGAAGCCCAGAAAACTGCTTCCCGCGTCACCCAGGAATATTCTCGCCGGCCTTTTGTTGAATACCAGGAATCCGAGACATGCCCCCAATAGAGCGAGGTTGATGAAAGAAAAATAGACCTGCCCGGTGAAATAAGCTATGCCGAAAAAGGTAGCCGACACGATACAGGCCATGCCCGCGGCCAGACCGTCCGCTCCGTCCATGAAGTTCACGGCGTTGGTTATCCCGACTATCCAGACAACGGTCACTATAACCTCAATCAGGTACTGAAAAGGGATATCCGCCGGTATGATCCTGAGGAAAACACCCGACTTCACTACGACAAGGGCGCAAAGTACCTGCACCAGCAGCCTGAACGAAGCCGAGGTGTCTTTCAAGTCATCTAAAAGGCCCGAGACCATGATAAAGAACGAAGCTATGCATACTCCCTTCAGCTCGGCGGAGAACCTGAAATTCAACAGAAGGGCCGCGGCGAAAGCCGAAAAAACGGCAACCCCCCCGAGCAGCGGAACAGGTTTTTCGTGTATTTTCCTTTCGGATGGGCGATCAAGTATTGCCTTTTTTTTCGCTACATAAATAGCCGAAAAGGTAAAAACAATAGAAAGTAAAAACGAGGATAACAATAATTGCAACATGTGTTCGAGATCAGCGCCTTTCTCCTGAGGATCTTCCGGGATACTTTGAGATAATATTAAAATATTAAATTCTTTGTATTAAGTATATTTAATTATGTGAAAAAATCAAGGGCAAAGGGCTTTTTCGGGAAAATGTATAACATTACGGGCGCTTCAGGGACCGGAAACACCCCACAGAAGGCTGCCGGAAGTCTCGGTCGTAGCGGGATGGAAAATATATTCTTCGGCCGGTTCTTCTTTCTCCTTTTTTTTGCTCTTATCGGAAATGAACCTGAAATCCGGGAAGACAACGAACCCTTCGCCGGCCAGAGGCCCGTACCTGGTATTTTGATAATCTTCCCTGAACCCGGATGGAGCAAGCAGCTCCCCGTCGGGCATCATTTCATATCCTCCTCCGAGGTCGATCCCGTAATCCCCTCCGGGATACATCTGAACACCGTCCTCTTCGTCAGCCGAAACAAACAGAGAAAAGGAAGCAAACAACAGAATAACCGCACAGATTCCCGATATTTTCCTCATAATGGCGCCTAATCCTTTATCTTACGGATATCATCCTGCATCTTTTTAGCGCATTCGGGGCAAAGACCGTGGGTTAGATCAGCGTCGGTCGATCTCGATATATATTCCTCCAAACGCACCCAGGACCTTTCGTCTTTCGGGTCGTTCCCCTCCAGCCTCATTTTCTTACAGCTCACGCAGATAGGCACAAGTCCTTCGAGCCTCTTGATATGGCTAAGGGCTTCCTCAAGCTCTTCTACCTTGACCTCAAGTTCTTTATTGGACCTGTCAAGAAGCTCCCTCTGGGCGGCGAGCCGCTCTCTTGACCTTTTTCTTTCGGTAATGTCCTGTATTGAAACGACCCTGAGTGTCTGGCCGTCGTATTCGAGGGTTTTCCCGCAAATCTCCATCGGGAAAAAAGTACCGTCCTTTCTCTTTCCGGTTATTTCGTACCTTTTTTCAAAGTTGGAATGGGTGTTCCTGAGAAGCAGCTCCTCGTCCTTCCCGTCTATGAAATCGAAAACATTACGGCCTATTATCTCACCGGGATCGTAACCTACCATCTCAGCGAACTGCCTGTTGGTATCGATTATCCTGCCGTTCTTGTGGACTATTATCCCTTCAAAAGCGGCATCCGAAAGCCGGTGGAACTTATCCTCACTCTGTGATATAAGGCGGAAAGCCGTATCCATCCTGAAAAGGAAGAAAAGACCTCCGGCTATCAGAAAGACCAGAAGGAGCGTACTTACAATGCCGAAGTACCGGAACTGGACCACAAGCCCCGCGGGGTTAAGCTTGACTATGGACCAGCCTCTCCGGCCCAGGAAAGCCCTTGATACGAAAAAGAGGTTTTCGTTGAATTTTACCCTGTCACCGGAACGAAGCTGCTGTTCAAGGAAAACGGGGCGGAAAGGCCCTTTGCCGAACTGCCTTGAAGCCAGCAGCCGGGCCTCCACTTGCGGATCGATCTTCCACAAAGCCTTGAAAAGCATGTCCCTGCGGCTCGAAAGAAAGATCAAGCCTTCCGGGCTCACCATGAAACAAAAAGGGTAATGGCCTATTTCCTCCTCGAGAAAATCCAGTTCCTTCTTTATTACGGCTACTGCCCCGATCTCTTCCCGGGAAGAATAAACCGGATAGCTGGCGTAATACCCTCTCTTTCCGGAAGTTACGCCAAGGGCGAAATATTCTCCCAATTTGCCTTCCATGGCTTCTCTGAAATAAGGCCTGAAAGCGTAATTTTTCCCCACGAAACTGTCGGGCGCTCCCCTGTTAGAAGAAGCTATGGTGGTCCCCTCCGTATCCATTATATAGGCCACCGTACCGCCCATGGCCGCGTTGTACCTGTCCAGTACCCGGCTCGCGTCTTCAATGCCCGCGGGGTCCTGCGACCGGACCATTTCAACTATGGAAGGCGATCTTGACATAGACGCCACCGCCCTCTGGGCGATCTCGAGCTCACCCTCGGCAAGTGACGAGATTATCGTAACGGCCGCCTTACCTCCCTCCATGACATCGCCTTTCGCGTAACCCTGGAGAAAGAGGGTCAGGAAATACCCCCCGGCCGCGGCCACCAGGAACAATACTATCCCCGCCGTGTAAAGAAAAGAGAAGAGGCGCCTTTTCCCGTTACTTTTCATTTTGTTCCGTTCCCGCCGTTCATTTACCCTTCTTCTTCATAGCGTCACCGTACATCTTTTTCACGCATTCCGGACACAGGCCGTGGGTAAAACTGGCTTCCGTCCTTTCGCTGATATACTTTTCCATCGATATCCATGAAACCGGGTCCCGCGGATCGCTTTCCTCTAACCTCATTTTCTTGCAGTTAGCGCAGATGGGTACGAGCCCCTCCAGTTTCTTGATATGGCTCATGGCGGCCTCGAGTTCCTCTATCTTCCATTTCAATTCCCTGTTTATCTTATCGAGAGCCCTGCTCTGCCTTTCCTTTTCCGCTTCTATGTTCTTTCTTGCCGTAATATCGTGGAATATCCCCTGCATTATCTTCTGGTCGCCGAGGTCAACGGTAGTAGAGCTCATCAGGACATGTTTGACCTGTCCGCTACTGGTCAGGACTTCTCCTTCCAGGCTCGACTCGCCGCCCTGTTGTACATGGCGCCTGAAGATCTTTTCGTATTCGTCGCCTTTTTCGGTCGGATGAAACAGTTTATAGCTTTCGCCTACGATCTCTTCCCTGCCCCTCTCGAGGAGATTTTCCGCGGCCCTGTTACAGTTGATCACCTTTCCGGAATCGGGGTCCACCCAGAGGATCGCGTCCTTGGAATTCTCGAATATAAGGCTGAACTTCTTGGCCTGTTTCTGCATTTCCTCCTGGGAATCCTTCAGAGCGGTGATATCCCTTATTATGCCTACCAGTATGTCCCGCCCTTCTTCGTCCACATACAATGACTTCTTGGTGATTATAGTATGGACCTCCCCCCGGGAATCGGTGAATCTTTCCTCGTTTATATTCTCCTCCCTTGTCCTGAAGACAAGTTCGTCCTTTTCCCAGAAAACATCCGCCTCCTGCTTGGGAAAATAGTCGTGGTCGGATCTTCCTATAAGATCTTCCCTGGGATAACCCATGAACCGGCAGTACGCGTCGTTCAGAACTATCCACCGGTGGTCCCTGTCCTTGACGAAGATAGGGTCGGCTACGGAATTTATGATCTTGTCGAGAAAATTCTTTGTCTTTTCCACGGCAGCTTCCGCGGCTTTCCTTTTGGTAGTATCCATGGCTATCCCCAGGACCCTTTCACAATTTCCGGAAGCGTCGGACAGCGGCTGAAGGGTCGTCTGGAACCACCGGACCTCGCCCTGCACCGGCGCCTGCGTTTCCCTGATCAGCCTGTTCCCTGTGTCCATTGCCTCTCTTACGGAAGACATCTGCCTGTCGGCTACTTCCTTCGGGAAAAAATCCCACATCGTCCTGCCCATGTATTCGCCCTTGAAAACACCAAGGGCGTGCCTTGCGGTACCGTTCATAAAATGGTATCTCCCCTCGCGGTCCAGTACGAATATAGGGTGTTCTACGCCTTCCACGAGCTTCCTGTACCTTTCTTCGCTGTCTTTGAGGTCGCCCAGGGCCTTGGCCCTCTTCTCTTCGCGGGATATTATATCGGCGAATATCCTCAGCATGTGTTTTTCCCTTTCCGTGAGCTCGGAGCTCTCCCTGAAAAGTACGCAGAGGCTGCCGATACACTCGTTCTCGAAGCATACGGGACATCCCGCGTAGGCCTTCCATCCGAAATCCCTGATACCCGGGTCGGTCTCGGCGTAGCCGGTCTTTTCGAGGTCGCTAAGAACGGTCAGTTCGTTCTTTTTCGCCTTTTTCATTATGGAAAAACAGAGATGGCCTTCCGGAAAAAGCTCCGTGCTGTACCCTGAAGGAGCCTGCCATTGCGCGGCGGTGCATAAACCTTTTTCGGAGGTCTTATTGTAAAAAGCGGCCGCGCCTCCCAGGGCTTTACCGCAGGATTCGGTTATAATGGATATGTTCTCGTCGAAATCTTCTCCCAGCCTTAACATGGTTTCATTAAGCCTTTCGAACTCAACTTCGGCTTCCTTATGTTTATCGACAAGCCTCCACAGGAATTCGGACCCGTGCCCGCTAAGGACATCAACTTCATCGGGTTTATCGGCCATCAGCTCTTTCTGGACATCGTCCGAACCCGTTACATTTATTATCTCATCGATCGCTTTTCTGCCCATAAAACCGGTATAATCGTCTGAAACCTCTATCCCCAGGGTTTCGGCGAGCTTGATGCCCGGAGCGTTCATGTCCCGGTCGGCCACGCCCACTATCTCTACCGACTCATCGTCCCTGAAAAGTTCGAGAAGGGCCGTTCCGCCCTTACCCGCGCCTATTATGAGTATTTTATACTTTTTCCTCATCACGACTTCCTTTTGTTCATCGTTCGACCTCTCCGTATTCAAGATAGAATTTTCCGTTGAAAGCGCGGCAGAACTGGTAAAAATCCTCGCCTATAAGTAGTATTTCAGACGCCCCCATACTCCCTTCCCTCACGGCAGTAACTATCTTCTGGCCTTTCTTGTTCCGCGAGACCATAAGGGCTGACAGCCCTTCGGAAACCATCGCGTTCGTTATCTCGTAAACCGCGCCTTCCTCTATCTTTCCCTCACGGTCGTTCATGATTATCCTGTCCAGTATGACCTTGCCGTCCGCCTCATCGATAATGTATTCGGCGGCAAACCCGCTGTTGCCGGCATCGAATTCGCCGTCCTCGTAAGTCCCGGCGGACACGCTCCTTGCCGTCACGGCCAGAGCGTGGGCGTTTGCCGAGAACAAACCGACCAAAACCAGTGTTAAAACAACTATCTTCCTCATCTTTCCTCCTTGCAAATCAAGAAGTGTCATCCCCGCTACAATCCCGGATGGGAACCCGGTAAAAATATTTTCACTTGACCCCCGCTCAAACCCATTGCGGGGATGACACTTCTCTTTTGACCTTTTAACCCTTTAACCTTTCAAGCTTTTCAGATTATCAACATCGCGTCACCGTACGAGAAGAACCTGAACCGCCTCCTCACCGCCTCCTCGTAGGCCTCCAGCACGAATTCCCTGCCCGCGAAAGCGCTCACCAGCATCAGGAGCGTCGAACCGGGAAGATGGAAATTGGTCACCAGTCCGTCTACTATTTTAAACTCATAACCCGGATAAATAAAGAGATTTGTTGTTCCCGCGAAAGGTCTTACCACGCCCCCGTCAACACAGGAGGACTCAAGCACCCTCACGGATGTTGTCCCCACGCAGAATACCCTTCCCCCGGAAGATTTCACCCTGTTTATCGCCGCGGCGGAATCCCTGCCCAATTCATACCACTCCGAATGCATCTGGTGGGCGGTAATATCCTCTGCTTTCACGGGGGCGAAAGTGCCGTAGCCGGTATGCAGCGTCACCTCTACGATCTCCACGCCTTTTTCCTCTATATCTTCCAGAAGAGCAGCGTCAAAATGCAGTCCCGCCGTAGGGGCCGCCGTAGCGCCTTCCCGAGAAGCGTAGACCGTCTGGTACCTTTCCTTGTCGGCCCCTTCATCCTCCCTTTGTATATACGGCGGCAAAGGCACATGTCCGTGTTCCAGGACATCCTCCAGGGGCCTGTCGAACTCAACGAACCTTCCGTTCTTCGACCTTTCAAGCACCCTCGCTTTCACCCCTCCTTCAAGAAATACGACCTCCCCCCGCTTGATCCTCTTCGAAGGCTTTACCAGGGCCTCCGGCCTTTCGGAAGCGTTATCCAGAAGGAAGATCTCTACTTTTCCCCCGGTAGCCCTTTTCCCCAGGAGCCTGACAGGCATTACTCTGGTATTGTTCACGACAAGGCAGTCCCCCGGAGCTAGATATTCCTTGATATCCCTGAAGAGCTTCTCTTCAAACCTGCTGTCACGCCTTTCAAGCACCATAAGACGGGAAGAAGGCCTATCGGCCAGAGGGCTCTGAGCTATAAGATCTCCGGGAAGATCGTATTGAAAATCACTTAGTTTCATGTCGCTCTCAATTTAAACTGGCATTTTAGATCTAGACTTAAAACCCTGAATGAAAAATGAGTAATTAAGAACGAAATATAAGCAATCCTTGTATTTGCTTTTCCTATCACACTCGATCTCCTCATTTCTCATCCTTCATTCTTCATCCCGGATTGCGGTACGCGGTACTATTTTAACATCTGCTTCAGATCAACTATCTCCGTCCCCGGATAATATGTTTTCAGTATATTCCCCGTGCTCCTCAGGAACATTGACATGCCGAAAGCGCCCCACTGGCACATACCCACACCGTGTCCCCATCCCCTGCCGTGGAAAATGACCTTGTCATCAGTTTCTCTCATCCTGAAAAGCGAGCTCTTGAGCAGATCCTGGCCGACCATTATCCTGAAGTCTTCGGTCCCGACCTTTACTTTTCGCTTTGCCGAGCTTATCTCAATATACGCCGGCCTCCCGGAGGAATCCCTTTCAAACGCTTTCAACGAGTCTACCCGTTCCACACCGTAACCGGCCTTCCGCATCTCACCGGCAATAAAGTCCTTAGAGATGTCTTCCCGCCACCTGAAGACCGGGGAAAACCTGCACCATATGCATCTTCCTCCCTTGAGCGGCTCAAGTTCTTCTCCCCAGAGGCTGGCGGAGCTTTCACGGTAACCCCCGCAGCACGCGCTGAAATACGCCGGAAAGACTTTCCCGTCATATGACAGCACTTTACCGTTAGTATCCATGACCGCCCGTGTCGTCCTCATGTTCTCGGCCTTCATTCCCCCGTAGACCTGGCTCCGGGCGTCATGCCTCAGGTCGTAAGCCCTGCGCGAGGAGCGCAGGGCTCTGTACGCCGCGAAACTTCTTGAGGCAATGGCCTGCGCTTTAAGCGCGGAAGAAGGCCAGTACGCGTATACTTCCTCTGGAAGGACGCCTCTCAGATACTCCTCTATACCCAGCTCGTTTATACATTCAAGGGAGCCATCATTGTTCCTGATGATGATATCTCCGCGGTAAAGTACACCGTTTACCCCTATGCCCTGGCCTTTAAGAGGGGTCAGCTTGACCGCCGCAGAAGGCAAGAGCCGTTCTCCGAACAGCAAATCGCCCTCCTCGGTCCTTACGGCCATGGACTTTAAAGGTTTTTTGTCCTCCATCAGCACATTACCGCCGGAAAGGTCTGTGACCTTGAAAGGTATGCCCGGGCCTATCCTGGCCTCCCCCCGGCCGGAAACGATAAGCACCCTTACATCCATTGCCGAGGCCCGGTGGCCGCGCACCAGGTCCGCCAGAGAAAAAAAAGCAAGCGCCGCGAGCAATACAGCGGCCACAGCGAAACCGATCTTTATCTTTGACAGCATCCCCTTCTCCCGGGCTGTTGAGCGTTTTCCGTCACCTGCCGGACTTTCCGCCGGCAGACTATCTCCTTATTATCCATAAGACGAAGGATATTACGACACTTATTAAAAGACATGTTGTCAGCGGCAAATAGAACCTGAAGCCTTCTTTCCTGACTATGATGTCACCCGGCAGCCTTCCTATCCAGGGCACCCTTCCGGACAGGAACAGAAGGAGGCCTATACCCGCTATGACCAGCCCGGCCGCTACCAGGAACTTTCCGATTTCATTCATCTTTCCCCCATACATGATGCCCCGCACCCTTAATCCGGCGCTTCTTTTCCCTGTACGCGCCGGAGAACCTGTACACTAAAAGGTCTTTCAAACACCTCAAAAGCAAGGGCATCGTAAGTTTCGACCTTTCTTTTTCTCTTTCCCTGAAACGCACGGGCACTTCCCTGATAACCAGCCCCGCTGAAACCGCCCGGTCAAGGACCTCGAGCACTATAAAAGGATCGGCCGATACCAGCGTCGAAGGCGCGAGCTGTTCCAGAGCTTTTCTTCGAAAACACCTGAATCCCGAAGTCGGGTCGGATACTCTTATGCCCAGGGTCAGGTTGATCAGTGATTTCGCCGACCGGCTTATCAGCCTTCTCAGGAAAGAACCTCTCTCGTCCGCTCCTCCCGGGATGAACCTTGAGCCGATCACGATATCACAGGTCTCCAGCTTATTCAGCATATCGGGTATATACAAAGGATCGTGGGACATGTCCGCGTCCATTTCCACCACGATGTCAGCCCCCGCGGAAAGAGCGTATTCAAAAGCTCTTTTCCCGGCGATGCCGCGCCCTCTTCTCCCCTTTCCTTCGAGAAGTGTGACCCTGTTGTCGCGGGAAGCGATCTGCCTTACTATTCCGGCAGTTCCGTCCGGAGAACGGTCGTCGGCCACTATTATATCTAAGTCCGATCTTCCGGCGTGTTCGAATATCCGGCTGATGACATCCCGGATATTCCCGGCCTCGTTATATGTCGGAAGTATTACCGTGGTTTTCATCGAGCGCATCTTTAACGGCCCCCGTTATCGTTGATTCCGGAAGAAGGTCCATACAGTTGGGCCGCCTGCCGCACTTTTCCCTGTAACAACACAGGCAATCCATCTCCGGCAGTATTTTCGTTCCCCTGCCGTATAGTTCGATCTCCGGGGCGGAAGTCGGCCCGAAAAGTACTACCGTATGTTTGTCCAGCGCGTTGGCCGCGTGCAGGGCAAGCGTATCCCCGGTAACTACCGCGTCAGAAAGGCCGATGATGGCGGCAAGTTCCGCAAATGAATTGCGGGTGCCGGCACCGGCCACCCGATCTCCGAAAAAACCCGTTACGGAAGAATACTTATCCTCTTCCTTTCTGCCCCCCAGGACAAGGCACTTTGCTCCCGTATTTTCGAGCATGTCTTTTATTATCAGTATCCATTTCCGCGCGGAAGGGGATTTGTTCTCCCAGCGCCCTCCTCCTCCCAGGTTAACGGCTACTACTTTTTCCCCCGAAAGGCCTTTTTTTTCGTAGAACTCGGACGCTCGTTCCAGGGCTTCCCTCCGGAGAGCCAGGACCGGCCGGTTCAAATTACCCGGGAGCCCGGCTATTTCGTGTATTATATCGTGGTATGTCCTGGTATTACTCTTTTTCAGCTCATCCGAAAGCGCCATCTCGTGCCACCTTAAAGCGTTCCCGTCGAGCGGGACCACCTCGCCCTCCGCATCAAGGCCGAACCCTTTCTTATCCCGCGCCTTGAGCATTGATGTGAATGAGGAGGAAACCGTGTCGTTATCCAGATTTATCGCCAGGTCGAATTTTTTCGAGCCGATCCCTTCGGGCAATTTCCTTTCCGACGGGAAAAGCCTTTTCAGATAGGGATTATTATCCAGGACCGCGGTGTTGACCTCGTCAACAAGCCAGTATATGGAACTCGCCGGGTACGCGTCTTTAAGGGCCCTCAAAATGGATGTTGTCCTTAGAACATCCCCGGCAGAACCTCTTTTCACGATAATGATATCCATCGGACACTCCGGGTCAATCCCCCCTTTCGGACGCTCCTATATTTTCCAGGGCCTTGCGCGCAGGCTCAAAAGAAGGGTCGATCTCGAGCGCTTTCCTCCACTCCCTGACGGCTTTCCGGTAAAGGCCTTTTGAGCTGTAAGCGAGGCCGAGGTTGAAACGGACTATCGCGTTCCTCGGGTTGCTGCCGACCACCTCGGAATACTCCCTGATCGCCTTATCGTATTCACCCCGGCTGAGATAGATATTGGCGAGATTATTCCGGGCCTTGTAATGGCCCGGCACTTCCTCCAGGATCCTGCGATACTCTTCCGCCGCCTTTTCGGCCCGCCCTTGAGCGAAATAAACATTAGCGAGGTTGTTCCTGGCGTCGATATGTCCGGGGTCTTCCTGCAGAATAGCAAGATATTCGGTCTCGGCCTCATCCATCCGCCCGGTCTCTATGTAAGTCTTGGCCAGCAGATACCTCGCTTCGGTATAATCCGGCTTAAGCCTCAGTGCTTCGGTATAATGCTCGACCGCCTTATCGTATTCACCCAAACGGTGCCAGACCAGGGCGGAAAGGTTATATGTTTCTGCCTGAAAAGGCCTGCCCTTCATCTCTGCGTAAGCCGCGATGGCCCGGTCAAGGAGTTCGCGGGCACGCTCCGGTTCACCGTTCCTCTTTCTGATAACGGCAAGGTGGTAAAAGGCGGGGGCGTATTCGGGGTCTTTCCCCAGCGCGGCCCGCAATTCCTCACGGGCCTTGTCCAGGCGGCCCGTCTCGATATAAACATAGGCCAGGTTGACCCTTGTCTGCGGCTCATCTTTTATGCTCAGGGCTTTTTCCAGCTCCGCTACGGCCTCTTCGTACTTCTTATCGTAAAAATATACCATAGCTATGTTATTATGGGCCCTGGCGCTTTGGCCTTCGCTTACGATCTCCTTTTTCCAGAATGTCTCACTGTCTTCCCAGTCGTGGAGACGGTCAACGGTCACCGCCGAATAAACCGCGGCCAGGAAGAGCACCATGACCGCGCCGGATGTGCCCGGAGAAAGCTTTTTCAGCGCGTCCGGCCTTTCCCCCAGCCTGTATATCAACACGGGAACGAATACGGCGAATCCGGCCAGCGGCAGGTAAAGGAACCTTTCCGACATCTCGGTGCTTAGAAGCCGGACGAAAAGATTGGAGACAGGCGCTATCGTTATCAGGACCCAGCACCAGCCGAACACTATCATGGGATATTTCCTTCTGAACCTGAAACACAAGGCGATTATAGCGCCGATGGAAAGCGCCGCCGCGAGAGGTCCCGCCGAAAACAGCGTCGTGCGGGCCTCCGGAACATACTCAAGCCTCAGGCCGGCCGGGAAGAAAAAAAGCCTTATGTAATACCCGACTATGCTGAGTGATGTAAGAACATGCTCGTAAAGGTTCTCTCCCAGAAGGTACGCTTTATCAAAATACTGTTCCGCCGAGTCCAGGGGGTGGCTCATCGCGAAGAACCGTAACCATATGTAGAGAAGGAGAACCCCGAAAAAAAGAGCGTATTCCTTACCGTCCTCTTTCAGGCATGACACCGCGCTGCGTCCGCCGGCGGACCGGAAAAGAATACCCGCTGCGGCTATCATCAGGGGAAGGGTAGCGGCCATCTCTTTTGACAAAAGGGAAACGAGGAACGCCCCGCAGGAAAGGGCCAGCACTCCCCTTCTGCTTTTTGCAGTGCGGATGTACACCAGGTACGAGAAAAAGGACACAAGATAAAAAAACGCCATTACGAGGTCGTGCCTCGACCCGACCGACATGACCCCTTCTGTCGCGACGGGATGAACGGCAAAAATAAGCGCGCCCGAAATCGCGACCATAAAACACCGGCGCTTTCCGCCTGCCTGCGCGCCCTGAAGTAAGAACAGTATGAAATAGAGCAGAACGGCGGAACCGGCGTGGAAAAGAATGTTGGTAAAATGGAAGCCGGGCGGAGAACCTTTCCAGATAAAGTGGTCGGCCATAAAAGTAAGGGTCACAAAAGGCCTGTAGGTCTTTTCTCTGGAACCTTCAAAATATCTTCCGGAGGAAAAATACCGGATGTTCGAAAGGTCCTTTATAAAGTAATTCTCCCCCACCATCTGCTGGTCGTTATACACAAAACCATTGTCCAGTGCTTTAAAATACAGGAGAAAACTTACGCAGACTATTGCGGCAACCGCCGCTGCATGTATTTTTCGAGTAATCATGATCTACCCGTTCAGAAACCGGAATAAACAAAAGGGACCTGAACGACATCCCTGTTCGACACGATAACGGCCGTAACGAAAAGAAGGGCCAGGAGAACGGGCAAAAGCATTATCTCCCGGCGCTCTTCGATGTAAGCTAAAAGCTCTTTAAGTATCTCCATGTTCACCTCGGGTCAGGGTTCAAATCCTGTCCGCGGTAAATTTAATATTTACCGCCGGTCTCATCCTTTTTCTTCTTTCCCGGGCGCGCGGCCAATCCTTTCCCGGTCAAATACACATATATCTTTTCGGCTACCAGCCGGTGCAACACCGGCTTCATATGCCCGTAATCAAAAAAATACCGGTAACCGAAACCTTTCCATTCGGGAATCAGTTCCGCGGCCAGATCGAAAAAATAAACATCTTCCCCCATCTCCTCCGCAATATACGGCAGTTCGCGGATCATCCTCAACCTCGGGCCGAGGTCTCCGGTGAACGCTTCAGAATCCCTTGCCATGGAAAGGTACATGTACCTTTCCCCGGGGTCACCCGAAGACATGCCCATCTCGTAATACCTGTCCGTTACCCCCTTTATACCGTACGGCCTGGCTTCCAGGTTACTGAGAGGAGAAACCAAGACTACGGGCACCCCGTTCTCCCGGAAAACGGAAACGGCCGCCTTGATGTTAGAAAGCATTTCGTCCGTTATCATGGCATTGATCTCTGCAAAAGGAGCATACGGCAGCTCCAGCAGGCCCGCTTTCTGAAAAAAATACAGAAAATACGGCTGCACATAAGTACGGTTGAACCAGGAAAGGTATTTCCCGGCCGTACCGGCCCACGATCCCTGGCTCCCGCCGCCCGGTCCGACGGGCCTCTTTCCGGGGATGAGGTCAAGTATATAATGCTTTTCTTTTACCCCGGCGGCGTAATAAGCGGTTTCAAGGTCCATCCCCCCCCCGTAATAGAAAACCGCGAGATCGATACCCTTCCCGCCCCCTGTCTTTTCGGCTATGCCCCTTATTACAGAAGAATCGGCGGAGGTCATGCCCAGGTTGTATACCCTCACCTTTTCTTCCGGGAATTTTTCCTTAAACCCCTTCTCAAGTTTTTCCGGGAAGAAACCTTCCGCTCCCCCGGCCAGAGGAGAAACGGAATATACGGGGGAACTTCCGAGAACCACTATATCAAAGGCATCACCGGAAGGTTCAAAATCCAAGACTCTGGTGGTCTCGGGGCCTTTCCCTCCGGGGAACAGGTACCTGTAAGAAAGTAAGAGCTTTCTGGCGGACCTGTCCACCCGTACTTCGGACCTGTCGGATAGAAGGAATTCCCTTACACCGGTCCTCACGGCGCCGTAATCCACATTTCCGGCCTTATAGAGGTTCGTCGCCAGGGCTGATAAGAACACAAGCAGGATAAAATACGGCAGAAAAAGGACAAAGTCAAATAATATCTTCTTAGGGCCCTTAATTTTCATTTTCCGTTATTCAACTCCCGCGAAAAGCGCGCGGTGGTATATGCGATCCGCTTCATATAATAATATTATGATAATAAAGTATTTTCAAGACCATTGCTTAAATTCCGCTTAAGTTGAGAAATATGTCCTTTATGTTCGAGGCATCCCCTCCCAGAAAAGCGATAGCTATCCCCAGGCTCACATAGCTGAAGGTAAGGAAAACCGAGAAAGGGGTGAACGCCCCGCAGGAGAGGATCCTTTCAACGAACGGAAGCTTCTCCTTGAGGTCCTGGAAAAGTTTCCATACGACAAGCCCGATCCCGTTGTATATACCGGCAAAAAGGAAACCCGGAGTGGGAGCGTGCCACAGCATGAACACCATCATGGTAAGGAATATGCCGGCGTATAGCTTGGGTCTGCTCCCCCTGTAAACAAAGAGGGGAAAATAAAAATAATCCCTTATCCAGCTGTAAACGGAAATATGCCAGCTTCGCCAGTAAAGAGCTATGTTCTTTTTCAAAAAAGGCCTGTCGAAATTCTCGACTATCCTGTATCCGAAAAGCCGTGATACGCCTATAGCCATATCACAGTATCCGCTGAAATCCATGTAAAGCCATATCGCGGCGGCGTAAACGGCTAATATCAGCTCGTGCCTCGGAACCCCCCCCGGAG
>WJMG01000070.1 GCA_014728075.1 Candidatus Omnitrophota bacterium | reverse complement strand
GGATAATGAAATACGCTTTCGGCGACGCGAGGGATGTGCTGGAAAGAGCAAGCGCACGGGAAACCGCCGCAAGGGTGGGGGCCGGGGGGGTATGCCGCCTGCTTTTGGCCGAATTCGGGATAAGGGTTATCAGCCATGTCGTTATGCTGGGAGGCATAGCCGCCGAAACAAAAGAACTCGATTTTGACGATATCTCCAGGTTGACCGACCCCGCGACTTCTCCCTTAAGATGCGCGGACAAGAAAGCCGAGAAGAAGATGTGCGCGTTGATAGACAGTATGAGGGAAAAAGGGGACACTCTGGGGGGGGAGATAGAGGTTCTGGCGGAGAATGTCCCTCCGGGGCTGGGGAGCTATGTACAGTGGGATAAACGCCTTGACGGCGCTTTTGCCAGAGCGCTGATGTCGATCCAGGCGGTAAAGGCGGTTTCCATAGGCGAAGGAATAGAAAATGCCGGCCGCAAGGGCTCCGAAGTACATGACCCTATAGGATACAACGGTCCGGAAAAAAGTTTTTTCAGGTTATCCAACCGTTCGGGTGGCCTTGAGGGAGGGGTGACCAACGGGGCTACACTCAGGCTGAGGGCTTTCATGAAGCCTATCGCTACTTTAAGCAGTCCGCTGGAAACGGTGGATATCGAAAGCAAAAAAAGGTCATCCGCCGCTACCGAAAGGTCCGATGTGTCCGCGGTAGCGGCTTGCGGTATCGTAGCGGAGGCCGTAACGGCTATAGAGATCGCTTCCGCGCTTACCGACAAGTTCGGCGGGGATTCAGTGGCCGAAATGAAAAGGAATTATTCCGCGTATATTGAATCCTTAAAGGAGATATGACCGGCTAAGGGTCGGCCGTGGTCCGATACCCGCCACCCTCAACCCGTTACAGGAGATGAAGAACATCGTATTGTTGGGATTCATGGGGACCGGCAAGACGGCCGTCGCAAGGAAACTTGCCGAGAGCACCGGCAGGAAGTACATAAGTATCGACGAAATGATCGTCGAAAAGGAAAAGATGCCGATCAAGGACATCTTCAGCCGGAAGGGCGAGGCCTATTTCAGAAAGATAGAAAAAGAAACGGTCAGAGAGGTGAGTGCCGGTGAGGGCCTGGTGATCGACACCGGCGGCGGTGTGGTGATGGACAGTGAGAATATGGTGCTATTGTCCGAAAGGGGCGAAACGGTATGCCTATGGGCCAGCCCCGAGGTGATCCGCGAAAGGACCAGCGGACACGGGCACAGGCCGCTGCTCAATGTGGAAGACCCCGAGAGGAAGATCAGGGAGCTTCTTGAAAACAGGAGGCCCTTCTACCAGAAAGCGGATATTCATATCCAGACCGACGGGAAGAGCGTAAATGATGTAGTCGAAACCATAAAAGGGCGGCTGATGGATGAAGAAGAATAACTCAAAATACTGTAAACCTATGAAAAACACAATGCTTTGGGGGCTTTTTTTCGAAAAGCTTTTGGAGCATATGAACGCTTCGGTGATGGTGACGGATTCTTCCGGTACCGTCATTTTCGCTAATAAACTGTGCCTTGAGATGCTGGGATACCATTCCAAGGATGTTCTGGGCAATAACTGGATCACCAAGATAATACCACGGGAGAAAAGGGCACATGCGAAAAAAATATTCTCCAGCCTGAAGAAGGAAAAAACTCTCTGCAGGTTCGATTCACCCATAATGGGCCACGAAGGCGTTAAAAAATACCTTAACTGGGTCGTTGTCCCCCTGAAGCAGAAAAGGAAATATCTATACCTTTTTATGGGCAAAGGAGGTAAGTACGAGCCCCGGGGCGAGGTGGAAGTACACGAACTTAACAGGGAAGAGATACTTACCGAATACGACAGGATAATAGAGGCACTTTTTTCAGCTTCCAGGATAAGTGAGCCGGGTACCGCGCAGCACGCCTACAGGGTAATGGGCATAGCGGTCCTTCTTGCCAGAAAGATCGGTCTCGGAAGGGAAAAGATAGAAGCTCTAAAGACAGCGGCTCTTTTGCACGACCTGGGAAAACTGGCCGTCGACGAGACCATACTGTTCAAGAACGGCAAACTTACCAAGCAGGAATTCGAGGAGATGAAGATGCATCCCCATTGGGGGGAAGAGGTGATAAAACTTGTATGTTTCTTAAAGGAAATAGTTCCCATAATGGCCGGACATCACGAAAACTGGGACGGCAGCGGCTATCCCCGGGGCATAGAAGGAAAAGATATCCCCCTGGAGGCCCGGATATTATGTATCGCCGATATATACGAGGCCCTTACGGCCGACAGGCCCTATCGAAAAGGGTTCACCGTCGACGAAGCCGTGATAATAATAAGAAGCGAGGTGGGAAGGAAACTGGACCCCCGCTTAACGGATATCTTCCTGGATATGGTCGAAAAAGGCGAACTGGCGGAGGAGGGGTTTTGAGGTTTTCCTGCGAAGATATAATAGCGTTGACATACATCCCCGGCCTGGGCGACAGGAGCATCGTCAAGCTGATCGAGAGCGTGGAAGACCCCGCCGATATTTTCGGGCTTTCGGAAGAACAGATAACGGGGATAACGGGCAGGAGGTTTTCTTCCGGCAGGGCCCTTGGATCTATTCGTTCATCCAGGGAATACCTGGACGAACTGGATTATATGGAGGCGGAGAAGATAAGGCCGCTGGCCTACACTGACGCGGATTATCCGGATTCGCTGAGATATCTTCACGACCCGCCTCCCGTACTGTTCGTGAAAGGGGATATTCTGCCCGCGGACAGGAATTCCGTCGCGGTAGTGGGTTCAAGAAAGTGCAGCCTTTACGGTTTGAGGACGGCAGGGGACCTGGCGAGGGAACTGGCCCTGGAAGAGGTAACGGTTGTCAGCGGAATGGCAAGGGGCATAGATTCCGCCGCTCACGAAGGGGCTCTCAAAGCAGGAGGCAGGACCATAGCGGTAATGGGGAGCGGGTTCAGGAACCTTTACCCTCCTGAATCAGGCAAGCTTGCCGAACGCATAGCATATTCCGGCTGTGTGGTAACAGAGCACACTTCCGGGAAAGGTCCTTCCCGCGAGCATTTTCCGCGTCGGAACCGGATAATAAGCGGTTTGAGCAAGGGGGTGCTGGTGGTAGAGGCCCGGCGCAGGAGCGGCGCTCTGATAACCGCTGAGCTCGCGCTTGAACAGGGGAAAGATGTTTACGCCGTTCCGGGCAGGATCGATACTCCGGCAAGCTACGGCACCAATGCCCTCATCAAGGATGGAGCGAGGCCCGTTACGGGGATACGCGATATACTTGACGATCTCATGTTCGAGGATATCCCCCCGGTGATAAATAAAACGCTTCCCGCTAAAGGACCGGCAGTGAGCCCCGAAGAGAAAAAGTTCCTTGAACATTTTTCGGAGGGGCCTGTTGGCCTGGGAGATATAATGTACCGTTCGGGGGGACCCGGCGCGAAAGTACACGAAATACTTTTAAGCCTTCAGATAAAAGGCGCGATAAAGGAACATCCGGGAAAGATCTACGAAAGGATATGATCAAAAGAAGGGAAGAGACCGTATGCCAGCGAAAAGATCCCAAAAAGAGAACAATAGCAAATATCTAGTTATAGTCGAATCTCCGGCGAAATCCAAGACCATTAATAAGATCCTGGGAAAGGATTACAAGGTCCTTGCCAGTATGGGCCATATAATCGACCTGCCTGACGGTAAAATGGGGATAGATTTCGAGAACGGGTTCCAGCCGGAATATGTGGTAATGAAAGGCCGGAAAAAATACCTTACTAATCTGAAAAAAGAAGCGAAAAAGTCGGACGCTATCTTTCTGGCCGCCGACCCTGACCGGGAGGGCGAAGCCATCTGCTGGCACCTCAAGAACCAGTTCAGTAAGAATACCGACAGGATATACCGTGTCAGTTTCGGCGAAATCACCGCGAAAGCAGTAGAGGAGGCCTTTAAGCACCCCGGTAAACTCGACATGAAAAAAGTAAATGCGCAGCAGGCCCGGAGGGTTTTGGACCGGATAGTCGGGTATTCGCTGAGTCCTCTGCTATGGGGTAAGGTGACGCGGGGGCTTAGCGCCGGAAGGGTTCAATCCGTTGCCGTCAGATTGATATGCGAAAGAGAGAACGATATAAGAAATTTCAAGACCAGGGAATACTGGAGCATAGACGCTCTTTTGCGAAAAACAGAAGAAATGCCCGAAGGATCGGACGGGCCGCCCGAGTTCAAGGCGAAACTGGTGAAACACAAGGATGAAAAGATAGAGATAGGCGACCGTGGATCCGCTGATGCCGTGGTAGAGGAACTTCGCGAACAGAAATTCACGGTAGAGGACATAAAAAAGAAGAAAAAGAAGAGCCATCCGCGTTCACCGTATACTACTTCGGTCATGCAGCAGGACGCTTTTAATAAACTGAACTTTTCCGCGAACAAGACCATGCGTACCGCCCAGGGCCTTTACGAGGGCGTCGAATTGGGTGAAGAGGGAAGTGTAGGCCTCATAACCTATATGCGTACGGATTCCGTAAGGATATCGAACGACGCATCCGAGGAGGTTAGAAAGTTCATAAAGGAACAATACGGAGATAAATACTGCCCTTCCAGCCCTCCGAAGTATAAATCCAAAAAAAGGGCCCAGGAAGGCCATGAGGCCATAAGGCCTACCCTGCCGCTCCGTCCGCCGGCAACCGTTGAAAAATATCTGAGTCCGGACGAATACAAACTCTATAATCTCATCTGGAAAAGATTTCTTTCCAGCCAGATGGAGAGCGCCCTTTACTCGCTTCTCGCGGTACATATAAAAGCCGGGGACTACAAGTTCCACGCCGGAGGTGGACAGCTTCTCTTTGACGGGTTCTTAAAGGTATACAGGGAGGACGGTGACGATCAGACCGAGACATCCCTTCTGCCTCCGCTTGAAAAAGGCGAGGAGACCGCGCTGGTGGAGCTTTTCCCCGAACAGCATTTCACCAAGCCTCCGGCGAGATATACCGACGCTTCGCTGGTAAAGGAACTGGAAGAAAAAGGTATAGGGAGGCCTTCCACATACGCGCCTATAATCCGTACCATAATAAACCGGAATTATATCAAGAGGATGGGGAGGAGCCTGCAGCCTACCGAACTGGGGGAACTGGTCAACAAGCTCCTCGTGGAGAATTTCCCCGATGTTGTGGACGATGCCTTTACCGCCAGGATGGAAGACGAACTCGACGAGATCGAAGAAGGCAAGATCGAATGGCACAAAGCGCTTGAGGAATTTTATTCCGACTTCTCCAAAAAGCTGGAAGAGGCCAAGGAAAAAATGAAAAGCGTGAAAAAACAGGAGATAAAGACCGATGAAAAATGCTCCAAATGCGGAAGGCCCATGGTCATAAAATGGGGCCGAAGAGGCCGTTTTCTGAGCTGCTCGGGCTTTCCTTCCTGCAAAGAATCCAAATCCATTACCACGGGTGTTAAATGCCCGGAAGAAGAGTGTGACGGCGAGTTGGTCGAAAGGCGGTCGAAAAGAGGAATGTTCTACGGCTGTACCAGATACCCGAAATGCACCTACACATCCCGAAAACTTCCCCAGGAAGATCCTGACAAGGCCGAAAAACAGGACCAGGTGGAAGGTGAATGAACATGGAGCGACTTATAGGGAAGTTCATCGATTACCTGAACATTGAAAAGAATTATTCCGCTCACACTGTAAGGAATTACAGGTCCGATCTTCTTGATCTTTCGGATTTTACCGGAGGGAAGGACCCCCGGAAGATAACACACCTGGAAATAAGGCGCTACCTTGCGGAATTAAGGGACAGGGGCTGTTCAAAGAGGACGGTGGTCAGAAAGCTCGGCGCTGTAAGATCTTTCTTTAAATTTCTTTTCAGGGAAAAAATAGTTTCGAAGAACATAGCGGACAGCATTTTCACACCCAGGATCGACAAGCGCCTTCCGGAATTCCTCGATACGGAAAAGATAACCCTGCTCATTACCGCACCTTCTCTCGACGGTATTCTTGGTGTCAGGGACCGCGCCATTCTGGAGGTCCTTTACTCTACCGGGCTCCGGGTGAGCGAACTTGTGGGACTTGACCTGGGGGACCTTGACCTGATATCCGGACTGGCTAAAGCCCGGGGAAAAGGTAAGAAGGAAAGAATAGCTATTCTCGGGAAAGAAGCGCAGAATGCTCTCAGGCGGTATATCGACCAAAGGCGTGAGCGGTGGCCGGGTAACGGTACGGCCCTGTTCCTCAACAAGAACGGCACCCGTCTTACCGACAGGAGCGTCCGGCGCATTATCGATAAATACATAAAAGAATGCAGTATAGAGCAAAAGATCTCTCCTCATTCTATACGGCATTCTTTCGCTACGCATATGCTGAATAACGGCGCGGACCTGAGGAGCGTGCAGGAACTTCTGGGGCATAAAAACCTGTCAACTACCCAGATATATACACATCTCGGTTCCAAACGGATCAAGGAGATCTACTCGAAAGCGCATCCGAGGGCGTAGTATTTTAAAAACAGATTCAGGTTCAGATTTAGATCTAGTGAATAATGTTTGTCGAGAGGACAGATCCTTGGTTTCGATCTAGATCTCGATCTTAAGAGTTGGTTTACATGAGACTGCTTTACGACATATTCTTTATCCTTTTCAGTCTGTTCTATGTCCCGTACCTTTTCTTCCGCGGGCGTCTGCACAGGGATTTTCCGCAGAAATTCGGTTTTCTGGGAAGGGAAATAACGGAACTGGACAGTCCGGTGTGGATACACGCCGTCAGTGTCGGTGAGGCGTCTCTGGCGGCAAAACTTGCGGCGGGGATAAAAGAACTTTTCCCCTCGCAGCCCGTTATAGTTTCGACCACTACCAGGACAGGGAACGACATGATACGAAAGCTCGGCAGAGGAATTGTCGACAGTGTTTTTTATTATCCGCTCGATATCAGCCTTATAGTTTCGAAGACCATAAGGTCGATTGCTCCGAGACTTTTTATAATGATAGAAACGGAGCTATGGCCTAATATGCTGGAGCGGATGAAGGCCGGCAGAATACCCGTGATCCTTGCCAACGGGAGGATCTCCGAAAAGTCTTTCAGAAACTACAGGAGAATAGGTCCGGTGACAGCCCGTCTCATGAACTGTATAGACGCTTTTTACATGCAATCTGTCGGTGACGCCGAACGCGTAACTTTGCTCGGGGCGCCCGGGGAGAAGGTGAAAATCGCCGGCAACATGAAGTTCGATGAACAGAAAAAAGAAGGACCGGTCCCTTTTACCCGCAGGGCGCTGGGTTTTGAAAAGGACGCTCCGCTCATAGTGGCCGGAAGCACCCATTTCCCGGAAGAGAACATACTTATAGACATTTATCTGGAATTAAGGGCCAGGATACCTTCGCTTGGACTCGTTATAGCGCCGAGGCATGTTGAACGGTCGGAAGCCGTCAGGCTCTACCTGGAGAAGAAGGGAGTGAAATACAGGGATCTTTCATCTGTTCTACACAAAGACCCTTCATCTGCCGGGGAGTATAATGTCCTGATGGTGGACACTATAGGTCATTTGAAGGACATTTTCGGCATAGCCGATGTGGTCTTCATCGGCAAAAGCCTCGTGGCCGAAGGAGGCCAGAACCCCATTGAAGCCGCCGTCTGGGGAAAGCCCGTGGTTTTCGGCGAGAACATGTCCAATTTTAAGGAGGTCTCGCAGATATTCCTGGAAAACGAGGCGGCTCTGATGGTGAAGGATGAAGAGGAGCTAAAGAAAACCCTCGAAAGCCTTTTGACCGATGAAGACAGGAGAGAGGCTTTATCGAGAAACGCTTTGAGGATGATAGAAAAGAACTCTGGAGCCGTGAGACGGACACTGGAAGGCATAAAAGGATATCTTTTGTAATTATCGGGGTTTCGGCCTTCCGGCTGCCCGGCCTGCCGTTTTAATATCCGGCGGCGGTCTTACGGTGGATGTGAAACGGTTTTAAGGTCAGGATATGTCGTTCAAAAATTACATGCTTTCGGTCATGAAAGACGATAGGAATGATGCGCCGGCGAGGTGCCTTAAAGTTCTCCTTTCATTTCTATCTCTTTTTTACGCCGCGGCGGTGAAGGTGGTCGACCTGGGTTACAGGTCGGGGCTCAGGCGCGTCCACAAAGTTCCGGGCGATGTCATCAGTATAGGGAATATAACGCTCGGAGGCACCGGCAAAACGCCTTTTACGGTATTTATTGCGGACAAGGCCTTATCTTACGGAAGGAAACCCGCGATCCTGATAAGGGGTTACGGGAAAGATGAGGACAGGATGCTTCTTGACGAACTTCCGGATATACGCGTTATACCCGGACAGGACAGGGTCCGAAACGCCGCAAAAGCCTCCGCGGAGGGGTGCGATCTTATGATACTTGACGATGGGTTCCAGCACAGGAGACTGGCCAGGGACCTGGATATAGTCCTTCTGGACGGCACCTGTTGGCCGGGACGCGCTCATCTTTTTCCAAGAGGCCCGCTCAGGGAACCCGAAACCGCCCTTAGAAGGGCGGATGTTCTGGTGATCACCAGAGCTGACCTGATGAGGCCGGAAGACCGGGCCGGCCTCGGGGAAAGGCTGAGAAAATCGTTCCCGGGAAAGATAATAGTTTCAGCCGGTTACAAGGCTCTCTGTCTTACGGATGTTACGGGTTGTTCGTATCCGGTGGAGATGCTGAAAGGGACCGGGGTGCTACCTGTTTGCGGGATCGGTAATCCTTTTCAGTTCCTTCACATGCTTGAGAGACTGGGATGCAGGTTCGTAAGTAAAAAGATATATCCCGACCATTACAGGTATTCCCGGAAAGACCTGGATGAGATCGAGGGCGAACTCTCGGCGACCGGCGCCCGGTACCTTGTGACCACCGCCAAAGATATGACCAAACTTGGGGAGTTGGACCTATCCGCTTTTGAGGAGAAAATACTGGTATTGAAGATCGCTGTAAAAATCACGGAAGGAGAGAAAGAGCTTGATGCTGGACTTGATAGCCTCTTTAATGGTAAGAGGACTTAACAGGATATTCCACTATCTGCCGGTACGCTTTAACCTGATGCTGGGCAGGAGTATGGGATGGGTGGTCTATAAGCTCAGCGGAAAGAGGGCGCGTATAACATACGCCAACCTCAAAGCGGCTTTTCATAACGAAAAGCCGCCCCGGGAGATCAAGAGGATAACGCGTGAAGCGTACAGGAATATGGCGCAGACTTTCGCCGAGCTTATGAGCATGACCAAGTTCGACAGGGAATACCTGCTTAAATATGTGAAAGTGAGGAACCTCGAGTGGAGCCGACGGGCCTTCAACTGGGAAAAGGGCTCTCTCTTCGTTTCCGCGCATTTCGGTAACTGGGAGCTCTGTGTAGCGGCTAGCGTCGCGTACGGTAACAAGGTATATTTTCTCGTCCGGGAACAGAAGATGAGAAGGCTCAACGAGCTTCTCAACCAGCTCAGGGAGATGCGGGGTAACGAAGTAGTGCGCAAGGGTATGGATATAAGGACCATTTTCCGGCTGCTGAGGGAAGGCAAAAGCATAGGTATAGCCGGGGACCAGAACGGAGGCCACAGCGGTGTCCTGGTGGATTTTTTCGGAAGACCCGCTTCCACTGCCGTGGGGCCCTATAAGTTCGCACAGAAAAGCGGCGCCATGTTCCTGCCTATATTCATCCACAGGGTAGAGGGCCCATATCACGAGATAGTGGTCGAGGAGCCGATGATAATAGCAAAAGGGGACGACCTCGTCCCTTACATGAAGAAAT
Source organism: Candidatus Omnitrophota bacterium (assembly GCA_014728075.1). Taxonomy (GTDB): domain Bacteria; phylum Omnitrophota; class Gorgyraeia; order Tantalellales; family Tantalellaceae; genus WJMG01. The sequence goes on along the minus strand of WJMG01000070.1, from coordinate 18,940 downwards.
ATAACTCTCTTTTGGAGAAACATATAAGAGATCACCCCGAACAATGGCTGTGGATGCATAAACGATGGAAACTTACCACGCTTAAGAAGATACTTGTGCTCTCCGACGGTAAAAAGGGTCACTTGAAACAGTCTCTTGCCGTGGTTAAACAGATCAGGGCTTACAGGGAGCAAGAAGGGGTCGCCGGGGACCAGACCGTCGTACAGGTGCTTGAAGTGAGGTTCAGGAGCTCTTTCAGGAAAGGAATCCTCAATATTTTAAGCCCGTTTACGGCTCCGGGATGCCAGGGATCGCTTAAGCTCCTGAAATGGGCCCTTGAGGAAGAATGTTTTTCCGAAGCCGCTAAGTGTTACGCGGATGTAATAGTCAGCTGCGGAACCGGCCTTTTCGGGGTCAACCATATGTTGAAGGTTGAAAATAACGCGCGTAATGTTACGGTCTTCGATCCCGGGAAAAGGAGGCGCAAATTCTACGACCTGGTAATCCTTTGCCGGAACGACGCCAAAGGCAGAAGAACGGCGAAGATGGTAGTTACGGACCTGGCCCCGAACCTTGTTGACCCCGAAGAGATAAAGGTGTTTTCGCCCGCTAACGGGAACGAAGGTATAGGCCTGCTTTTCGGAGGGGATAATCCGTGTTTTTTGCTTGACGAAAACACCGCCGGGACCGTGGCCGAAGAGATCGCAGGAGCCGCGGAAGATGCCGGAGCGGAGATAAGGGCCACTACATCCCGGAGGACGGCGCCTTCTTCTGAAAAAAGGCTTGAAGAGATATTCTCGCGAAGCGGGCGGTGTTCGTCTTTTGTCAGGGGCGCGGAAGATGAAGACGAAAGAACGGTAGAGAAAATACTGGCGTCAAGCAGGGTGGTGGTCGTTTCGGGGGAAAGTATTTCCATGGTCTCCGAGGCGGTTTCCTCGGGCAGGAAAGTCGTGGTCTTCCTGCCGAAAAAAAGGACGGCTAAAACTACCAAGTTCGAAAGATTCCTCGAAGGTCTCCGCCTCAGGGGGTATATCGATGTGGTCGAACCGGAATCACTGGGAACGGCGATAGGAAAGGCATTTAACGCGGAAAATAAAGCTGAGATCCCTGAAGATGACAGAAAGATCCGGGAGAAGATATACAAATTGTTCTGAGACGGTCAGGATGATCCGTAAGGAAAAGGTTGAGAGGAAAAAGGAAAAGCGGAGCGGGTTTACGGGTTAAGGGTGCTGTTCCCTGTGAATTGCAGATTTTCCCTGGAAAAACATGAATATATTACAACTGGTGCCGGAACTGAACATCGGCGGAGTGGAGAAGGGTACCGTCGAAGTCGCGAGATACCTGACACTGAACGGGCATAAGGCCGTGGTAGTCTCCGGAGGCGGTGTGCTCGAGAAAGACCTGGCGGCAATAGGCGCCAGGCATTACCGTCTTCCCGTAGGCAGAAAAAACCCTTTTACCATGCTGTATGCCTATATGCAGCTTAAGAAGATCATCGCCAAAGAGAATATACATGTGGTTCACGCGCGCAGCCGTATCCCGGCACTGACGGGTTTTTTCGCCGCTCGCTCCCTGCACAGGACCTTTCTTACCACCGCTCACGGCCAATACAGGAAAAAGCTTATAAGCAGGGTCATGGGATGGGGCAAGTTCGTTATAACCGCCAACGAGACCATGGCCAGGTACATGAAGGATAATTTCAGCGTTCCTCTCGGCAGAATAAGGATAATACCAAGGGGGGTGGACCTGAAAAGATTTTCTTTTATTCCGAGGGAGGAAAGGAGGGGTAAGACCTTCAGGGTGGGGATGATTTGCCGCTTCACCCCCCTTAAAGGGCACCTGGATTTCCTTAAAGCCGTTTCTCTCGTGAACAGAAAGATCCCCAACCTTGAGGCTGTTATTATGGGTGACACGAAAGGAGCAAAAGAAGAATACATAAAGAAGTTGAGACTTACCGTGAGGCAATTACTGCTTAACGATGTAGTGAAGTTCGTGGATAGCTCCGAAGATGTAGCCGCGGTGATGGCCGGAATGGATGTTCTGGTCTCCGCCAACCGTCTGCAGGAAGCTTTCGGCAGGACCGTGATCGAAGCGCAGGCCAGGGGAACTGCTGTTCTTGCTACCCGCATAGGAGGGGTGCTGGAAAATGTCGAGGACGGAAAGACCGGTTTGCTGTGTGAACCGGCCGACCCCGAAGACATGGCGGAAAAGATACTTGAATACGCATCTTCTCCGGGGTTGTTAAAGGAGGTGACCTCTAACGCCAGGGAATATGTAGAGAAGAATTTCTCTCTTGAGAATGTTATGGCGCGTACCGTGGATGTTTACCGGGAGGCTATGGAGAGCGTGAGCATCCTTGTTCTCAAGATAAGCGCTCTGGGTGATGTGATATTGAGCACACCTTCACTCAAGGCGCTGCGGAACCGTTTCAGGAACGCGAGGATAAAAGTTCTCACGGATGTACGGTTCAGGGAGGTGCTTTCCCCTTGCCCTTACATCGACGATGTTATTGCCTGTGATCTCAGGGGAAGGGACAGGGGAAGGGGCTTTCTGGCCCTGGCTTCCAGATTAAGGGCCGAACATTTTGATGTTTCCGTAGACCTCCAGAATTCACGGAAGAGCCATCTCCTGCCTTTTCTCAGTGTAGTCCCGGAAAGGTACGGATACGATAACGGAAAGTTCAGTTTTCTTTTGAACAGGAAGATATCGCTGCCCGTTAGATCCCTCGCGCCCGTTGAACATCAGGCATACGCCCTGGGTCTGCTGGGAATAAGGAGTGTGGATAAGAAGCTCGAACTTTGGCCCGATACCGAAGCGGCCGAAAAGGTCGAAAAGATGCTTAAGGACGCCTGGCTGAATAAAGGACAGAGGATAGTTGCCGTGAGCCTTTCGGCCAGCGCCAAATGGCAGACCAAGAACTGGGGATTGGAGTATCTGAGCGAACTGTCGGAAAAGCTGGCCAGGGAAAAAGGAATACGGATGGTGCTGGTGGGCACTGAAGCGGACAGGAGGATAGCGTCAGAGTTCATGAAAATGACCACGGCCAATCCCATTGACCTTACAGGCAAGACCGGCATACCGGAATTCATAGGCATCATAAGAAGATCCGATGTTCTTTTAAGCGGAGACAGTTCCCCCATACATGTTGCCGCGGCAGTCGGAACACCCTTCGTGGCACTGTTCGGTCCTACGGATCCGGCCCGGCACATCCCTCCGGCGGATGATCTTCGGGTTATTCACAAAAAACTGAAATGTTCTCCCTGTTACAGGCCGGTTTGCAGAAGGAAGATGCAGTGCATGAGATCGATAAAACCCGAAGATGTCTATAAAGCTATTGTCGAGCTGATGCCCGTGGACGAAATAGAGGCCGGTGAGAAGGGCGCGGGGACGATTCCCGGCGAACGGGACTTTGACCGTTGAATCCCGCTGGACCTGAACCTGGATCTGGACAATGAATATACTGCTTCTGACCACACATTTGAACATGGGCGGTATCGGAATTTATACCGTGAACCTCGCGCGATATCTCAACAGGCGAGGTATAAACGCTGGAGTTGCTTCGGGCGGAGGAGATCTTGTGCGCGTACTGGATCAGGAAGGTGTAAAGCATTTTGAGCTCGATATAAGGACAAAAGCCGAGTTCGGCATAAAGTCCTTCAGGAGCGTAAAGCGCATAAAGGATATAGTCAGAAAGAACAATTTTCAGATCATACACTCACAGACAAGGGTCACACAGGTAGCCGGGAGGATTGCCGGATATTTCTGTGGGATCCCCATGGTGACCACATGCCATGGATTTTTCAGGCACAGGAAACTGTCCAGGAGATTGTTCCCGTGCTGGGGGAACAAGGCCATCGCCATAAGCAGAAGCGTCCAGGAACATCTTGTCCATGACCTGGGCGTCAGTGAGTCGGACACGAAAGTTGTTTATAACGGTATCGAGCTGGGAAAATACGCGGAGTACGAGCTTCACAAGGACAGATCGCTGCTGAAGGATCTTGAGCTGAACGGGGAGAAACCCGTTATCGGCACACTGGGAAGGCTGTCGCCGGTAAAGGGTTACAGGTTCCTGATAAAGGCCATGGAGATATTATGCTCAAAAGGAACCGATCTCCGGCTTCTGATGATAGGAGACGGCCCCGAAAAAGCAACCCTTGAAAGGATGGTGTCAGGGGCGGGGCTGGACGGCAAGGTCGTTATAACGCCCGGAGGCAAACCCCTGGCAAAGTATTTCGGTCTCATGGATGTGTTCTGTATGCCGTCGGTACATGAAGGTCTGGGCCTTTCGCTGATGGAGGCCATGGCGTCCGGAAGAGCCTGTATAGCAAGCAATATAGGGGGGCTGGCGGAACTGGTGATCGACGGTTTTGACGGGAGTCTGGTGCCTGCCGGGGATCCCGAGGCGCTGGCGGAAGCCATAGAAGCCCTTGTTGAAGACCCGGAAGAAAGGTTCCGGTACGGCTGGAACGCCAGGGCAAAGGCAATGCGGGAGTTTTCCATAGAAAAAAGCGTAGAGAAGACGATAAGTGTTTACGAACAGGTTTTGAAGTGAGCGTTCGGACCGGGGCTGAGGGCGTACGGTCCCTTGCCCGGATGCGGACCCGAGGATCTGAATGGACAAACAAAAAAGAATACTGGTTTTCGAACTGAACTGGCTGGGCGATATACTTTTTTCATTTCCTTTCCTCCGCGCGTTGAGGAACCGTTATCCCGACGCGTATATCGCGTGCGTAGTGGTGCCTAGATACGCCGATCTCCTGGAATATAATCCCTGGATAAACGATGTGCATTTTCTAAGGGACGATAATAAGCTTTCGTCCCTGAAAGAAAAGCTTTATTTTGTGATGATGGTCAAGAGGGAAGAGTATGATACATGCTTTTTCCTGAAGCCCTCAAGGACGAAGGCCGTAATGGCCAGGCTGTGCGGGATACCCCGGAGGATAGGGTTCGCGGGCAAAAAGAGCCCGCTTACCGATACCGTTGAGATGCCCGAGGGGGAAAAGGTCCACAGAGCCGACCAGATACTTGCGCTGGCCGGCGCCGTAGGGGTCTCCAGAGCTGACGGTACTTATCGTTATTTTAACGGGGAAGAACATGAAGAGAAGGCCGAAGCTGTTCTGCGCGAAGCAGGGGGCAAAGCCAGAAGGATAGTGGTCCTTAACCCGGGAGGGAACTGGGGGCCGAAAAGATGGCCCGAAGAAAGGTTTACGCGTTTAGCTGAAATGCTTTTGCAGCGTTTCAGCGACATAGAGATAGTGATCACGGGATCCGGAAAAGATACCGGTCTGGCGGAAAGGATAGTCTCATCGGTTCCTTCGGAAAGATGTTATACTGTAGCGGGCAGAACGGGGCTAAACGAACTGGCGGCCATATTCAGGAAAAGCGCGCTCGTCGTAAGCGCCGATTCCGGCCCGCTTCATCTTGCTTCCGCCTCGGGCGCGACTACTATAGGCCTTTTCGGGCCTACTTCACCTTTCATGACCGGTCCGAGGGGCGCGGGTATAAATGTGGTCATATCCAAACCCGGGGATTGTGAGGTGCCCTGTTACGAGGAAGAGTGCCCTAAGGGGTACGAATGCATGAAGGCCATAACCAGTGAAGAAGTTTTCGGGGCGTCTGAAAAACTGCTGCGCCCGGGGCGGATATGAAATGAAGATCAATACCATATTGTTCATAAGTCTCAGTAACCTGGGAGATATAATCCTTACTACTCCCGTGATCGAAAAGCTGAGGGATCTTTATCCGGAAGCTAAGATCGATGTGGTTACCGGGGCTCCCGGGAAGAAGATATTCGTACTGCATCCTTCCGTCAGGGATGTTCATGTTCTCCAGGACCACAGGGCCCTAGGACGGCGCATAAGAAAGCTTGTCTGTTTCCACCGGATGAAATACGACCTGGTGGTCGATCTGAAGGGATCTCTTCTTCCGTACCTGGCCGGAGCGGGGATGTCCGTGGGAGGGTTTTTCGATAAAGGACCCGTTGTCCCGAAACCGGACCTCCACAAAAGGTCCGAACACCTCTCTGTGCTGGGAAAGTTGACAGATACTCCTTATTCTTTCCCCCGGTTCTTCATGCCGGTCACCCGTCTTGAGAAAAAAGAAGCGCAGATGATCCTCAGCGGCGCGGGTGATGTCAGGAAAGTGCTGATAAACCCGGGGGCGAAAAGCAGGCTTAAAAGATGGCCGGCCGATCTCTATGCCCGCCTCTGTGATGAACTTGTCCGGAACCAGGGTTGCGCCGTTATCGTCGCCGGTGCGGATGAAGACAGGAAGACGGTTGACGACATGCGCGGTAACTGCACCGAAGGCTTTACAGACCTTTGCGGGAAGATATCGGTAGGATGCCTGGCCGAATTGATGAAAGGATCGGACCTGGTGGTCACTAACGACAGTGCTCCGCTGCATATAGCCAGTGCCGTTGACGCGCCCACGGTCGCCATATTCGGCCCGACCGATGAGAGGAAGTACGGTCCTTTATCCCGTAAAAGCCGCGTAGTAAGGCCCGGGGTGCTCTGCCGGCCGTGTAACAGGTCTTTATGTACGGACGGGACGGACAAGGGGTGTTTGCCGGGGCTCAGGGTGGAAGAGGTCCTGGTCGCATGCAGAGAGATACTGGAAGACCGTTCCTGACCATTTGTTCCGTTAAAACTTTGTTCCGGTATCGAACGGTCTTTACGAAGTTTTACGCATGATGATGTATGAAAAGTTCAGGAAGTCGACATGGGCAAGATAATCATAAAAAAAGGTGACATAACTACGGAAAAGGTCGACGCGATAGTTAATGCCGCTAATAGCAGGCTTGCCGGGGGAGGGGGAGTCGACGGGGCTATACACCGTGCCGCCGGGCCGTCGGTCCTTGAAGAATGCGCGAAGTTCGGTGGATGCCGCACCGGTGAGGCGGTGATGACCGGCGCGGGTGAACTGCCGGCCGGGTGCATAATACACACGCCCGGCCCCCGCTGGCGCGGCGGATCCTCGGGAGAGATCGGACTTTTGCGGAACTGTTACAGGAACAGCTTCAGGCTTGCCCGTGACAGGTCTCTTAAAAGCATAGCTTTTCCGGCTATAAGTACAGGTGTCTACGGTTTTCCGATCGAAAAGGCCGCGGAGATAGCTCTTGGCGAGGGGCTTAAGTTCAGGGATGATTTTGATGAGATAATATATGTGTGCTTTTCTTCCGGAGATCATGAGGTGTATACGAGGGCGTATGACAAGCTAAAGCGTTAAGCGTACAGCTTCAGCACGACATGCCGGGGTCTCGACTTAATGGTTGGAGCTTGGTGTTTAACGCTGGAATTATCATGGAACCGAAACGAATACTGATAGCAAGGACCGACAGGATAGGGGATGTCGTGCTTTCCACCCCTGTTATAAGGCAGTTGCGCAAGAATTACCCCGACGCCTATATCTCATTCATGGTCCAGTCGGGTAACCGCGATCTTGTGGCGAATAACCCCGATCTGGACGAGGTCATAACGCTGGACAGGAGAGGTTCCGAAAAAGGATTCCGGGGTATTTTCAGGTTCTCCAGAATGATCCGGAGAAAGAAGTTTGACACGGCGATCGCTCTTCATCCTACAAACCGGGTGCATTTATTGTTTTTCCTGGCAGGCATACCTGTCAGGATAGGATACGACAGGAAAATGGCTTTTCTGCTTACACGGAAAATACGCCACGATAAACATCTTTTCGGGGAGCATGAGTCCGTTTCGACTTTGAAGCTTATGCGTGATGCGGGTTTTGCTGTGGACATCGAGGATATTTCCCCTTATGTTGAAAGCTCCGCTAAAGACAGGGATTCCGTAGACTCTGTTTTCAGGGACCTCGGCATAAGCGAATCCCCTGTAGCCGTACATCCCGGGGCCAGCTGTCCTTCCAAGAGGTGGGATCCGGATGGTTTCGCCGAAGTATCGGAGGTGTTGAGGAAAAAATACGGCAAGGATATCGTTCTTATCGGCGGGGATGAGACCATGGAGATATCGAGGTCCATAGCTTCGTCCTCAAAAGAGAAATTGATAGACCTTACCGGAGCTTTAAGGCTCGGTGAGCTTGCCGAGTTCCTGTCAAGATGCTGTGTGCTGGTGTCCAACGATTCCGGGCCGGTCCATGTCGCCGCGGCAGTAAATACCCCATGTGTCGTTATCTTCGGGAGGAGTGACCCGGGGCTTTCCCCGGACAGGTGGGGGCCTGCGGGAGTGCATAACAGGTTGATACATAAGGATGTCGGCTGTGAAAAATGTTCGGCCCATGAATGCAAGATCGGCTTTGCCTGTTTAAGGGCTGTTTCTTCCCGCGATGTCCTTGACGCCGTAAGCGCGATCATCGGCGAACCCGCGTAATAATCCCCTCTGCTTTCTCGTTAATCTTCAAAAAGCCGGAAAAACAAAGTTTCTTGCTCCTTTCGGAGGAAAGTAATATAATAGGACACTGTGCGAGGAAATATGTATTATTATGACTGTTATTTTTTATATATAACAAAAGGAGATAGTGATGAGCGAGATCAATGTTAACGATGTAAATTTCAAAGAAGAAGTCCTGAACAGCGATCTTCCGGTCCTCGTTGATTTCTGGGCCGAATGGTGCGGTCCGTGCCGGATGATAGCCCCGACTGTCGAGGAGCTAGCGGAAGAATATACGGGGCGTATAAAGGTCTGTAAATTGAATGTGGAGGAAGGTCCCGAAACCGCCTCGGCATACGGAGTGATGAACATACCCACCCTCGCGATATTCAAGAACGGAGAGGTAGTCGAAAAGATGGTAGGGGTAAGCCCCAAGTCCAGTATAGCCGCAAAGATCGACTCTGTAATATGAGCGGTAAAGTGTCTTTAACCGATACCCGATATAATCTGGAGCATGGAGTATGGAACACGCATATTCGGATCTGAAAGCAGTTGTCGACGGGTTCAAGGGCAAAAGGCTTATGGTCGTGGGGGACCTTTTGCTGGACCAGATAATAAGGGGAGAAGTGACCCGGATTTCCCCGGAAGCCCCTGTACCGGTCGTATGGTCGCGGAACCGTGAAGAGGAAGATGATTATCTGCCCGGAGGCGCATGTAATGTGGCGAGGAACCTTTCTTCCCTGGGCGCGGAGGTCACTTTGATAGGGCTCGTCGGCCGGGACGAGAAGGCGGAGAAATTAAAAGAGCTTCTGCGCAGGGAAAAGGTCAACATAGAAGGGGTCATAAGCGACGGGTCAAGGCCGACAACCCTCAAGACAAGGGTTGTGGCCAGCAGAGGCCTGCATCAGCAGGTGCTGAGGATAGACAGGGAAAAGATAGATGTCCCTTCCGAGGAGATATCGGCCGAGGTAGGCGAATTCGTCTCGCGGAACATTGAGGATGTCGACGGTATAATAATAGAGGATTACGGTAAGGGTCTCATAACCCCGTCCCTGATAGAGGCAGTGGTGAGCCTCGCTGCCAGGCGGGGTAAAATGGTAGCGGTAGACCCTAAGGAGAACCATTTCGAGTATTACCGTGATGTCAGCGTGATAACTCCCAACCACCACGAAGCGGGAACCGCCGTGGGGTTCGACATTACCGACCGTGAAACGCTTGAAAAGGCCGGGCGAACGCTCCTGGAGAAGCAGAATGCCGATGTGATACTGATCACCCGCGGAGAGAAAGGGATGATGGTATTCGAGAAGAATAAGGCCCCGCACGATATACCTACCAGGGCCCAGGAAGTAGCCGATGTATCGGGGGCAGGTGATACCGTTATCGCCGTTTACACTTTGAGCGTTGTCAGCGGAGCTACTCCCGTAGAGGCGGCGGAGATCTCCAATTGCGCGGCGGGCGTGGTGGTGGCCAAGGCCGGACCCGCTGTCGCGAGCGTGGATGAGCTTTTGGACAAGATACGGAAGGAGACCGGGCGTTCTTCTTTAACTGATGCGAGGGGTATAAAATGAAAATAGCTGCCGTGATCCCCGCCAGATGGCATTCTACAAGGCTTAAAGGAAAGATACTCGCGGATATAAACGGCAAACCTATGATACGGCATGTCTGGGAGAGGGTCCGAAAGGCCAGGGAGATAGACGAGGTCGTTATCGCGGTTGACAAAGAGCGCGTACTCAAGGCCGTAGAGGCTTTCGGGGCTAAAGCTGTTTTTACTTCACCGGAGCAGCCTTCAGGAACGGACAGGATAGCCGAAGTGGCTAACACGGTCGATGCCGATGTATACATAAACATACAGGGTGACGAGCCCCTTGTGCATCCCATGATGGTCGATGATCTCGCAAGGGTCTTCATGTACGAAAGAAATGTCCATATGGCTACATTGATAAAACGCATACACAGGACAGAGGAAATAGAGGATCCAAATACGGTAAAGGTCGTAGTTGACAGAAAAGGGTTCGCTTTGTATTTCTCCAGGGCCCCCATACCTTACATAAGGGAAGCTTCGGGCGCTGATCTGAGCGGACGGTATTTCAAGCACATAGGCCTTTATTCGTACACGAAAGATTTTCTGTTCACATATACGAACCTTCCGAAATCGATACTTGAAGGAGAAGAAAAACTCGAACAGTTGAGGGTGCTTGAACACGGGTACAAGATCAAAACACTGGAAACAAGGTACGATACAGTGGGAGTAGATACCCAGGAAGACCTTGACCTTGTCCGCGGGCTGCTGGCGGGGAAAGACTGAACCCGGCGTGTGGCGGTAATTGCCGGTATAAAAGATCAGGACCAGACTGAAATGGAATACAAGAAAATAAAGATCGGAGAAATTCTCATAGGAAAAGGGGAACCGCTGGTCCTTATAGCCGGGCCGTGCGTTATAGAATCCGAGGAGGCCGTGCTAGAGGCATCCGCCCGGCTGGCGGAAATAACGGCTAAGGCCGGAGTGCCTTTCATCTTCAAGGCCAGCTACGATAAGGCGAACAGAAGTTCCGTCGATTCCTACAGGGGGCCCGGGATAGAGAAAGGCCTAAGGATACTCGAAAAGGTCAAAAAAAGTACGGGTGTGCCCGTTTTGAGCGATGTGCATTCCGTAGAAGAACTTGCGTCCGCTTCGGAAGTACTTGATGTTATCCAGATACCGGCTTTTCTGTGCAGACAGACGGATCTTGTGGTAAAAGCGGCATCCACCGGCAGACCGTTGAACATCAAGAAGGGCCAGTTCATGTCGCCCCGTGAGATGGAAAATGTAGTAAGAAAAGCCCTTTCGGCGGGTAACGATAATATAATGCTCACGGAAAGAGGCACGACCTTCGGATATAACATGCTGGTCAACGATTTTCGAGGACTTGTGATAATGCGGAATACCGGTTATCCGGTAGTGTATGACGCCACCCATTCCGTCCAGATGCCCGGAGGAAAAGGTGTTGCCAGCGGGGGAGAGTCGGAATATGTGCTCCCTCTCTCAAGAGCCGCGGTATCGGTGGGATGCGACGCTCTTTTCCTGGAGGTCCACGAAGATCCCGAAAGGGCTTTGAGCGACGGTCCCAACATGCTGAGCATCGACAGGCTGGAAGGGTTTCTGGCGCAGGTCAAAAAGCTCGACGAAACGCTTAAGGAGTTTGCGGTATGAACAACAAAAGTATCCGGACCGCGAAAAAAGTGCTGAGGAATGAGGGTAAAGCGGTCATGGACCTTGTGGAAAGGGTTGACGGCGGGTACGCCGAAGCCATAGGTCTTATGGCTTCGGCCAGAGGCAGGGTCATTATCACGGGGATGGGGAAGCCCGGTTATATAGCCCAGAAAGTCTCCGCTACTATGGCTTCCACGGGCACCCCGTCGCTGTATCTGCATCCGGCGGAAGCGCTTCACGGCGATCTCGGGAGAGTGACGAGAGACGATGTGATGCTGGTCTTTTCCAATAGCGGGGAAACCGAAGAAGTGGTCAAGCTCTTGCCCATAATAAAGAAGATAGGGGCTAAACTGGTCTCGGTCACGGGTAAGCTCTCTTCGACGCTCGCGAAGAACAGCGACCTCGTTCTGGACAGTTCCGTTGACAAAGAAGCCTGTCCGATGGGTCTGGCCCCCACGACATCCACCACGGCCATGCTGGCTATCGGGGATGCGCTGTCCGTCGCCCTCCTTGAAAAAAAGGGGTTTAAACCAAAGGATTTCGCTTTATACCATCCGGGCGGGTCGCTGGGGAAAAGGCTTCTTCTGAAAGTAGAGGACATAATGAGGCCTCTGTCTGAAACGCCCGTAGTCAAGGAGAACATGAAAGTGAAAGAAGTTCTCATCAGGATAACCAGAAAACGGGCCGGGGCCGCCGCCGTGGTCGACGCTGAAGGCAGGCTTAAAGGCATATTTACCGACGGAGACCTCAGAAGGCATTTTGAGAAAGGGGAAGACCTTTTTTCCGCCCCCGTGGGTAAGGTCATGACGATCTCCCCCGTAAGCATAACGCCTGACCGTCTCGCGGCGGAGGCCTTTGATATCCTTCGCTCCAAGAAGATAGACGAGATGCCCGTTCTGGATAAAAAGGGCAAGCCGGTCGGCCTTCTCGATGTGCAGGATATACTTAAAGCGGGTTTGGTGTAAAAAGGTCCCGGATAAACGATCAAGTTACAGGAGAAGGGGAAGGAACATGGAAAGGCGATATTCAGACGATATCCTGGACAAGGCTAAAAATATCAAGATGCTGATGCTTGATGTGGACGGTGTTCTTACCGACGGCCGCCTTATTTACGGCAATTACGGCGACGAGATAAAGAATTTCAATGTAAAGGACGGACTCGGCGTTTTTCTGATCAAAAAAGCGGGATTGAAGTGCGTGATCCTTACGGCAAAAGCCTCAAAGATAGTCAAGAGAAGGGCCAAACAGCTTAAAGTGGACAAGGTATACCAGAACTTTCACTACAAAAATTACGCTTTTAAAAAAGCCGCGAGAAAATTCCGGGTAGATCCCGGGGAGATATGTTTTGTAGGCGATGACCTGATAGATATCCCGGTGCTGAAAAGGGCAGGCCTCGCGGTTTGCCCCCCGGATGCCGCCGAGGAAGTAAAGTCCCTCGTTGACCTTATTACCGAGAAAAAGGGGGGATACGGAGCCGTGAGGGAGGTTTGCGAACTTATTCTGAAAGCCCAGGATAAGTGGAGATCGGTGACGAGAAGGTATTATGAGTAAGGTATAGCCGGGCGCTAGCGGCTTTCAGGCTTGAACGGGGCCGCTGCCTGGAGGCGGGACCCATTGCTGTTCCATGGTCCGCAGTTGATGAACGGCGGATAATGAACTCCCCGCCGGGAAGTAAAAAGGTCAGGAAGGATAAGGGACTGTATGTATAAAGTAAAAGTTTTCGGGCATTTCAGCGGAGCTCATAACCTGAGGGGATACAAAGGCAAATGCGAGGAGCTTCACGGCCATAACTGGAAAGTTGAAGTGGCCGCTTCGTCGGAGAAGCTTGACGATCTTGGGATGGTGATCGATTTTACGGAGCTTAAGAAGTCATTAAAGGCCTGCCTTTCGGGCCTTGACCATAAATATCTGAACGATATCGAATATTTTAAAGATAATAACCCGACTTCCGAGAACATGGCTAAATACATCTTTGACCGGGTCTCGGAAATCCGGAAAGATGTAAAAATAGATTCGGTTACCGTATGGGAGACCGAGACCTCCAGCGCTACATACAGCGCATGAGGTAATAGGAAAGCTAAAAGAGGCTCGGTGGCCGGAGCCCTCTGGGCAACAGGCCATTGACCGGTGGATGCGGTATCTTGTAAGGCCTTCGGCAGGCAAAGGCCTAAAGGGCCGGGTCCGGCTCTGTGCTCTATGCGCCGGCGGGGGTTTCCCGGCAACAGATAAAAAGTAAAAAATATCGGACTTTCCAACTTATAACCTGTTGGTCTTGTATATGAAGAAAGCGGTAGTATTGTTGTCGGGCGGCATGGATTCAGCGGTAACGCTATATATGGCCATGCGCCGGTATGAATGCAGCGCTCTGATCTTCGACTACGGCCAGAAGGCCGTTAAAGAGCTGGAGTGCGCCGAAACGCTATGCCGGGACGCGTCGGTCCGGTACCATGTTATGAAAATAGACATGCCGTGGAAAGGCAGCGCTCTTCTCGACGAAGCAACGGAAATCCCCGGAGGCGATATTTCCGCCGGGGCGGACATACCGGTCACATATGTCCCTTCCAGGAATATAATCTTTTTAAGTTTCGCTTCTTCTTTCGCGGAGTCCATAGGAGCCGGGGCCGTTTGCATCGGCGCCCATCAGCTGGATTATTCGAATTATCCGGACTGCAGAAGCGATTTTTTCGATAGTTACCGGGAGACGCTGCGACTCGGGACAAGGCAGGGCGTTCAGGGAAACCCCGTGAAGATAGTCACTCCTGTTATCGATATGTCGAAAAGAGAGATAATCCTCAAGGGCGCGGAATTGGGAGTTCCGTTCGAAAAGACCTGGTCTTGTTATGCCCGTGGGCAGCACCCCTGCGGGAAATGCGAATCCTGCCTGTTAAGGGCCAGGGCGTTCGAACAGGCGGGCATAGAGGATCCGTTGTTAAACAATTAAACCGGGAGAAAGCAGACCGGCGGGCTTAAACAAAGCAGTAGTTTTGATGTTAAGGGGTTGCTTTTTCCTGTAACTTGTAAATTTTCCTTGTTCATATGAAAGCGGATATAGCCGAAATATTCTTATCGTACCAGGGGGAAGGACCTTACGCCGGCAGCAGGCAGATTTTTGTGAGGTTCTCGGACTGTAACCTCGGGTGTGCGTATTGCGATACAAGAGAGCGTGCCCGTATCCCCTATACGGCCGGGCAGCTTATAGACGAGATATCCGCCGCGGGGGACTTTAACGAGATGAGCCTTACGGGAGGGGAACCCCTGCTTTATTCGGGTTTTCTCAGGGAAGCGCTCCCTCTTTTCAAGGGTATATTTAAAAATAAAATATACCTTGAAACCAACGGTACGCTTCCGGGCCGCCTTAAAGAGGTGATCGATACTGTAGATATAGTGTCGATGGACCTCAAGCTTCCTTCTTCCACGGGACAGGAAAAAGGATACTGGCGCGAACACGCCGAGTTCGTAGATATATGCTCAGGCAAAGAACTTATCCTGAAAGCGGTAGTGACCGCCGATACGCTGGCCGCCGATATCGAAAAAGCCGCCGATATAATCCGGCTCTCTGAAAAGGATACCCGGATAGTCCTGCAGCCGGTCACTCCGGTTGAATACGGGGCTGATATAAAAAGGCCGGAGAAGGCGTCGCTTCAGCATTTTTCAGGGATCATCGAGAGAAGAACGGGAAGGGCGCCCTGTATTATGGGGCAGATACACAGGATGTTAGGCGTCAGGTAGGGATGTGTAAGGGAACATCTTCTCTGCCTGTACCTGTTTTTTGGGCGGAACGCTCTGCAATGATCGATCCGGGCCACTAATATTTAATATGCCCGGCGCTTAATAACGGAGTTCACATGAGCAATTCATCGGGTTACGAAGGTTTGCAGGAGAATGTAAGGGATCTGAAACTTCCTGATATCGAGGTGTGGGAGAACAAGTACCCTGAAAAGGAATATACTATCAAAAGTGAAACCCGGGAGTTCACCTGTATATGTCCCAAAACAGGTCTTCCGGACTTTGCCGGGATAACCGTGGAATATTGCCCCGATAAGCTGTGCCTGGAATTGAAATCATTCAAAGAATATCTGTTTTCTTACAGGAACATAGGTATTTTCCACGAGCATGTCACCAACAGGATACTTGAAGACCTGGTGACTGCGTGCAGCCCCAGGAAAATGAAGGTAACGGGCGAGTTCAATATCCGCGGAGGCATATCGACAACGGTAACTGCGGAGTATGTAAGGTCTTGAAAAACAGCGCGCCTGCGGGCTAAATAAATACTGTCTTTCGGGACTTAAGGGTCCCGGCTTGATCGTTATGAAATTCAAACTTAGAAGATACTTTATATATTACCTGTTGAGAGCGGGTTTTTTTCTGCTGGGATTAATACCTCTTAAAGTGAGTCTCTCCGTCGCAGCTTTTCTCGGAAGGCGTGCCGCGAAGATCGCTTCCGGATATACAGCTATAGCGGTTGACAATCTCGATAAGGCGCTGGGCGAGGATCCCGAACGGAACGCAAGGATCGCCGAAAAGGTTTTCGTGAACCTCGCCAAGAACGGGGCAGAGTGGATCAAGCTTTCCATGATGGACCCTTCCAGGATAGGTGAAGTGGTCACCGAAGCGGAGGGGCTGGAAAATCTTGATGCGGTACTTGAAAAGGGGAAAGGGGCGCTTGTTCTGGGATTCCATTTCGGGAACTGGGAGCTTCTCGGCCTTTACCTTAAACAGAAAGGTTATTCGGGCGCGTTGGTGGCAAAGAGGATATATTTCCATAAATATAACGAGCTGCTTGAAAATTTGAGGGGGCGGTACGGCGCGCCTGTCATATACAGGGACGAGTCCCCGAGGAAAATGCTTAAAGAACTGGTTTCGGGCAGGATACTGGGTATTGTGCCGGACCAGGATGTCGAAAGCGTTGACGGCGAATTTGTCGAGTTTTTCGGAAGACCGGCGTACACCCCGACGGCTCCCGTCAAACTGGCCATTGCCGCGGGTACGCAGATAGTACCCATATTTATCGTAAGAAAAGAGGACAATACACATAAAATGATAGTGGAAACCCCGATAGACGCGGCTTCCCGCGACAATACCGGGCAGAATGTCAAAGAACTGACCCAGAAGTGGACAACAGTTCTTGAGGATTATGTGAGAAAATATCCCGACCAGTGGGTCTGGATACACAAAAGATGGAAGACCAGGCCGTCCGGGAATTCCGGTAAGACCGCGGCCGCGGGAGCTGAAATATGAAGAAAGTCCTTTTCTTTCTGATCCTGGCAGGGGTCGTAGCTTTCGGAGGATGGTACATTTTGAGGAAGCCTTCCGAGGGACCGCGCGGAGAGGAGAACTCGCGGAACACTGAAGAACTGGCCGGGCTGGAGCAGAAAGTCCTGGCCTTCTCTATCGACGGCAGGAGTTCTAAGGGCGCCAGGCAATGGCATCTGGAAGGTAATTCCGCGGAGATACTGGAAGATGAGATACACTTGCAGGACCTGAGGGCGGAGGCTTACGGGGACGATAATACCGTTAACCTGGTTTCGGAGAGAGGCATTTACAGGAAAGATAAAGGAGAGGTGGAGCTTATCGGGAATGTTCGTGTTACCACCAGCGACGGTACCCTGCTTACTACCGACAGCGCAAAATGGTCACAGAACACCAAAGAGATCTCCACGGACGATCCGGTAAGGATAGAAAGAGAAGGCCTTGTGGCCGAGGGTATAGGAGGGATGGCGAATTCCGACAAGAAAACGGCCTCTCTTGTAAGAGATGTAGAGGTCATTATGGAGCCGCATACCACAGTGACCTGCCGGGGCCCCCTGACCGTTAATTCCGAAACCAATACCGCTGTTTTTCTGGAAGATGTCAAGGTGGAGGACAAGGACGGAAAGCTTTTTTCCGACAAGCTGACCGTATTGTTCGATAAGGATGAACAGAAACTTTCGGAAGTCATAGCGGAAGGCAATGTGAAGGTGAAAAGAGGGAACAGCTATACTATCAGCGAAAAGGCGGTATACTCGGACAGTACTAAAAGCGCCAGGCTGGAGGGAAAACCGAGGATAATAATCGATCCGCAGGAACTGGAAGAGCTGGACGCGCTGTGATCGGGGTTCCGGTGCCGGGTGTTGGGCGCCGGGCTGATCCGTAACCCGATACCTGTAACCAGACACCTTGATAAGGAAGGAAAACTATGCATTTACTGGAAACGAGGGAGCTGATCAAACAATACGGCGGCAGGCAGGTGGTAAAAGGCGTCAGTATTAATGTCCACAGGGGAGAGGTCGTGGGACTCCTGGGGCCGAACGGCGCGGGAAAAACAACTACATTTTACATGGTCACGGGCATCGTCAACCCGGACGGCGGGAATGTGATCTTCGACAAAAAAGAGATAACGGGGCTGCCCATACACCAGCGGGCGCGTTCGGGTATAGGGTACCTTTCCCAGGAGCCTTCCATTTTCAGGAAACTCACCGTTGAAGAGAATATCATGGCGATAATGGAAACTCTTGGATTTCCCCGCAAGGAAAGGCAGATGCAGCTTGATGCCCTGCTGAACCAGTTGAAGATAGCGCATCTAAGGAAGAACAAGGCATATACACTGTCCGGAGGCGAGAGAAGGCGACTGGAAATAACCAGGACGCTCGTAACCAATCCCATGTTCATACTTCTTGACGAGCCGTTCAGCGGAATAGACCCTATAGCCGTATTCGACTGCCAGGAAGTTATCCGGGAACTGAAGGAAATGGGACTGGGCATATTGCTTACCGATCATAATGTGAGGGAGACCCTGACCATAACCGACAGGTCTTATATAATGTACGAAGGGCAGATACTGATATCCGGGACCAAGGAGGAGCTTATCAACGATCCCAGGGCAAGGGAAATATATCTGGGGGAACGCTTTAGTATGTGATCCCGGCCGGCGGCAGGCGTGAAGTACGGGAACGGAGGGCGCCCGGTATGACGGAAGCCCGAAACTTATTGAAAATCAGCAAGCATAATGGTATATTGATAAGTCCTTAAAGCACCAGAAACCGGCATGTTTTCGGCGTTCCGCATATTATATTAATATATTTTTCAGGAGCATTTTCGTATCTTCCAAGGAGAGCAGTAGATGGACATTAACATTACCGGCAGGAACATAGACCTTACCGATTCCCTGAAAGGCTATATACATAAGAGACTGGACAAGATAGAGAAACTTTACCGCAGGATCTACAAGTGTGAAGTTATACTCGAGGAGGAAAAAGAGCGAAAGAATACGGAGATCATCCTGTATCTGAAACGCAACAAGATCATAGCGAAAGAGAGCTCTTCCGACATATACGCTTCGGTCGATATAGCCGCGCAAAAGGTCAAGAAGCAGTTGAGGCGGCTTCACGGGCGTTTGCAGTCGAAACGCAGAAAGACCGTTTTCGGCAGGCTGATGGGCCCGATAGTAGGCCGC
>WJMG01000069.1 GCA_014728075.1 Candidatus Omnitrophota bacterium | reverse complement strand
GCACAATAGGCATAGGGGGCGCGGCGTCGGTTTTCTATGTTCCTTCTTCGGCCGACGAGCTCGCGGAACTTATTAAATATGTTTCCGGGGCAGGGGAAAAACTCTATATCCTCGGGGCCGGAAGCAATGTGCTTTTACCGGATGAAGGCATAAAGGGGGTGGTGCTGTCTTTAGGAGGGGCCTTCCGCAGATGGGTCTTTGACTCTGATATGGTTACCGCCGGGGCATCCGTTTTTTTGCAGGAGTTCATAGGAGAATGTTCCAGGAAAGGTTTATCGGGAATGGAAGGTCTTGCGGGGATACCGGGGACAATAGGAGGAGCTGTAGCAATGAACGCCGGGTACCGGAGCGTGATAAGCGATCACCTGGAGGAAATCCTGCTTATTGATGTTTCAGGAAAGTTAAGAAGGGTGGGAAAGGAAGAGATAGAGTTCGGATACCGCACTTCTTCCATTCTCGGGAACGAAATAGTGCTTGAGGCGTCTTTTTGTCTTGAAAGAAAGACCGTTCGCGAGGTTGGGGAGCTCGTTAAAAAGAACCTGGCCGAAAAGGCGGCGAGACAGCCGTTGGGCAGTAAGACCCTGGGATGTGTTTTTAAGAACCCGGAAGGCGGGGTTTCCGCCGGAAAGCTTATAGAAGATGCGGGAATGAAGGGAAAGAGATCAGGTGAAGCCGTTGTTTCCCCCGTACACGCGAATTTTATAGAGAATAGGGGAGGAGCTTCGAGTTCCGACTTTAGGCGCCTTATCGAAGCGGTCAAGCGCGCGGTGAGGAACAGGTTCGGGATAGACTTGGAGGAGGAGATAGAGATATGGGAGTGATCCGGGTTTCCCCGGATCAGGATCAGGTATAGGTCCAGGGCCAGGGGGAAGAGCGGAACAGTGGGACGAACCTAATGCTTGCTAAACCTGAACCTTAACCTTTTCTTGGAGTTGTTCATGATTGATGAGCTGAAAAATTACAAGATCGCCGTTCTGGCGGGAGGCCCTTCAAGTGAAAGGGAGATCAGTCTGAAAAGCGGAAAAGCCGTGCACGATGCCCTTTCTTCGGCGGGGATAGAAAATTATTTTATTGATGTGCGGGGTGAACGGGATTTTATATCCGGTCTTGAGAGAACACGGATAGATTTAGCGTTCATCGCCCTGCACGGCAGATTCGGCGAGGACGGAACGCTACAGCGGCTGCTTGATGGCGAGGGCGTGAAATATACCGGTTCGGGTCCGGAGGCTTCTCGCAGGGCAATGGACAAGATCGCCTCAAAAACATGTTTCGATGAGAACGGTATTTCTACTCCGGAATATGCGGTCTTGAACGCGGGCTCAAAGCTTGATGTGGATAATATATGGTTTCCCTGCGTGATCAAGCCCGGAGAAGAAGGTTCAAGCATAGGGCTCACGGTGGTTGATGCGCCGGATAAAGCCCGGGAAGCCTTTCGCGCGGCTTTAAGATACAGTGACAGGGTGCTTGTGGAGAAATTCATTGAAGGTAGAG
Source organism: Candidatus Omnitrophota bacterium (assembly GCA_014728075.1). GTDB lineage: Bacteria > Omnitrophota > Gorgyraeia > Tantalellales > Tantalellaceae > WJMG01. The sequence goes on along the minus strand of WJMG01000069.1, from coordinate 3,534 downwards.
AGATGACAGTCGGCATATTGGACGATGAGCCCCTGCCTGTGGTTGAGATCGTAGCGGGCGGAGGTGTTTATGATTTTGAGGCTAAATACAGCTCTTCGACGACAAAATATTTGGCACCCGCGCCTATTGATGATAAACTTCGGAAAAAGGCTGTCGAAACAGGACTGGCGGCTCACCGGGCTATCGGCTGCGCGGGATTTTCCCGGGTCGACCTTAGAGTCGGCGCGGATGGCGTTATATATGTCCTTGAAGTCAATACCATACCCGGGCTTACTGAAAGAAGCCTTCTGCCCATGGCCGCAAAGGCGGCGGGTATGAGTTTTGAGGATCTTTGTATAAAGATACTGTATAGCGCGTTAAGGGTGAAGCGTTGACCCGAAGCGCGCGCCATAATGACCCGGGACCATGAGTTAACGCTGTACGCTATAAGCTTGAAAAGGAAGGAGAAACGGTGGCAAGAGGCAGAAAAAAAACAAAAAAGGCTCCTAGGAGGAAAAAAAACAGGTCTTCCAGGTCCTTTCCCGCGAACATATTGACCAATAGGATTTTTTGGTCGATAATGATTCTTCTTATATTAACGGCCGGCATCTTTTTCGGTTTGAGATATTTTTTCCTGAAAAGCGCTTTTTTCAAGGTAAGCGAAATAGTCGTCAATAAGGACAAGGGTTATTCGTTCTACGAGGGCGAGAAGAAGCTCAGGCGTCTTTATACAGGCAGTAACATATTTAATGTCGACCTTAAGCGGGCAAAAAGGATAATCGGGAACGATTATCCGCATTTGAGGGGGGTAGAGGTAAGAAGGAGTCTTCCCGACAGGATCGCGGTGGATATTATATCCCGTAAGCCTGCCGCAGTGATAGATTCCAACGGAGGAGTGGTCATCGACAGAGAGGCGGTCGTCCTTGCCATAGGGGAAACTCCCGAAGGCCTGCTCACCGTTAAAGGGATAAATTTTTTCATAAGCATACCTTCCCGGGGGGAAAGGGTCGAGAATTCGTCGCTTGAGAAGGCGCTTGACCTTATCGACGGACTTAAGCTTAAAATGAGGGAATCTTCTCGAAGCCGGATCGACCATATAGATATTTCGGACAGCAACAACATCCTTCTTGTGGTCGATGGAGTGGAGGTCAAGATGGGCACGGACGATTTTCCCGGGAAAATAGATAAGCTGAACCAGATACTGGCCGATCCGGCCGTTAATTTCAGGGATATCAGCTACATAGATCTGAGGTTCAGTGAGGCGGTGATCTCGCCTAAATAGAGTGGAGGCGCAGCTCCGGCGCGGTTATCTAAAGCGGTACCCGGTACGGCCATAGCTGACCTGCTGTGTCTTGTAAATTTTTCCTTGTGCCTGGAACATGCGGTACATTGTCTGTGGCCAGCCTGCTGAACCTAAACCTAAACCTAAACTACTATGAACAAACTTTTTGCTTCAATGTCCATAGGATGCGATGAGATAAGTCTTGTTGCGGCCAGATGGAACAGAAAAGCCGATTATATTAAGGAAGCTTTCAGCAGGTCCGAAGCCGAAGGCCTGTCAAGAGGTATTGTAACCGACGCGGAGAAAGCCGTTCGGTCCATACAGCGGGCCGTGAAGAAGCTGCGGGATAAAGCCGGAAAGGAGATACACGAAATATATTCATCCGTTACCTCGGAAGATCTTGAAATAATACCGTCTGGCGGTATGGTGCTTTTGTCGAGGTACGGCAGAGAAGTTACGGCCAGGGATGTGAGAAGATGTGTCGGTATAGCCAGGGCAGCCAGGCTTCCGCTTGAAAAAGAAGTGCTGCACTATTATGTAAAGGGTTTTTCCATCGACGGGAATAAGGAAATAAAGAATCCGATCGGTCTTGAAGGTATTAAGCTGGAGGCAAAGTTGAACATCGCGGTGGTACGCAGTTCGGTTCTCCGGAACCTTTCAAAGTGTATTTCCCTGGCGGGGTATTTTCCGGCGGGATATGTTTTTTCGGCTACGGCTTCCTCGAAACGGGTTCTGAGCCCCGACGAAATTGAAGAGGGCGTTACGCTTCTTGATATCTGCGGCGATCTTTCAGAAGCTACTTATTTCAAGAACGGCATTCCCGAAGGCCATAAAAATATCACAGTTTCCGGGAAAGACCTGGTTTTACGGGACGGCTCGCTCTGCGGAAGATCCGTAAAAGATCTTGCCGGCTCTTTGCGCGATCTTGCCGAGGCAGCGGGTGGGAACACCCCTAAAGTCGTCGTTACCGGAGAGGGCGCTATGGCCGAGGGGCTTATTGAAGAGATCGAGAACGATTACGAAGGCAGTGTTGTTTCCGGAACCTGCTTTGCGGGCCCCTATGAAGACCTTCCGCCGGAGCGAGCGGCATATATCGAGGCCCTGGGCGTGATCGACCATCTCAGGGAGGAGAGGAAAAAAGACCACCTCTGGGGAGGATATTTAAGACAGGCTTTTAACAGCGCCTTGATATTTCTGGATAAATATTTTTGACAGGCGATATCAAAGTTATCAACATAAACGGCACTTCTTGATATGGAGGCGGGGATTTAAAGCCCCGCCTTTTTTTGCATTTTATTTAACGCTATATATGTAAATAGCTTATAGAAATATCTAGGCCAGATCCAGGACCATACCCGTATTTTTTTCATAACACATCGTAAATAAAAGAGATAGGTAAAGCGTCTTTGTGGGAGTTAAAAAAACAATAGCTATCTAGCTTTATCTTGACCTAACGAATGAATTAGTTTATAATGATTGAACATTGCAAAAAAGGCAAAAGTTACAAAAAATACAAAAATTGCAAAATGAAGAAAGATAAAAAATACATAAGCGTGAAAGAGGCAAGCGGGTACCTTGGTATACCGCTCAGGACCGTATACCACCTTGTCAAGAGCGGCAAGATAAGGTCGGTGCGTCTGGGCGGGAGGATACGCTGTCTCCGCGAAGATGTGCTTGATCCTTACGACAAAGGGACATTCGATCCTTCGGTAAAAGACACATGTAAAGTTCAGGCCCCCGAAAGAAGGAGGACGCCCCGCATCAACGCCGCTTCCCAATGTTCTTATAAAGTGGATCTCGAGCCTTTGCGCTCGGCGGAAGGCGAAGGAATGGTTAAAAACCTCTCTTCCGGGGGAGTCTTTCTTTTGATAGACGAAAAAAGCCTTTCGGGGATAAGCAGCGACGATCCGGTGAATGTTTCCTTCGGACTGTCCTTTCCCGGGGAGGAGAATATTATCCTTGAGCTCGCGGGAAGGGTCCTCAGGAAAGAAGATACAGGTTTAGCCATAAAATTCCGGAGTATCCCTGAAAAGGAAAAACAACTTATCGAGGAGTATATAGGATGAACTTTAATTATCGTATGAGAAAGGACAGGAAATGGATAAAAATAACCGCCGCTTTTGTCGCGTGCATCTTCTTTTTTGCGCAGAGCGGTTTTTCCCGGGAAGATATACGAGCCTGCCTGGCAGTATCTTCCATTAACAGCCCCTTAAGGAACGCTGTTTCCGAGGCTTTAGGCGGAGGCCCTGACGCGCTGCCCGAAGATATCGGGG
>WJMG01000068.1 GCA_014728075.1 Candidatus Omnitrophota bacterium | reverse complement strand
CCGGACAAACTGGTTAATATAGTGGTTGGGTAACAGGTGTTCGGTTACGGGTATCAGGTTTTGGGCTTACCCGACACCTGATACCGGCAACCTGGCGCCTGATCATAGGTTTCGACATGACAACATACATCCTCGGCATCTCCGCGCACTATCACGAGTCTTCCGCGGTCCTTCTGAAGGACGGGGAAATGATCGCGGCCGTACAGGAAGAAAGGTTCACCCGCAGGAAGCACGATAAGGCCTTCCCGGTCAATTCTATTGAATATTGTCTGTCCCTCGAAGGCATCGGTGTGGAGGACCTCGACCTCGTCGCGGTTTGCGATCTTCCCTCGGAAGCTCTGGGGCTGGAAGAGAAAGATGTAAGGGAGAAGACGGGGTTTAAAGGGGATATCCTCTTCTATGAACATGATCTTTGCCATTCCGCCGCCGCTTTTTATCCTTCGCCTTTCTCCGAGGCCGCCGTCTTAACGGTGAACTCCGCCGTCCGGAAAGTCTCCTCGAGCATAGGCGAGGGCAGGGGAAGGGACCTAACCGTCATGGGAAGGTCTTTTTTCCCCGATTCCATAGGCCTTTTTTACTCGGCGTTCACACATTACTGCGGGTTCAAACCGGGTTCCGGCGAATATAAACTTATGGGGCTTGCCGCTTACGGCGACAGCAGGTACGCCGATCTTATCCGTGAAAAAGCGGCAGTGTTCTGCGGCGTAGGGGACATCAAGCTTAACTTTGACTATTTCGAGCCGGGGGCGAAATACATGTTCCTGAACGAGGATTTCTCGTCTCTCGCGGGGTTCCCGCCCAGGGAACCGGAGACGCCCCTGAAGAAGGAATACGCGGACCTGGCAAGGTCGGTACAGCTGATCACCGAAGAGGTGATACTTAAAAAGGCCGCTGCCCTTAAGCGTGATACCGGCCTCCCTTATTTGTGCATGTCGGGGGCTATGGCGCTTAACTGCGCGGCGAACGGGCGGATCCTGAGAGAAGGCGGTTTTGAGGATATCTGGATACAGCCGGCTTCCAACGATGCCGGGGCTTCACTGGGGGCGGCGTTCCTGGCCTGGCACGGGCACATGAAAAAAGAAAGGCCCGTAACGGGAAAAAGCGATAAGCAGAAAGGAAGTTTTCTGGGCCCGGGGTTCACTCCGGAAGAGATAGGGGATTTCCTGGAGAAAGAGGGCATAGCCCATGAAAGACCCGGCAAGGAGGAGCTTGCCGGTAAGGTTGCCCGCCTGATAGCGGGAGGCAACATTATAGGATGGTTCCGGGGAAGGATGGAATTCGGGCCGAGAGCGCTCGGCGCGAGGAGCATACTGGCCGATCCCAGGTCCAACAGGATACACGCTTTCATTAACAGCAAGGTCAAGTTCAGGGAACCTTTCAGGCCTTTCGCGCCCAGCGTAATGGCCGAAAAGGCCGGAGAATACTTTGACCTGGACCGGGAAAGCCCTTATATGCTTTTTGCCGTTCCCGTGGCCCTTTCGAAACGCCTTTGCAGGGAGTGCCCCCGGGACCCGGAAAGCAGGGAAGAGGCGGAGCCCTGTTCGGAGATACCGGCGGTGACCCATGTTGATTTTTCCTCCAGGGTCCAGACCGTAAGCCGGAAAGACGACCCGGTTTTCCACGAACTTTTAAAGAGGTTCTATGAGGACCACGGTTGCCCTGTCCTGGTCAATACTTCCTTCAATGTCCGGGGGGAGCCGATAGTGTGTACTCCGAAAGACGCCTACGAATGCTTCATGAAAACGGGAATGGATTATCTGGTGATGGGGGATTATGTGGTTTCCAAGAAGGAGAAGTAGAACGCAAGTAAAAAGTTAAAAATAAAGGAAGTTCTAGGATGGAATTATAGTTTTTATTTTTTCTTGCAAAGAAGACGGTTACACAATCCCGGAAAACACATATCCTTTTTCCTTTTGCCTTTTTACTTTTTACTTAAAGGGTCTGTCTCATGAAGCATAAAATGTTGGCTATATTAGTTGTTGTGGCGCTCTTCAATGTAACAACCCATGCCGAAGATGTTCCCAGCCTGAAAAAGTCCGAAGAATACCATGACATCCCGGTAAAAGTGGTAAAAGAGGTTCCCCTTCCTAAAGGGTGGCACGAAGGTCTTTATTTTGACGGCGAGAATATGTGGGTCAATAACGGCGAAGGGATAAACACATGGATCGTTGATGTTGCCACGGGAGAAGTCATATCGGAAATAGAGCCCGTCGGGACTTTTTCCGAAGGCATCACCCCCGCCGGCGACGGGACTTACTGGGTCACCGACTGGGAAACCAAAAAACTGTACAGGGTAAAAATAACGGATGGCAGGATGGAGAACCTGTACGATATCCTGCTGGAACCTTCCCGCCCCACGGGAGTGGTCTGGACAGGGGAGCACCTTTATGTTATTACCTGGACCCGGGGACTGGGTACCCGTTACCACATAATGGAACTTACGGAGAACGAGCGCATGGTAAGGAAAATGCGCATAAGAGGCATTCACGAACCTTCCCAAATGGCCTGGGACGGAAAGCACCTGTGGATAACCAGCTGGTATACCAAAAGAGTGTACAGGGTTGACATAGAGAATTTCCGTGTTCTAGGCTCGTTCAGATCGCCGACTTCCGAGACTACCGGTATCGCCTGGGACGGCGAATACCTGTGGGTGACCGGAACGCGTTCCGGCCTGTTCCAGGTGGAGATCCTGGAGGATTGAGACAACCTCTTAAGTAAAAAGTAAAAAGTTAAAAGTAAAAAGTAAAAAATAAAGGAAGTTCTATGATGGAATTATAATTTTTATTTTTTCTTGCAAAGAAGGCGGTTGCACAATCCCGGAAAACACATATCCTTTTTCCTTCAGGCTTAAAAATTGTCATCCCCGAATAGTCTTATCGGGGATCTCGTAAAAGTAAGTGGTTTATAGACACACCTTGCGTCATTGCGCTTGTCCGCCGAAGCCTTGGCAAAGGCGGGAGAAGGAGCTTAGCGACGACGAAGCAATCTTTGACACTCTGACCCGAGCGAGTAAAGCGAGCGATGACACTTTGGCGCTTTGACAAGAACATTGTCATCCTGAGCGCGGCGATCTACGGTACGCGGTACTCGGTACGACCATAAATAAAGCGTTAAAAGGGTGAAGGCGAGCTTAATATCCGGGACCGTTGCTCTTCGGTCCCGGATATTAAGGCGCGGTCTGCCTAATGACCGGCACGCACACAGAAAATACAATGTCCAAACAACAAAAAACCATACTGCTTCTGTTCGCCGCGGTGCTGTTCGTCTTCACGGCGAAAGCCTTTTTCCATGCCGGGGAACCTTCTTCCGGTGTGACGATAAGGCAGGGGGCTTCAGAGGCCGGGCTTACCCTTCCCGGGCTCAGGGCGGCTCTTGAGCGGAAAAGGAGAGTGGATATCAATACGGCTTCGCCGATAGAAATGGAGGCCATTCCCGGCATAGGACCGGCGCTCGCCTCGAGGATAGCCGGATACAGGGATTCCCGCGGTCCGTTCCTGTCGGCAGATGAACTTATGGATGTCAAGGGTATAGGCCCTAAAAAACTGGAAAAGATGAGAGAATATATTCGAGTAGAATAGCTAAAGGAAAGATTCAGATCTAGATTGAGATTGAGAGAGGTCTTTACAGGCCGAAGGCCTGCTAAATCTCAGTTTGAATCTGAATCTGTCGCGAAACGACATAACATGAACCGCCCCTTACTGCCATTCATTACCGCTTTTCTCGCCGGCACGGCGATAGCCGCCGCGACGGCGCCGGGGGTAGAGAAGTACGCTCCCGCGCTTTTCGCGTGCATGGCCGCTACCCTGTTCCTCTCCGCCGTTTTCACGAAGAAGAACGCGCCTTTCGTAGTGTTTCTTGCCCTGTTCTTCCTTTTTCTCGGCGCCGGGCGGTACGCTGTAAGATCCCCCGGAGTGCCCGAAGAGCTGAAAGCCGTACTCCGGGAAGGAGGGGGCGGGGCGCTCGTTCACGGCACGGTGGTCTCTATGCCCGAGGAAAAGGGGAAGGGCTACGCGCGCCATTCTTCGTACGATATCAAAGCGGATGGTATTCTGTTGTACGGCCCCGGAGATCCGGTAAGCTCCGGTTTCTCAGGCCTCGTCAGGGTAAGGGATCACGATACGCTCAGGCAGGTCATGCCCGGAGACATCCTGGCCGTCGAGGGCAGGCTTTCCGTCCCCAAAGGGCGTACCAATCCCCATGGATTCGATTACAGGGCTTATCTCAGGACCCAGGGTATAGCTCTTACCATGTCGGCCCCGGCTTCCGGGCTTTTCGCGATCACCGGTAAAGACGATTCCCCCGTGCCCCGGATCACCAGGCGCCTGTACCGCCTGCGGAAAAGGGCTTCGGCTATACTGCGGACCCGTCTTTCCGGACCCTCTTACGCTCTCGTAGAGGCCATGCTTTTCGGTGTGAAGACCGGGCTGCGACGCCTCGGGATAAGGGAGGTTTTCGAGAGAACGGGTACCATGCACATTACGGCCGTAAGCGGGCTTCATGTCGGAATGTTCGCGTTCGCTCTTACAGGCCTGCTGCGCCTCCTAAGGCTGCCCCGCAAACTCTCTTACGGCGCCGGGATCTTAGGTGTTTTTCTTTTCGCGGCTTTTACCGGGCTCAGGCCGCCGGCGGTGAGGGCGGCTATCATGGCGGCGTTCATAATGCTGGGTATCCTGGCGGGAAGAAGGACCGATGTCGTAAGTTCCGTGCTTCTCTCGGCGTTCATCATAGTTTTCCTGTGGCCGTATAAGATCGCCTCGGCGGGGTTCATCCTTTCTTACATCGCCGTATTTTCCATAATTTACCTTACCCCCATGGTCCGAACATTCCCTGACGGCGCTGGGTCCCTGAAGCATCCGCGTGCCGTACGAAAGGCAAGAAATTATTTTTTCGGGGCAGTGTCCGTATCCATAGCGATCTTTATAGGTATGAGCCCGATAATAGCGTACTATTTCAGGATAGTGTCCCCGGGGCTGGTACTCGCCAATCTCGTGGCGGTACCCGTTCTTTTCGCGGTCCTGGTCTCGTCGCCCGTTCTGATAGTGATGGGGGCCCTGCCTTTCCTTTCGGTGTTGTCGTGGATCCCGGCGCGCGGCATAGAGGGGATGATCGGGTTTCTCGTCCACGCCATGAGGGCGATATCCGGTATGCCCTGCGCTTACGCCGGGGTGCCTTCCCCGGGAATTATTTTTATCGTGTTCTATTACGCCGCGCTGGCGGGTACGGTCTATGTGTTCCGCGAAAAGAAAAGAAATCTTATCTTTCCGGTTTTTCTGGGTTTCGCCCTTATTTTCTGGATGGCAGGGCCGGGCGGCAGGCCCCGCGCTCCCGGAGAGAACACCGTTACATTCTTTGACACCGGAAGGTCCGACGCCGTACTCATAGAGTCCGGGGAGCGTACATTTCTCGTAGACGCGGCTTCAGGCGGAGAGAAGACCGGTTTCAATGCCGCCCGTTCCGTTATAGCTCCTTACCTGATCCAGGAGAACATAAAAGTCATAGATGTTTTTTTCGTTACTCATTTTCACGAAGACCACGCGGGGGGCGCGCCTTATATCCTGGATAATTTCAGGATAAAGAAAGCGGTGACCTCAAAGGCGGCGGTACGGGAAGAGAGGTACGGGGGGGTCTTCCGTTCCTTGAAGAAGGAGTTCGAGGAAGAAGGGGCGGAAGTGATCCTGGCCGAAAGAGGGGACAGGGTAGAGTGCGGGGGAGGCGTTGAAGTGAAGATCCTCAACCCGCCGAAAGAGGCCTACGGCGACCAGAACGACGATTCTCTGGTCATGAAGATGTCTTTGGGTAAGGGCTTTGAGGTGCTTCTATGCGGCGATGTCATGGACGCGGCCCTGGAGAACCTCGTGAATTCGGGGTATGAGCTTAAAGCGGATATAATAAAGCTGCCTCATCACGGCCAGGGATATCAGGACCCGGTCCTGTTCGCGGAATTTATAGCTATAGCGGACCCGGACTACGCCGTTATCACCAATTCCGGACGGGAGGATATCCCGGAATTGGTTACCGGCACACTGGAAGAACAGGGCGTGGACTATTACATCACCGGTGAGTCCGGCGCGGTGGTCTTCAGGGAGGACCATGGAGAGATCAGCGTGGAGACCGCGGTTAAGTAAAAAGTAAAAAGTTAAAAGTAAAAAATAAATGTAGAAGGGGAAAGCCGGAGTGGGAACTTAAGGCTTTCCCCTTCCTTTATTAAGACCTTTCACGATCTTCCCGAAGATATTTTTTAGTTCCTCGGATTCCTTGATCAATAGTTGTATTTCATTG
>WJMG01000067.1 GCA_014728075.1 Candidatus Omnitrophota bacterium | reverse complement strand
ATCCCGGATGGGTGTCTATCCCGGATGGGTGTCTATCCCGGATGGGTGTCTATCCCGGATGGGTATCTATCCCGGATAGATAAAAGGGGAAAAATGGCTGTAAACCGGTTTTCCTGCGGCTTTAGTATTAAAAAACTGTTGGCAATGTAGGGCAGATAGGTATAATAGTTCTATGAGATCTAAGAAGAAAGGTGCAGGCGTAGAAGAGAATAGTGTTTTTCTATGATGTTGAGATGATATGGGGAATAATTATATTTATATAATATGAGCGATTTTCGTGACGATACGATAAAGAACCAGTCCCGGGGCAGGGAAGAAAGGGCCGAGGAGGTTGCCAGGCTTCTTGAGGAAGGCAGGCCGGGCAGCCTTTCCCGCTACCTGAAAGACAAGGCTCCTGAGGATATAGCCGAGATACTGGGTGAATTCTCCCTGGATGAGAAGCTTGTCATATTCAACGGGCTATCCGCCGAGAACGCGGCCGTGGTGCTGGACGATACCGACCCGCAGACCCGCCTGCAGCTTCTCCAGAAACTGGACAGCAAAAGGCTTGCCGAAGTCCTTGAAGAGATGCCGGTAGACGAGGCGGCGGATATCATAGAGGATGCCCCGGAGGACGAACGAGAAGACCTTCTGGACCTTATGGGCCGCGAAGACGCGGAAGAGGTCGAGGAGATCCTGAGTTATCCCGAGGACTCCGCGGCGCGTGTCATGAACCCCGAGTTCGTTACCGTACGCGAATACAGCCCGGTAGAGGACGCGGTGCAGCATTTGCGGAACCTGGAGCTCGAGGAGGATATCTTTTATATATATGTCACGGACAAGCAGGACAGACTTAAAGGTATCGTGCCGGTAACAAAGCTGGTGACCGCCAGGTCGGGGACCAGGATAGACGAAATAATGGATAAAGAAGTGCGTTATGTGGTAGCTAACGAAGACCAGGAACAGGCCGCCAACATAATGAAGAAATACGATATTTTCTCATTGCCTGTAGTCGACGCCGACGAGAAACTCATAGGCCGGATCACCGCTGATGACATAATCGATGTCATGGATGAGGAGCGCGGTGAGGATATCAGTAAAATGACCGGTACGATAGAGGAAGAGCAGGGTACAGAAAGCGTTATACAGGCCACCAAGAACAGGCTCCCCTGGCTTGTAACATGTATGCTGGGAAGCATAGTTACGGGCCTGGTGATAAGGATGTTCGAGGTCACTCTTGCCGAGACCATAGCGCTGGTCTCTTTTATCCCCGTGATAACCGCGACCGGCGGGAACAGCGGTGTACAGGCTTCCACCGTTGTCGTAAGGGAAATAGCGCTGGGACATATGGACATGGGAAAGGTCGGTGAAGAGGTATGGCGCCAGTTCAGGGTCGCGGCAGGCCTGGGAATAGTGTGCGGAACGGTGCTGACCGGCATAGCCGACTTCTGGATGAAGAGCAGCGCCGTGGGGACCATCGTTGGGCTTTCGATATTGCTGGTTGTCGTATGGTCGAACTTCGTTGGAGTTATGATCCCCGTGATCTTCAAGAAACTCCGCATTGATCCCGCGATCTCGTCGGGCCCGCTCATAACCACACTGAACGATGTCATCGGTGTTTTTATTTATTTATCCGTCGCTTCATTTTTTCTCAAATGATGTAATACGAACTTTCCGGAGGTACAAATGGCAAAGATGCTCAGTCTTCTGATAGGGTCGGTAGTCGCGATACTCGGGGTGATATTGTTCATCGCGTGGTGGTACGAGTTCCTTTTCGTCGTACGCGGGATATTCCCTCTTATGCTGATATTAGGCGGGTCCGTGGCGGTCGTCGCGGGATTCAGCGAGATCAAGGACATATTGAAGCAGAAGAAGTAGAACAGGAAGGTGCCTGGATAATGCTTGTTAAGAAATGCCTCAAAACAGTTCTTTTGGCAGTTGTCCTCCCGTTGTGGCTGTTTTCCGCCCCGGGATGCGGCAACGACCGCGCGGAAGACGAAAAAAGGATACTTGCTTTCGACCCTTCATTCAAGGAAGACCTTGAAAAACGGGATATGCTCAGGAAGGAGCTTGTGAACAAAAAAGCGGACCTGGCCAAATTCCGGAGGGAAGTGGCTTTCAAGATAAGGGAGCTCAAGCAGCAGGAAGTCAAGGCGAAAAGACTGTACGAAGCGTCCATAGAAAAGGTCAGGCTCCAGATAAACCCTTACCAGAGACGCCTCAAACAGGACCTTTACGATAAACAGCGTCTCTACAAGAGCAAGAAAGCGGAACTCTCGGATATCGAAAAGGACATAGAAGAGATAGCAGCTCTTATGGACAAGAAGGACCGGCTGGTGCTGACCCAGGAAGAGGTCCGGACCTGGAATGACCGTTTATCCATTCTTGCGGAGCGTAAGGCGCAGCTGAACGCGGAAATAGAGGACCTGGAGAAAGATATCGAGATAATGAAGCTTAAGATAAAGGTGATGAGATTATAGAAGCAAAATATTTCGCCTCTATAATGTCAGGCCGGGCTTAGGTTCAGCGTAAGAACCAGATCTCAACCTGGACCTGAACCTGTCCAAAGGGCAATATGAAAGGAAAAATGTGAAGGTTAAAAGAGCATTGGTAAGCGTCTCGGACAAAACGGGGCTTGAAAAGATAATAAAGGTGCTTGACGGGATGGGCGTAGAGATCCTTTCAACCGGAGGCACCGCGAAATTCATTTCCGGTATGGGAGTCCATGTTAAGGAGGTTTCCGGGTACACGGGTTTTCCCGAAATGATGGACGGCAGGGTAAAGACCCTTCATCCGGCCATACACGGAGGGCTTCTTGCCGTGAGGGATAACAAAGAGCACATGCGCCAGATGCAGGAGAGGGGCCTGGGCCTTATAGACATTGTAATAGTTAACCTGTATCCGTTTGAAAAGACAGTTGCCGCCGAAGGCGTCAGTCTCGACCAGGCCATAGAGAATATCGATATAGGAGGGCCTTCGATGCTGCGTTCGGCCGCCAAGAATTACCGTTCGGTCGCGGTGGTCAGTTCCCCGGAGCAATACGACGAGGTCATCTCGGAACTTGAAGACAAAGGGACCGTAAGCGATAGTACCAGAAAGAAGCTGGCGGTTGAGGTTTACAGGCGTACCTCGGAATACGATAAGGCAATATCGTCATATCTCTCGGGGAAGTCCGCCGAAGAGAAGGATCTTCTTCCCGCGAGTATTGATCTGGGACTCACAAAGGACATGAGCCTGAGGTACGGGGAGAACCCCCACCAGGAAGGCGCGTACTACAGATGCCGCTCGCACGGTTCAAAAGGCATTTCAGCTATCGAGAAGATCCAGGGCAAAGAGCTTTCGTTCAACAATATCATGGACCTGGGCGCAGCGGTTGAAATAGTCGCCGATTTCAGCGAACCTGCCGTGAGTGTGATAAAACATAATAATCCCTGCGGGGCGGCTGCCGCGGGAACCATAGAAGAGGCGTACATCGACGCTCTGGATTGCGACCGCTTAAGCGCTTTCGGCAGCATAATGGGCTTTAACAGGCCCATAGACGGGGCCATGGCCGCGACCATCCTGCGCGAGGCCGTATTCGTCGAGTGTATAATCGCGCCGGGATACGATGAAAAAGCGTTAGAAGCTTTCTCTTCCAAAAAGAACCTGAGGATACTGAAAATACCGTCCGTAAAGGACCTTCTTTCTTCCGACAGGGATTTCAAGAAGGTGCCGGGCGGATTTCTTGTGCAGCGGGCCGATGCGGGCCGGGTGGACGCTTCCGGACTGAAGGTCGTTACGAGGGAAAAACCGTCGGAAGAGACCATGAAGTCCCTTCTGTTCGGATGGAAGCTCGTGAAATATGTCAAGAGCAACGCGATCGTACTGTCTAAGGGGACAAAGACGGTAGGTATAGGCGCCGGGCAGATGTCACGGGTCGATTCCGTTATTATCGCCATACGCAAAGCCGGTGAAAGGGCTTCCGGGTCCGTTATGGCGAGCGACGCTTTTTTTCCCATGCCCGATTCGATCGAGGAGGCCCACAAAGCGGGCGTTTCGGCCATTATACAGCCGGGTGGATCCATTAAGGATAAAGATGTGATCGCCGCCTGCGACATGTTGGGAATACCCATGGTATTTACCGGTACGAGGCATTTCAGGCATTGAGTTCAGTGAACGGTAAGCGACGGGCATTGAATAGTTGAAGGATTAGACAATCGACCGTAGGGGCACAAAATGTTGTGCCCCTAAATGCATAATACGATACACGAGCAAATGAACGACTACGATCAGGCCATAAAATATCTCGAAGAGTTCATCAACTACGAGAAGGTGGGGCTGGACAGGATAGAGAAGGAATTCGACCTGGCCAACATGTACGGTGTTCTCAAGGCTATGGGGAACCCGCATAAGCAGCTAAATGCTGTCCATATAGCGGGGACCAAAGGGAAGGGTTCCGTAAGCGCTATGATATCCTCGGTACTTCGGGAGTCGGGATATAATGTAGGACTTTTTGTTTCTCCCCACCTTTCCGATATTACCGAGAGGATCTCCGTTAACGGTACCCCCATCAGCCGGGAAGACTTTGCGGGGATACTGGAAAAGATATCCAGGTTCGTTTCACCGCAGGATTTCACCTATTTCGAGGTGATCACCCTGGCGGCCATAGTTTACTTCTACGATCTCAAGGTGGATTACACTGTTTTCGAGGCCGGGCTCGGGGGAAGGCTTGACGCGACGAATGTGCTGGAGCCCCTGGTCACCGTTCTAACTCCTATAGGCTTCGACCATACCGATGTTCTGGGGCCCACGATAGCGAAGATCGCTTACGAAAAAGCGGGTATAATAAAAAACGGGGTGGATTGCGTAAGCGCGGACCAGAAAGATGAAGCCTGGATGGTGATAAAGAAAAAATGTGAGGCCGTGGGGGCGAATTTCTATTATCTGGGCAGGGACATACAATACCGGACCAGCGATGTCGACGAGAACGGCACCGTATTCTATCTCAAAACGCCGGGGAATGCTTATTCCGGCCTGAGGACTAAAATGACGGGAGCTTTCCAGGTCAGGAACGCGTCACTGGCGGCAGCGGTGTGCGAGATACTGTTAAAGGGGAGGCTCGAGCCGGCGCATCTTTCGGCGGGCCTATACAAAGCGTTCCTCCCGGGAAGGCTGGAGATGCTCGCGGAAAAACCCTCTATAATAGTGGACGGGGCGCACGATGTTATGAGCGCTTCGGAACTTCGAACTTCCGTTGAGGATATCTTTGACTACGACAAGCTTATACTGGTCATGGGGCTTTCCCGCGACAAGGACGCGGAAGGGATATTAAGAGAGATAGCTCCGGTTGCCGACGAGATCATATTCACTAGATCCCTTTCTCCCAGGGCGCAGGATCCCTTTGTGCTGAGGGGATTCGTCCGGGGCAGGAAAGCAAAAGTCACAACCGACAGCAAAGAGGCTTTGGGAGCGGCGCTAAAGTCCGCAGGGGAGAAGGACCTTATTCTTGTGATGGGGTCTTTTTATCTCGTTGGGGAGATAAGGGAGCTGATCTTAAAAAAGGAAAAAGGAGAAAGGCAAAAGGAAAAAGAATAAGGCGCTTTTCCGGATAAGTCCGGATCATGGTCTGCTTTTCGCTGCGCCTCCGGCTTGCGGATCCTGCGTCGCTCCGCTCCTTGTTCTTCTTGCGCCTTGTAGATTTTTCCTTATTTTACAGGGGGAACATGAGATCCGCCAACGACACCATAGCCGCTATAGCGACGCCCCCGGGAGAGGGAGGTATAGCCATAGTCCGCCTGAGCGGCGAAGAAGCGCTCGGTTTGGCCGAGAGCATATTTGAGCCTTCATCGGGGAAGCCGCTTTCCGGCACCCCGAGCCATACCATACGCCGGGGACGCGTAACATCTCCCGCCGGAGATGTTATCGACGAGGTGCTGGTTTCCGTAATGAAGGCGCCGCGGTCTTATACCGCCGAGGATGTCGTTGAAATAAACTGCCACGGGGGGATAGTACCGGTCAGAAAAGTGCTGGAAAGGTGCCTTTCGGCCGGGGCGCGTCTCGCCGAGCCCGGAGAGTTCACGAAAAGAGCGTTTCTCAACGGCAGGCTGGACCTTTCACAGGCGGAGGCCGTGCTCGATGTCATCCGCTCCTCGACCGACGCGGCCTGCCGTGTCGCCCTGGACCAGCTTAAGGGGGGATTTTCGGCTAAAGTCGTAGCGATAAGGGATGCCGTTCTGGATATTGTTTCGGCCATAGAGCTTTCTATTGATTTTTCCCAGGAAGATGTTGAGTTCCCTGTAACGGAAAAGATAGGTTCCCGCATAAACCGTATAGCGGAGGAGATCTCGGAACTTCTCTCCACCGCCGACAAAGGCATCATCCTGAGGGAAGGCGCTAACATAGTGATATGTGGCCGTCCGAATGTGGGAAAGTCAAGCCTGATGAACGCTCTTCTGAGGCACGACAGGGTCATCGTCACGCCCGTAGCGGGGACGACAAGGGATGTTATCGAGGAGACCATTGACCTCGGAGGCGTCAGCGCGAGGATAACCGATACCGCGGGCATAATAGAAACGACCGACAGAGTGGAGCTGGAGGGGATAAAAAGGTCAAAGGAAAAACTTGAAGCCGCCGATGTGGTGATCTTCATGCTGGACAGCAGCCGGGAGCTTTCCCGCAAGGACGAAGAGATCTTCGATACGGTCAAAGCAAAAGAGACGGTGATAGTGGCGAATAAGTCGGACCTTCCCGCCGCGTTCGATACCGAAGCCGCCGCCGATAAGTTCTTCAGGCCCGTTATAAAGGCGTCCGTGCTGAAAGGGGAAGGCCTGGATGAAATAGAGACATCCGTAAAGCGCCTTCTCTTTAAAGGGGATACGGACCTTCCTGAGGGTGTGTTGGTGACAAGCCTCAGGCACAGGGACCTTCTGCGGAAAGCGCTTTCTGCCCTGGCCAGGCAGGTAGAGGGACAAAAAGGACCTTTTAACTGGGAACTTGCCGCGAGCGACCTTAACGAAGCGGTGATGCATCTCGGGCTTATTACGGGAGAAGAAGTGGACGACAGTGTGCTTGACAGGATATTTTCACGGTTTTGCATAGGGAAATAGGTCCGGGTTTAGCTCCGGGATGGGAGTTGATGATAGAACAGCCCGAAGGGCTGCTGAACTTCGCGCTGAGCCTAAACCTGTTCTGCCAGTTAACGGGAGGAGCGATAATGATCGATAAAGAAAAAATACAAAAAGCTGTCAGGGAAATTTTAGAGGCAATAGGGGAAGACCCTGAAAGGGACGGCCTTAAAGACACTCCCCGACGGGTAGCCGAAATGTACGGGGAAATAGCGGGAGGACTTCACAAGGACCCCGGGGAAGACCTTACCGTATTGTTCGAGAAGGAGCACGACGAGATAATACTCCTGAAGGATATTCCCCTGTATTCCATCTGCGAGCATCATCTGGTCCCTTTCATCGGAAAGGCCCATGTGGCCTATATACCCGATGGGGACAGGATAACCGGGCTCAGCAAGATAGCAAGAGTTGTTGACACCTTTTCGCGTAGGCCCCAGGTCCAGGAGAGGCTTACGACGGAAATAGCCGATACCCTTATGAAAAAGCTCATCCCCAAGGGCGTCCTGGTGGTGGTCGAGGCGGAACACCTCTGTATGAGCATGCGGGGGGTAAAAAAACCCGGGATAATAACGACCACCAGCGCCGTGAGAGGCCTGTTCAGGTCAAGCCAGAAGACCCGGGAAGAGGCTTTCGCCCTTATAAGGAACCAGCGTCCGTTCTGATGCCGGGACCGCGCCGCTTTCTGCTCCGAATAGCCGGGAGGCGTTATTTGAACGGTTCAAGTTGATGTGTATCCATAGTATTGGTTGATTTTTCCATTACGCTATAATATAATCGTAACAATATATATATATTTATTCGTGTCGTAAACTTAAGAGCAGAAAGGCATAGAGCAGCATAGCGCATGCAGGAACATACCGCTTTCTGGTATTTCGTTCATAATAAAGTAGCTATCATCGCTTTCATGGGATGGTTCATAGCCCAGACCATAAAAGTCGTGATAGGGCTTATTTACGAAAAAAGGTTCAATTTCAAGTGGTTCGTGGGCTCGGGGGGGATGCCCAGTTCTCACGCCGCGGGTGTTACGGCGCTGGCTACGGCCATAGGCCTGCAGGAGGGAGCAAGCTCCGCGATATTCGTACTTGCCCTTATGCTCGCTATAATCGTTATTTTTGACGCGCAGGGGGTCAGGCGTTCCACCGGCCAGCAGGCTGAAATACTCAACAAGATAATGGACGATATTTATTTCCGGGGAAAGATACAGGAAGACCGGCTGAAGGAACTGATCGGTCATACGCCCGTACAGGTCTTTGCCGGAATAGGAGTCGGCCTGGCCGTAGGTTTCTTACTTTTTTACAATATCTGACGCAGGGGTGTTATTTTGAACCGTAAGATGGTCTTAGCGATAGTCGGAGGTATAGCGGTACTGGTGACCGTGTTCTCCGTTATAGCCGTTACGGGCCCGTCCAGAAGGCTTTCCGGGATGACAAGAGAGGATAAGGCCGGTATAGTATACCGGAAAGCGGAGGAGCTGATCGAAGAGGGCAATAGCGAAAAGGGATCTTCTCTTCTGGTAGCTGTAGTGAAACAGTTCCCGGATTCTCCTTACGCCGCCGATTCACTCAAAAAACTCGCTGCTTTCCACGAGGCCAAAGGCGACGCGGAAAGGGCGAAGTATTATTATTCCCGTTTTCTTGACGCTGCCCCGGATACATCTGACCACGAAAAAGTAAAGGCCAGGATAGAAGAGTTGAGCATGAAGGTGATGCAGTCGCCCGAAATGACCGAGGACAGCTTCGTTTATACCGTACGCCCCGGAGACAGCCTTTACGCTATAGCCAAAAGGTACGATACAACGGTAGGGCTGATCAAGAAAATGAACAGCCTTAACAGCGATATAATAAGGGTCGGCCAGAAGCTCAAGATAAACGCCGGCACATTTTCCATATTAGTGGATAAATCCGAAAATACGCTTGTGCTCAAGAAGGACGGGGAAGCCGTAAAGACCTACACTATATCAACCGGGAAGGACAATTCGACGCCTGTCGGCGTATTCAGGATAACAGATAAGGTCATAGGCGCGCCCTGGACCAGGCCCGACGGCAAAGTGGTCCTGCCGGGCGACCCGGACTACGAGCTGGGGGCCAGGTGGATGGCTATAAACGAGCCGGGTTACGGCATACACGGGACCAATGACGAGAGCACTATAGGAGGGCAGGTCACCGCGGGGTGCGTGCGCATGTATAACAGCGATGTTATTGAACTTTACGATATCGTTACGGTAGGTACGGAAGTCCGCATAACCGACTGAACGGTAACAGGTATTGGAGGCACATGGGGATAGTCCTGGAATTTGAAAAACCGATAATCGAGCTGGAGAACAAGATAGAGGAACTCCAGAAATTCACTTCCAAGGAAGAAATAGACCTTTCCGACGAGATAAAAAAGCTAAGCGACAGGCTGGAGAAACTAAGGAAAGAGACCTTCAGTAATCTTACTTCATGGCAGAAGGTCCAGCTTTCGAGGCACCCGGAAAGGCCGTATACCCTCGATTACATAGGAATGATAACCGAGGATTTTACGGAGATACACGGCGACAGGCATTTCGCCGACGACAAGGCGCTCATAACCGGCCTGGCTACCGTGGAAGGCCGCAGGATGGTGATAATGGGCCACCAGAAGGGCCGGGACATGAACGAGAACCTCGAAAGGAATTTCGGCTGCGCCCATCCCGAAGGATACAGAAAAGCCATGCGGGTCATGGACCTGGCCGGTAAGTTCGGGCTGCCGGTGGTGACTTTCATAGATACTCCCGGGGCTTATCCCGGTATACAGGCCGAGGAGAGAGGTCAGGCCGAAGCTATAGCCTATAACCTGCGGGAAATGGCAGGTCTTCCGGTCCCCATAATATGTTTTGTTATCGGTGAAGGCGGTTCGGGCGGCGCCCTGGGGATCGGTGTCGGCGACAAGGTGTATGTCCTGGAGAACGCTTATTATTCGGTGATATCCCCTGAGGGATGCGCGGCCATACTCTGGAGAGACAGGGCAAAAGCCCCATCGGCGGCCGAAAGCCTTAAATTGACCGCCCCCGAACTTTTGGAACTCGGCATAATAGACGGTATAATACCCGAACCCCTCGGCGGGGCCCACAGGAACCCGGAAAGGACCGCAAAGGAGATAAAGCGGACCATACTGGAGAACATCGACGCCCTTTCCCCGCTGGGAAAAGAGGAACTGCTGGAGCACCGGTACGGTAAATACCGGAGCATAGGTTTTTTCAAGGAAGGGTGAAAAAATGAAGGTCCTTATAGAGAACGACAGCCGGAGGCTTAAGCAGGTAAGCAGGGAACTTATAGAGCATCTCAAGGCAAAGGGCGTTCACGAAGACATAGTCTTCGACATACATGTGGGCTTTGAGGAAGCGCTCCGTAACGCCATGGTCCACGGCAACCGGAACGATCCGTCCAAGTCAGTGAGAGTGGAAACAAAAATAGAAGACAACGCCGTGGTGATCTCCGTAGAGGACGAAGGAGAAGGCTTCGACCCGTCCGTGGTGCCTGACCCTACGCTCGAGGAGAACCTGCTCAAGGAAGGCGGGCGCGGGGTATATCTGATGAACCATCTTATGGACGAGATAAGGTACGAGAACGGCGGCAGGAAAGTGATAATGACGAAATACTTCGACAGGAAGCATCTTTGACGCTCCCGCCCGGCCCGTGTCCGTGATTGACGGCCGGAAGGCAGGGAAAAGGGCGATCAAGTCAAGTGAAGGTCCCGGTTCTTTGCCGGGAGAACATCAATAGAAAATACGGTGGAGGAGATATGCAGATCAATGTGGAACAGAAAGGAGAGGTGACGGTATATAACATGTCGGGCGACATCGACATAAATACTTCACCCGAGGTGAAAAAGGCTTTTGACGGCGCGATGAAGGACAAGCACGAAAAAGTCGTTATAAACCTCAAGGATGTCGGATATGTGGACAGCTCGGGGCTGGCAACGCTGGTCGAGATACTGAAGAACCTCCGGGCCTACGGAGGAAAACTGAAGCTTTCGAACCTTTCCGACAAAGTAAAGGGGCTTTTCGAGATAACCAAGCTCGATAAGCTTTTTGATATTGTTGCCGACGAGGAAGAAGCCGTAAGCTCCTTCTGATGCTCAGGGGCTGAGACCTTTTAAGAAAGAAGAGAGAAAAAGACCATGAAAAATCCGATACTGGCTATAGGTTCCGGCGCCTTGACCCTGGGAGCTCATACAAACGGAGTGCTTTCGCTCCTTTTCAACACGCTGTCCTGGATAGTGACCGGCCCGTTCAGGAAAAAACCGGTCAATGTAAGGACCGTTTTTCAGCAGATGGTGTTTGCCGGGGTCCAGTCCGTGGTCATCGTTTTCTTTATTTCTCTTTTTACGGGTATAGTAATAGCCATGCAGAGCGCCTACCAGCTCAAAGAGCTGGGGGCGGTCATCTATGTGGCGCCCATGGTCGCCATAAGCATGGCGAGGGAGCTGGGTCCTGTCTTCACCGCCCTGGTGATAGCGGGCCGGGTCGGTTCGGCCATAACCGCGGAGCTCGGGACCATGAAGGTTTCCGAACAGATAGAGGCGCTTGAGACCCTGGCCCTCGACCCCGTGCGTTTTCTCGTAGTCCCGCGCTTCCTGGCGCTTGTTATAATGATGCCGTGTCTTACGCTAATGAGCGATCTTATCGGAATAGCCGGAGGTTTCCTGGTAGGTGTTTTCAACCTGAAGATCAACATGTACCGTTACATTTCTTTTTCTTTCGACCTTTTGACCTTCAAGGACATATGGACAGGCCTGATCAAGAGCCTCGTTTTCGGTGTTGTTATATCCATGATATCGTGCTATGTGGGCCTGGATACCAGGGGAGGCGCGGAAGGGGTCGGTAAAGCGACCACGCTCAGCGTCGTGCTGAGCTTCATTCTTATAGTTCTTTTTGACTGCGTGATAACGGGTATCTTCTTTTTCTCCAATGTGTGACGGGAGGAGAGATGCCTTGAAGGACAAATAATGCGAGAAGCCATGGAGCAGAGAGAAACCGTTGTAGAAGTTAAGGACCTGGTGAAGAAGTTCGGGGACCGCGCGGTCCTCAACGGAGTGAGCCTCAAGATCCGTAAAGGCGAGACATTTGTCATAATGGGCGGTTCGGGTTGCGGGAAAAGCACGCTTCTCAGGCACATGATAGGAAATCTGAAGCCCACTTCCGGAAGCGTTTTCCTTCTCGGGCAGGATATAACGGAAAAATACGGCGCGGACCTCGACGAGGTCCGTAAAAAGATAGGCATGTCTTTCCAGTCCTCCGCTCTTTTCGACTCGATGACGGTCGCCGAGAATGTCAGCCTGCCCCTTGTGGAGCATACTAAAATAGAACCGAGCATCATAGATATAATGGTGAAGATGAAACTCGAGCTGGTCGGCCTCAGGGGATTCGAAGACCTTCTTCCCAGCGAGATATCGGGCGGGATGAAAAAAAGGGTCGGTCTGGCCAGGGCCATAGCTATGGACCCCCAGATAATCTTTTACGACGAACCGACGGCCGGGCTCGACCCCATAGTGGCCGCCGTGATCGACAAGCTTATAATAGACCTGTCGCAGAAACTCAATGTCACCAGCGTCGTGGTCACTCACGATATGAAGAGCGTAATGGCGATAGCCGACAGGATAGCCATGTTGTACGAAGGCAAAGTGCTGGAAGTCGGCACCGTCGATGAGATAAAAAATTCCCCGAACGAGATGGTGCAGCAGTTCATAAACGGGAATTTCGACGGTCCCATAAAATTTTTCCAGCAGAAGGACGATTATCTCGAGACTTTGACACAGTAGATAGAGGAAGATGTCATCTCCGCGACGGGTTTGAGCGGAGACCACATAGAAATAACATATTTTCCTTCCCCGAAGGGGATGAACTAAAAGGAGAGAAACAATGAGAATGGCCAATGAGATGAAAGCTGGTATCGTTATAATAGTGGCGATAGCGATAGCCGTGTTGTTCTTTTTGAAGACGGCTGATTTCGATACGACCACATACGAACTGAAAACCTATTTCGGTTACGCCGGCGATCTCAAGCCCGACGCTATAGTAAAGTTGTCCGGCATAGAAGTCGGGCGTGTTACCGGGATAAAGTTCATATACGGGGACGACACGAAAGTCGAGTGCGTACTCGAGTTAACGGGTGACGCGAAGGTAAGGAAGGACGCGATAGCCTACATAGGAACGGCCGGTTTCGTGGGTGACGCTTATGTCGGCCTTACTCCCGGGACCTCGGCGGAATTCCTGGAAAAAGGAGGAGTAGTCGCCAGCGAGGACCCGGTCCAGATGCGTATACTGATGAAAAAAGCCGACAAGATAGCGGACAGCCTCAACGGCATACTCGCTGATGTCAA
Organism: Candidatus Omnitrophota bacterium; assembly: GCA_014728075.1. GTDB lineage: Bacteria > Omnitrophota > Gorgyraeia > Tantalellales > Tantalellaceae > WJMG01. The sequence continues at coordinate 9,894 of WJMG01000067.1, read as the reverse complement.
AGCTATTGTCGGGGATAACAAACAGGGGTTCGATAATATCGTCAATAACCTGGAAGGGACAACCCGGAATTTCGAGGAGTTCAGCGCGGATATAAAGAAACATCCGTGGAAGCTTCTTTTTAAGGGGGAGGAATAGTTGAACATGCCCAAAAGCGCGGTTTTGACATTGTTCCTTCTGCTTCCTGCCCTTGTCCTTCAGGCCGGTAACGCGGAGGCGGAGGATTCGGTCACGGTCGTTTCCTGTGCAGGGGAAGTTACGGTAACTTTACCGGGAGACGGTGGAAGTTTCCCTTGTGAGCCGGGGCAGGAGCTTAAGTCGGGCACATCCGTGGCTACCGGCGAGGAATCTTTCGCCGAGCTTGCTTTCGACCGCATGGAAGAGAATACCGTCAGGATAAGCGAGAACAGCAGAGTGTTCATAAGGATGAACGAATCCGGTAATATCGAGCTTGTCGAAGGCGGGCTTTTGACGGTACTGCGTAACCTGCCCAAGGGAAAGACCTTCAGGGTAAGGACCCCTGACGCGGTCTGTGGCGCCCGGGGAACCGGATGGAACACCCGCGCTTCACAGGGGGTGACGAAGGCCTCGGTTTTCGACGGTACCGTTTTTATGAGAGGCGTTAACAGGGACGGGACCATCTCCGAGACCGAGGTCGACATAAAGGAAGGGTATCAGAGGACCATATTAAGGTACGGCGATCCGGGCGAGATGGTACCCGTTCCGGTAGGGGAGCTCCGGGAGCTCAAAACACAGGCGGGCCTGCTTCCCGGGCCCAAGCTGTCCGAGTCCGCTGATAAGGCCAGGAAACTGGAAAGGCACCGGGAAGGAATACTTTACAGGAGAGACGAAAAACGCCTGGAATCCCTCAGGGACAAAGAGGACGAAGCCGGGCCTTCCGGCGGAAGCCATAAAAAGTTCAAAGTAGTGCATTGATATGCCTTTCTCGAGATCCCATGAAGATACTCCTTAATATAGCCGTGTTTTCCATGTGTGTTCTGGCGCCGGCCGCTGCGTCGGCATCGGTCAGGGTCGTTGACTGCGGAGGAAGGTCCGAAGTGCTGCTTCCGGGCGGGAGCGCGCCGGTCGAATGCGTTACCGGACTGGAGCTGGAAAAGGGAGCCAGGATAACCACTTCTAACGGAGCGTTCGTATCCATAGCTTTCGACAGGAGCGAAGGGAATATCGTGACCGTAAGGGAGGACAGTGAAGTGGTAATGCTCCTTGAGGGCGGGGACAGGATAAAACTGGTCTCCGGTGAGGTCTTCGCCATGCTTGAAAACCTCGATAAGGGCAAGAGCTTCAGGGTGAAGACCCCTTGCGCGAGCTGCGGAGCGAGAGGTACGGGGTGGAATACCTTTACTGACGGTAAAGTCACCGAAGTATCGGTTATTGACGGCAGGGTTTTCGTTAGAGGCATAAATAAAAACGGTTCTCCCATGGAGAAGGCCCATTGGGTGGACAAAGGGTTCGAGCGCAGGATAGAACTGCACGGAAGGCCCGGGAAGATGAGGAAGATCCCGGAAAAGAAGCTTCAAAAGATCAGAGGGTTTGCCGGAAAACCCTTATCCCCGCGCCGCTCCGGAGATACAGGTCCGCGGAAAGCCGCCGCTCTCCGTGAAAGAGAGCCGGTCCGTAAGGCGATCAGGGATACCCGAAAGGCCGGACCCGAGGCTCTTTTAAGGGGCCGTATAGAAAAAAGTCCCGTTATCCGGAAGGAAAGAAGGCTTTATTCGAGACCCTCGCGGCCCGCTGACCTCAAAAGGTCCGGGGCCAGGGATAAAAGGGATTTTAAAAGGAGAGAGTCCATCAAAAGGATGCTGCAGAGGGACGAGGGAACCGAGGAGACAATAATAGAAGAGGAAAGGATAAGGGTGATAGCGGAATGATGTTCCCGGGAGGCAAAGATGCGAAAACTAAGCTGAGGACACTGTTTTCAGTGTTTTGCGCGCTTGTCTTTCTGTTGTGCGGAACACCCGTTTCTTCGGCCGTGGACCAGGATATAAGTGATATGTACCCTTCGGCCACGACCAGCCAGGGCCCGGAGTACATACAGCAGGTCGTCCTCGAGGAACAGGGAACGGTTCTTGACAGGTTCAGTTTTGACGGTTTTGTGGACATACAGCAGGGATATGATAACAATGTGGAACTGGACCCCCAGCGGCTCGAGGACGGTTTTCTCCAGCTTTCCGCGAACGGGGAGATAAGCTACGAATTCTCCGAGGCTTTCTATGGACGAGCCGGGGTAGATACTTTCAATATCATCTATTACAAGTACAATGTCAACAACCTCGCCGATGTCGCGCCGTACCTTGGCTTCGACTGGGCCCTGACCCCGGATGTTGTCTGGAAGAACCGGGTCGTGTACGACTATTTTTCATATCCGAACCAGAAGGAAAGTTCTTATAACGGGCTGGTCCTTACTTCCTATCTCAGGCATTATCTTCTCAGGGACTTTTATCACGAGTTCGGGGCCGAATACCTTAAGAGGTGGTATCCCGACAGGAAAATATCGCTGACCACCGGCGCGAGGGACAGGCTGGACAGGGCCGATGACAAGTACAGGATAAAATACACCCTGGGCCTTTACGGTAAGAGGTTCTTTGCCCGCCTCAGCAACGAGATATCCGTGAACGATTCCAACGACGCCTACCAGGATTATTACGATTACCGGCTGTACCGCGTCAGGCCGTCGATAATGTATTTCTTTACCGATAAATTCTATACCGATCTCAGTTTCATATACAGGCACACCTGGTATAAGGACCGCCGCAATACCGAAGATGTGTCCGAAAAAGTTCGGGACAACACCTATATAACCACGGCTTCGCTTTATTACGACCTCACCTCCAGTTTGACCCTGGGCCTGACTTATTCGTATGTAGAGAACACTTCCAACGACCCCTTCCAGAAATACTCGGGCAGTACTTTAACGGGGGGAGTATTCTACAGCTTCTGATGAAGAAAAAGCTAGACAAGATACGGCTGGCATATTATTCTCTGGCGGCGTTTATCGTCCTGCTTTTCCTGTATTTTTCCTACGCGCGCGTGTTCGACGAGTTCGAATACAGTACGCTCGACTTCAGGTATTCCGTTAGGCCCCCGCTAAAGACCGAGGACGATATAGTTATCGTCGAGGTCGGGGACGATTCCATAGAAAAGATAGGGAAATGGCCTTTCCCCAGAAGCTACCACAGCCTGCTTGTAAACGCTCTCAAGGCTTCCGGCGCGAAAGTAATAGTTTTTGACATATTCTTCAGCGAACACAAAGAAGGCGACGACGAACTTGCCGTATCGGCGAAAGAAGCGGGCAATGTATACATGCCTTATATCTTCGAGCTCGACCGGGATCATCCCGACCCCCGGATGATCCGGGCTACCGGGTACGCGGCTCCTCTCATAGATGAATTGAAGGTTGCGGCTAAGGATGTGGGGTTCATTAATGTGAAACCCGATGTGGACGGAAAGGTCAGGAAAATACCGCCTTTCATAGAATACGGCGGAGAGTATTATCCCCACATGACCTTTCTCGTGGCCCTTAACGAGCTGGGATACAGGTGGGACCAGGTGGAGATAGAGCCGGGGAAGCGTATCGTTGCCAACAACAAGTTCGTTATTCCTATTGAGGACGATTCCTCGATGCTCGTTAATTATCCCGATGTGTGGGGCAAGGCCTTCAGGCATTATTCCTATGTGGATATCCTCCAGTCCTATCTCGCCGATGTCACCGGTCAGGAGCCTATTCTGGACCTGAAAGAGATGAAGGGGGCCGTATGCTTCATAGGTCTCACGGCGACGGCCTCACCTGACGCTCATCCTTCTCCCATGGAACCGCTTTACCCGGGTATAGGGGTGCACACCAGCCTTTATAACAGCGTTGTTAACGGTAAGTTCCTGGTCCGGCTCGGCCGGTGGTGGAACCTTCTTATAGTCGTTTTGCTGGCCGTTGTCACCGCCGTAATAACATATTTAGGGCGTAAAAGGATCGCGGCCCTTGCTCTGGCCGTGTCCATGCTGCTTTATTTCGTTTTTTCCCTGGTCATGTTCTGGCCTTTCGGCATATGGGTGGACCTTTTCTACCCGCTCGTTGCTATGGCGGTCGTATATGTAGTGGTCACTTTCGTGAAATATATCAACGAGATCAAGAAGAGAGAGATCCTGGAGAAAGAGCTGAACATAGCCAGGGATATACAGCAGAGTTTCCTTCCTGTTGAAATGCCCGGGATAGGAGGCTTTGAGGTGGATGTAAGGATGATCACAGCGCTTCAGGTGGGAGGGGACCTTTACGATGTTCTTGATCTCGGGGACGGCAAACTCGCCGTTATGCTCGGGGATGTTTCGGGTAAAGGCGTTCCCGCGGCCCTGTTCATGGCCAAAGCCGTAAGCATATTCAAGGCCGTGGCCGATGAGGGGTCTACTTCCGGGACCATGAAACTTCTGAACCGGAGGCTGGCCGCGGAATCCCGGAGCAACCTGTTCGTGACCCTGGCGTATCTTATATTCGATTCCGTTGAGGGAAAGGTCCAGTATTCGAGCGGAGGCCACCTTCCTACAATGGTCATAAGGCCCGATGGAGAGGTCCTCCTTCTGGATGTCGAGGAGGGGATACCTCTAGGGCTGATGGACGGTGACTACGGCCAGGACGAATATTCTTTTGAACCGGGTACTCTTTTTATTCTTTATACCGACGGAGTTACCGAGGCGATGAACCCGGAGGAGGAAATGTTCGGACAGGAGAGGCTGGTGGAACTGGGAAAGAAACTGAAGGGGTATACTCCCAAGGAAGCCGTAGAAACGATACATCAGGCGGTGGCTGAATTCGCGGGAAAAGCCAAACAGCACGATGATATAACGGTGATGGCGATAAGGACATAGACAAGTGAAAAATAAAAGTTAAGGAAAAAGGAACAAGTTAAAAGGAAAAAATAAAGGAAATTTCTAGGATCTATTCCAGGAACTACCTTACCTTTTTACTTTTGCCCTTTTACTTTTTACTTAAACATTTTGCAGCTTGTGGTTTGCAAGCGTATCAGGCTAAACAGGCAACGAAAGGAACACAATGGAACTGAAACTAAAGAAACTGGAGGGTTTTACGCCCAGGAAAGGGCCTCTTCTTCTCGTGATAATGGACGGTATAGGAATAGGCAAACACGATTCGAACGACGGTGTTTTCGAGGCGAAGACCCCCTGCCTTGACGGACTTTTCAATAGCGAGCTTTTCACGACCCTTCAGGCTCACGGGACGGCGGTCGGCCTGCCTACCGACGAGGACATGGGAAACAGCGAAGTCGGCCATAACGCGCTGGGCGCGGGAAGGGTCTTCGCCCAGGGGGCAAAACTGGTCAACCTTTCGATAGAGGAGGGAAGTATCTTTTCCACGGAGGTATGGAAGGAGCTGGTTAAAAGAGTAAAGTCCGCCGGCAGGACTTTCCACTTCATAGGGCTTCATTCGGACGGCAATGTGCACTCCAATGTAAGCCAGCTTTACGCCATGGTAAAAGAACTGGCCCGCGAAGGCGTGGAAAAGGTCAGAGTCCATATTCTTCTGGACGGCAGGGATGTGGGGGAAAGGTCCGCGCTTACTTACATCGATCGGACCGAAAAGGTCCTTTCGGATATCAATTCCGAAAAAGGTTACGATTACAGGATAGCTTCGGGGGGCGGGCGCATGGTAACGACGATGGACCGCTATAACGCCGACTGGAGCGTGGTGGAAAGAGGTTGGAAAGCGCATGTGCTGGGCGAAGCCAGGCAATTTTCCTCAGCGCGCGAAGCGGTAGAGACTTTTTACGAAGAGGACCCTTCGATGACGGACCAGTATATGGAACCGTTCGTCGTGGCCGCGGACGGGGATCCCGTGGGTACGATAGAGGACGGGGATTCCGTGGTATTTTTTAATTTCAGGGGGGACAGGGCGATAGAGATATCCCGGGCGTTCGACGAGGCCGATTTTTCGGAGTTCGACAGGAAACGCGTGCCGGATGTGCTTTACGCGGGTATGATGGAATACGACGGGGACCTGCACATCCCTTCTCATTTTCTCGTCAACCCTCCCGAGATAGGCAGGACCGTCTGTGAATATCTCTGCGGCGAGAAGCTGAAGATGTTCGCTATTTCCGAGACCCAGAAATTCGGACATGTGACTTATTTCTGGAACGGGAACAAATCAGGATATATATGCCCTGAACTCGAGGATTACATCGAGATACCTTCGGACAAGATACAGTTCGACAGGGCGCCCGGGATGAAAGCCCCCGAGATAACCGAAAAGGTGATAGACCTTCTCGGCAGCGGCGGCTACCGTTTCGGCAGGCTTAATTTCGCCAACGGCGACATGGTCGGCCACACGGCGGTGAAAACCGCTGTTATCGAGGCCGTGGAAACGGTGGATTCCTGTGTTGAGCGCCTGCTGGAAAAGGTGAAGGAGCTTGGCGGTATCGCGGTTATCACGGCCGACCACGGAAATTCGGACGAACTCGGTATAACGGCGCATACTCTCAACCCCGTACCTTTCGCTATATACGACCCGGGATATAAAGGGGAATACAGGATGGCGGACCTGGAAAAGCGGGGCCTTTCAAATGTGGCGGGAACACTTCTCAACCTTCTCGGTTACGAAAATGTCGCGGACTACGACCCGTCCCTGATAGAATTCGTGAAGTAGCGTATTCAGATCCTTTGATCGGGGAACAGGGATCGGGTAGCGGGGACCGGATGTCAGCTGTCGGTCTTCGGCGGGCGCGAGGCTCGAGGATCAAGGGTCCAGGCGAACTTCCTGTCCGGGACCGGTACCTATCCGGGATAGATACCGGTCCCGGATAGGTATCTATCCCGGATAGGTAAAACCGGTGATCTGCAGAAGCGCCATTACGAGACCCGGGGATGTGCGTGGAATGACCGCTTTATCCCTTGACTAATCGGGTGGGTGATAATAAAATTATTCGAAGTGGTCTTTGCCGGAGTGGTGGAATTGGCAGACGCGCTGGACTCAAAATCCAGTGGAGGCAACTCCGTGTGGGTTCGACTCCCACCTCCGGCACCATTCCGCTTCACCGTGCTGTTTCAGTGCGCGGTTTCGCGGAACTTGGTGAAAGTAGAATAGAACATTGTCGGCAGGTACTGCGAAGTCCTGCCGGTTGGTTTTTTGATAGAGGACGAAGCAGATCCGTCTCCGGCACCGGGCATTCGGGTAAAACGGAAAATGAGCGCTGTTTTATTATTCCGATTTTCTTAAGGCGCGGCGTAACGCAGGCTTAAAATCGTTGACACACCTGTTGTTGGATGATATAGTTATTCCCATGAGTTTCAGGGGCTGTAGCTCAGCTGGGAGAGCGCGTGCATGGCATGCATGAGGTCAGGGGTTCGAGCCCCCTCAGCTCCACCAATTCATAAAGGGCCCGGCGTATAGCCGGGTCCTTTGATCGAACAGGGCATATTTCGACAGGCCGGCCGTATGGCCGGCCTGTTCTTTTACCGGGCAGGGGGCCCCGTATCGCTATGTCGAAATGGCACCTTTATATGATCCAATGTTCCGATGGTACATTTTATACGGGCGTTACTACGGATATAGCGCGCCGGATAAAAGAGCATAATAAAGCGGACGGAAAAGGAAGTAAATATACAAGGGGCCGCGGTCCGGTTAAACTGGTATATAAGGAGGAATTCTTATCTAAAAGTGAAGCTTTCAGAAGAGAGAAAGAAGTGAAAAAACTTAGCAGAAAAACGAAAATATCACTTTTTGCCGGCAAATGACTAAAGAACATAACTCATTCTTCTACAGGGTATTACAGGCGTTTCAACTCATGGTCCGGAGAGACGGGATATTAAGCTTATTTTTTTGTTGACAAATCGCCTTTATGAAAATATACTCTAATTCCTGCAAATGGTTTTCCGCCGGATAAGGTATTCGGACGGATACCGCAGAGGGGGTTTTTTCTCTGTTTTTTTTTGAACCCTCTGTAGAAAAAAACCATCAAAAATGGAGGTAACAGTATTATGGAAGCGAGGAGTGAGAATTTCGGTCCGCACCTGATGCTGGACCTGAGAAAATGCGCCAGAGAGAAGCTCGGTGACTACGGCCACATCTTCAAGATCTTATACGAGCTTCCACAGGCCATAGGAATGACTAAGATCACACAGCCTTATGTGTTCCCGTATTCGGGCCTTGTGCCCGAGGACAAAGGCATAACCGGCACGGTCATAATAGCGGAGAGCCATATATCGATACATACTTTTCAGGAAAAAGACTATGTTTTCGTCGATGTTTTTTCCTGTAAGGACTTCGATGTAGAGAAAGCCGCGGATTACATAATAGACGCTTTCGAGTCGGAGGATTACGACAAACACATAGTGAACAGGGGGAAAGATTTCGTAAGATACGGATCACCCGAGAAGGCCGCCGCTATATAAAATACCGGAGATTTTCATGCAGCACGGCAGGCGGAGATCTTACTGTGACGAGTTTTTTACCCGGGAGGAAAAGGCGAAGATAGCCGTACTTCCCGTTCCATACGATAGAACGAGTACTTGGACAAAAGGGGCCGATAAAGGCCCCTTTTGTCTTTTAGAGGCGTTCGATTCCCTTGAGACATACGATATCGAGACACAAAGCGATGTTTCCTCGAGAGGCATCTTCGTGGCGGAACCCGCCGGGAAAGAGGAAGAACCGGGAAAAATGGTAAAAGAAGTTGAGAAAAGGGTCTCTTCGCTTCTTTCTTCCGGTAAATTCGTCGTTACCGTGGGGGGGGAACATTCCGTGAGCGTGGGAGCTATGAAAGCGCACGATTCGTTTTACGGAGGCATCTCGATACTTCAGCTGGACGCCCACGCCGACCTAAGGGACGAATACGAAGGAACCCCATTTAGCCACGCGTGCGTGATGGCGAGGGCCGGGGAACACTCGCCGTGTATACAGGTGGGAGTGAGGAGCATGTCCGGGGAGGAGAAAGTGAAGAAGGGAGGACGGATATTTTTCGCTCATGATATCGCGGGAAGTAAAGAATGGTTTCGGGAGGTTTGCGGCGGGCTTTCGGACAAGGTTTATGTTACAATAGACCTTGATGTTCTTGACCCTTCGATAATGCCGGCTACAGGCACCCCCCAGCCCGGAGGCCTTGACTGGTATACGGTACTCGGCCTTCTCAGGGAGGTGGCCCGTTCCCGGGAAGTGGTAGGTTTCGACATAGTCGAACTCTGTCCTATCGAGGGGTTCAGGGCCCCGGAGGTCCTGGCGGCGAAATTGCTTTACAAGTTTTTGGGATATATCTATTTAGGGCATAGGGAATAGGGGGCAGGGGTTAGTTTATACCCTAAACCCTGTAACCTAGTCCCTAGAAATAATACGAAAGGTACAACATGGAACACTACAAATTCACCGAGATAGAGGAAAAATGGCAGGAAAAATGGAGAAAAGAGGGACTCTTCAAGGTTGACATAAAGGATACCGGGAACAAGTACTATTGCCTAATGATGTTCCCTTACCCTTCGGCGGCTCTGCATGTGGGCCACGGCCGCAACTACATCATCGGAGATGTGGTCGCCAGGTATAAGATGATGAGGGGATATAATGTCCTAACCCCGATGGGATGGGACGCTTTCGGACTTCCCGCCGAGAACGCCGCCATAAAGAACGGGATACATCCCAGGGAATCCACGCTTGGTAACATCAGGAAGATGAAAGAACAGCTCGACTCGTGGGGAGTCGAATACGACTGGGACAGGGAAGTCACTTCCTGTCTGCCTGATTACTACAGGTGGACCCAGTGGATATTCCTTAAACTTTACGAGAAGGGGCTCGCTTACAGAAAAAAAGCCTCGGTAAACTGGTGCTCGTCTTGTAACACCGTGCTCGCCAACGAGCAGGTCGTCGAGGGCGCCTGCGAAAGATGCGATACGGT
>WJMG01000066.1 GCA_014728075.1 Candidatus Omnitrophota bacterium | reverse complement strand
GCTCGTTCGGAAACTCGCGGCGGACCACCTTTAACGGACTCGTAAGAGGCCTTTCGCCTCAATAAAAAACAACCCGGGGGAGTTATGTCCCCCAAACCCCCCTAAATTTGTTGTTCCGCTGACTCGTAACCCGAGGCGGAAGTTTATGCGGACGACAGTGGTAAAGCGGAGAGTTTGTCGGCATCCGGGGAGCGGGGATAGAAGCTTCGTTGAGGTACAGGTAGAGGTATAGGTAGAGAAAAAGAATGAAGGATGAGGGATAAAAGATATGTATTTGCTGTCGGCCTTCGGCGGGCTAGAGGCATAGCTGCTTTCAGGTGTCAGAGCTAAAACGGGAATAGATTGAGATTAAGATTCAGATTGAGATTGAGAAAGATCTTTACAAGCCAAAGGCTTGCTGAATCTAGATCTCAATCTAAATCTTACTCCCTTTGCCCTTAGCCCTATGCTCTATGCGTACTCGCGGTGCACAGTACCCGGTACCCGGTACGGCCATATCTGCTCTACTGCATCTTGTAAATTCTGCCTTGAATATGCGGTCTCTTCAGCCTATACGCTGTACGCTATGCGCTCACTTGACGCTAACCATTCAATACCGTCCGGAGAAGCGCCTCGGCTTCGTTCCAGTAGCGCGCGAGGAACAGCACGAACAAGCCGGCGAGTACGGGGACCGCTACAGACCAGGCGATCTTTGCTCGCCGCGAAAAGGCCCCGCTTTGCCACAGGAGAGGAAGGGCGTTGAACCCGGTGGTCAGCAAAAGGACCGCGACATACCATCGGGAATCGGAGTCGATCGTATTCCTGCCGTATCTGGCCACCTGGTAGCTTTCGATCAGGGGGGCGAGCGCGGTAAAAAAATAGATGTTCAGGGCTATCAGCTTAGCGAGATAGGAAGATGAAAGGACGAGGGTCAGGATTATCCCCGCGTCTATCACGAAAAGCGCTATCGTCTTTTTCCACCTTCCGATATAGAGCAGGGACAGCCCGGGAACGAGGGAAAGAGCCACGGCGGCCCATACCTTTTTCCCTTTTCCCGAAGTTTCCACTTTTTTCCGCCTTCTTTTATTTTAAATAGACCCTTTTAAGCTCAACATCGTGTTTTTCGGACATTTTCTTGAAAAGCCCGGTAAACTCGTCCAGGGTAAGGCTGTGGGGGAGAAAATACCTGTCTGTTATCTTTTTCTTGAGGTCCTTGTAATACTTGATGAAAGAGCCGAGGTCGAACGGATATTGTTTCCCTCCGATACCTATAAAGGCGCCTCTTTTTTCGGCTTTCTTCATGAGGTCCTTCCAGGCGGAAAGCGGCACGAAGCCAACGCCTTCCACGGCGTTGGACATGATCATCACATAAAGCTCTCTTAGCTCTTTTACTCCGTCCATGTACTTTTGCATTTCCCCGAAAGAGGTCTTTGTATTGAACGCCATCCAGTAAGGGACAGACCCGGTCCTCGCGGCCTGAAGGGGTTCGATCAAAGCGAAACATTCTATGAGATACCTTCCGGTATCTTCTATACCGTTCATTTCATACCATTTTCTTGTCATCTCAGCCGCTGCCGGGCTTAACGAGGTCGGGTCCGGGTATTTTATCCTTCGCACTTTGAAGTTGTTCTTGAGGGCCAGCTTCTTAATATCATCTTCCAGCTCCGGCGCGTACCCCCATTCTCCCTCGGGAACATCCTCGAGCGGCCCGGGCACATCCCATTTTTTCCTTTTAGAGCCTTCCCTGGCGAGGAATTTCTCTATTCTTTCGCTCCCCTCCGCGTATTCCTCTCCGCTTACATCGCCGAACCCTCCGGTCTGGAAATAATGCTTGCCGTCAATTTTTTTACAGGGCCATTTGTAATCACAGTCCGAAATAAAGATAGTGCCTCCCGGCATCAGGGTCTCTTTTATGTAATTTTCAAGTATTTCCCCGAGCCTGAGCCTCTTGATCCTGAAATATCCCATATTGGTTATCATGATCCTGTCCTGTATGGGATCGTGCATCTGATGCAGGCGAAAATCCGGAAGGCTTTCTTTGAGCACGGCCGCGGCTTTTTGCCCCCAGGCAGCGTCTTTTTTCAGTTCGTCCGGGTCCATGAGACGCCTTACCGCGACGAGCACGGTCTGAGGTATCCACGGCACACCCAGCATGCAGCACAGATGCGTCAGCGCGCCGTTGGAGGATCCTATTACTATCGCTGGATATTTACGCCGGGGATAGGCGTCTATTATCCAGTTGGAGATATCCTTGTCCCGTATGTTCTTAAGGGCGCGCATGCCGACGGCTTCCTTGATACCGCCTATCCTGTAGCCCGATTTACGCAGGGCTACGGGTGTCATGTTGATGATATCCCCGAGCAGCCGCGGCAGCTTGGGAGGCAAACCAACGGCCTCCTCTCTCCCGAAAAGGTAATTGCCCAGGGAAAAGAGCATGGATGAAGAAGAGTCGAACTCGGGTATGAAATTTCTGTATTGCAGTGATCTACGCATAATAAGCTTTCTTTCTTTATATAATATCAGCGTTTACGCTTTTTTTCCACCGATCTTCTTTTTTTCTCCTCTATCTCGATGTTCTTGTCGGTGAACCAGTCCGAGGGGTCGTCCCCCGGCAGGTACCCTTTCTGCTGAAACACCTCGTCTTCTCTGCCTTCTTCAGCTTCCTCCTTTTCTTCGTCCTCGGGTTCGTTTATTTGTCTCTCTTCGAGCCTGCCGGGCCTTTTTTCGGGGGATTCGTGAAGTTCTTCGGCGGCTATTTCCTCGGGCGATCTCTTTTTTCTTTTCTTTTTCATGTTGTCCTCCTTGAACGGTACCAGTTCCGGAATATTACTTCAGGGCCGCGGATTCCCGCGCCCTTTCGTTAATACGGTCTTCAAACCGGTATCCCTAAAAGTTTTTTTACTTTTTTCTCGTCGTAGCCGATAACGACAACACCGGCCACATCGATCACAGGAACGGCGGTCCTGCCGGTCTTTTTCCTCAAAAGCTCAACTTTTTCGGGACCGCTCGCGACATCGTGTTCGACGAATTCCACATTGTTATCTTCAAGCAGCTTTTTGAGTTTCCTGCAGTGCGGGCAGCTCCCGCTGCTGTAAATTTCGACCTGTTTCATGTTCCCTCCTTTTCAGAGTGTCCGTCGTCCAGGGGGAACACGACGCTCTCCCTCAAATGCCGGATACCTCTCACTTTCCGGACCGGGTCCTGCCCGTCATTTCCTCAAGGGCCTTTCGGAGCTTTTTCAGGGCTTCGGCGGAGGCGGAAAAGTCCTCCCGCCCCATCGCCGCCAGGTAATCGCTGAAAGCCCGGTCCGCTTTCCGCGCTGTCTTATCTATATCCGCTTCGGAAGGCCTGTATCGTTCTTCCTTTTCCTCAGATGGGGCGGGTTTTTCTTTTCCGATCAAGCCCCTGAGCGCTTCACCGAAAGACCTTCCGTAGCTGAGTTGGTCGTTCTGCATCAGAACCACCAGGCGAAGTTCCGGATAGGCCGCGGTCTCGGCCTGCAGGTAAATAGGCTCGACATAAAGTATCTTTTTCTCTATGGGAATGGCCAGGACATTTCCCCTGATAACGCTGGAGCCCCTCTGGTCCCAGAGCGTGAGTTTCGCCGAAAGGTTCCGGTCCTGGTCTATCTTGGTCTCCACCTGCTGGGTCCCGAGCACTCTTTTTTCCTTCGGGAACTTATACGCCAGGAACCTTCCGTAATTCTCGCCGTCACACATGCCGGCGATCCATCCGATCAGCACCTGTTTGTTCTTCGGCGTGAAAGGAAGGATAAGGGTGAATTCCACCTCTGCCGATCCCGGGGGTTTCCACATAATATAATATGGCTCCACTTCCTGGACTTTATTGTAGTATTTCTCGGTCGCCCTGACCCAGAGGTCTTCCTGGTTGTAAAAGACCTCCGGATCGGTCATGTGGTATTTCGCGTAAACCATTCCCTGGGTAAGCAGCATACCGGCCGGGTACCTTACATGCTTCCGTAAAGCCGCCGGCATCACTCTTTTCTTCTTAAGAAGTCCGGGGAATATCCTGTCCCAGACCTTGATTATGGGATCTTCCTCGTCGTAAATATAAAGCTCCACGCTCCCGTTATAGGCATCTATTACAAGTTTCACCGAATTTCTCAGGTAATTGACCCCGTTAAAGCCCCTGTTGTTTTTCCCGGCGCGTCCGCCTCCATACATGCCCGGGAACCCGGCGCGGGAGGGATCGAAGAACGGTTCGCTGTAAGGGAAGGACCGTGAAGCGGTGTAAGCGTCGAGCACCCAGTAGAGTTTACCCTCAGAAAGTACTATGTAAGGGTCCTTGTCGAAGTACAAAAAGGGGGCAAGGGTCTCCGCTCTTTCCCGTATATTGCGGTGGAACATGAGCCTTGAGCCTTTTTCGGGATAGGAGGAAAGAAAGAACCGGGTCCCTCCGAACCTCCAGCCCAGAAGGAACTTGTCCCAGAGCCCTCTTATCTTTACGCCGCCTTTGCCCTTGTAATGAACATAGATGTTCTTGTCGCCCTGCGGGTAATCGAACTCCCTTTCGCTCGAATTAGCCACCACATAGCCTCCGGTCAGTTCCCCGTAATATATTTCCGGCCTCTCGACCTCGAGTTCTTCAAACCTTGAAACGGGAGGGATATCCTTAATGAGGAGGTCCGGCAGTCCTTCCGGGGTGAACTCGTTGACGGCGGTCATCGTTATGCCGTAGCCATGGGTATATTTGAACCTGCGGTTAACGAAGGTCTGGTTCTTTTCGGGAAGATTGCCGGGAACCATCTCCCGGGCCGACACCATAACCTGACGGTATTTCCCGTTATAAGTATACCGGTCGATATCGACATCGCTGAATTCGTAATAAAGCCTTATCTCCTGGAACTGGTTGTACACAGAGTCCAGCGCCCTCCAGTCCCAGAGCCTTATGTTATCGAAAAGAGCCCTGTCCTTTTCCACATCCTTTTCGGAAAAAAGCTTTTCGGAAACGGGGAACTGCCTTTCCTCGGTCTCGTCCAGATGGAATCCGAGGCGGGTAAATTCAATATTGTTCTTTATATACGGCTTTTCGAAAGTGATCTCGTTAGGCTCGACCCTCAGCGCCTGGAAAAGCGCGGGCACCGCCCCCAGCGATAACGCCCATAAGACGCCCGTGGTTACCGCGATCCCCCCGATGTAAGAGAACCCGTCCCTGACGGAAGCCTTGCCCCCGAAAGCTTTACGCCTGAAAGGCCCGAACAGGGGCAGAACGAGGATCACCGCGCCCACGACAAGCGCCGCCGCCATGAGATTATACGCCGGTATCCTTATGTTCACATCCGTCCATCCCGGACCGGTGACGATGCCCAGTCTCGAGAACATGAGACGGAACCTGTCCAGGTACCGCCCGAACGCCAGGATAAGGAATATCCAGGCGGCGTTTAGGTACATACCCTTTTTATCCGGCTCCCGGGCGGTCTCCAAAAGATCGATGTCGAAGTCCACCCCGCTGTTCCGCGTCCCTCCCTGCTCGATCAGCAGGGAGAAAAGCACCGCTCCGGCGGAAATAACGGCCGTTGCCATAAGAAATCCGTATAGCGCACCGAGAAAAGGAAAGGTAAAAAGATAAAAGCCCGTATCCATACCCAGAGCGGGGATCGGGTCCCTCACCCCCGTGGATACACGGTTCATGAAAGCCAGGACGGTCTCCCAGGAATTGACCCCCCAGGTTCCCCCCGCCAGGAAAGCGAGCGCGCAAGCCGCTGACTTTACAGCTCTTTGCGCGTTGGTAATGTTAAGGATATAGACCAGGACCGCGGCCGCCAGGCCCGCGGCCGCGCCCATGGATAATTTTACCGCTATCTCCTTCCAGAACCTGGTCTCGTAGCCAAGGGAATTGAACCATCTGACCTCTATCCAGAAATTGACCGCCGCGTAAAGCACCAGACCTAAAAGGAACAATCCTGCGCCGCAGATCATTGACAATTTCGCGTTCCGTTTATTACCTCGCGCGAAAAGAGCGACACCCGCCGCGATAAGTATGACCACTATAAGAAAGTACATCGCCTCTCCTCCTCCCGGTTCTTAAATGAGCTCCGGCCGTTTAAATAATATTTTTCCACGCATCCCTCTTTCCCGCAATGCTTGCTTTCGCCTTTATATTGACTTTGTTCTATATTTCGCGCCGAAAGAGACCGTACGGGGTCAACCCTCGAAAACACTGCGGCTTTGCGGCGCGCGGGTATAACGGAACGCAGAGTAATGGTAAATGCCCGAGATTGGGGGCTGCCCCCCTCCCCATTTTGGAGGAAATATGAAAGTACCTTTGGAACTCAGTTTTCGCGATGTCCCCCACAGTGAAGAGATAAAGCAGATGGTGCGCGAAAAAGCCGCTAAGCTGGATGAGTTCTGCGACCATCTCAACAGCTGCCGTGTCGCCGTCGAAAAAACGCAGAAACATCAGGACACTGGCAATCCCTACCGGGTCAGGCTGGATATGACGATCGCACCCGGACACGAAATAGCCGTCAGGCGGGAAACCCTCCGGCGGTGACATCTACCGGACCCTGGAACACATTATAAACAAAGCCTTCCGGGCGGCTTCCGAACAGCTTAAAAAACTCAACGCCAAACAGAAAAAAGAAGTAAAAAAACATCCTCAGCAGGAAGCCAACCCCCTGGTCCTGAAGATCTTCCCGGAACTCGGTTACGGGTTTCTGGAAACTCTGGACGGAAGAGAAGTGTATTTCCACGAGAACAGTGTTCACAGCGGAGCTTTTTCGCGGCTGAAGCCCGGTACTGCCGTAAGATATATGGAAGAGCCGGGTGAAAAAGGGCCACAGGCCATCAGCGTCAAACTCACCGATCAGGTTTCCGACCACTGAAGAACGCGGACCTCTCTATTTCCCCGGATCTTGTGTTATAATAGCTTACCGGAGGAGAGAGCAGTATGAGAGAACCGAGAAATTTCGCCTTCTGGAAGGACATAATCCGGGACCCCGAGAAAAGCGCCGAGTTCATGGCCCGGGGTAACGAACGCCAGAAAAAGGAACTGCGGAAAGTCTTCAAATACATCGAGAGGCTGAACAGGGAACGGCAGAAAGACCTGTTCAAAGACAAGTAAAGGCCACCATGTCCAGAATAAAACTCGACCTGCACGACATCTACAACAAAGGCAGCGCCATAGAAAATGAGCTGAACAGAGTGATTCGTGAAGCCGCCGCGAAAGGCATAAAACAAGTCGAGATCATCCCCGGAAAAGGTTCGGGACAGCTTAAGAAGCGCGTGCTTAAATTCCTCGAAAGAAAAGACATAAAAGCGCTTTACCACCGCCTGGACAAGGACAGCAAGAACTGGGGCCGTCTTTTCGTGTATTTCAAGAAGCGGTGAGCGTCAAGGCAGGTCTTAGCTCGAAGGTCGTAGGTGCCTCTTTAATGCCTATTCTTTAGGTCCAGGTTTAGGTCTAGTCACCCCTGGTCCCGCGCCTCGAGCCTGCGCCCTATGAGCTAATACACCTTTAGCCCCCTTAGCCCTTGGCTTTTTACCCCTTTAACCCTTTAACCTTTTAACCTACTTAAAGCCCGCCGAAGGCGGCGATCCGCAGCCTGAAGCTCAGATCTAGATCCAGACTGAGATTCAGCAAGCCTTCGGCTTGTAAAGACCTTTCTCAATCTCGATCTCAATCTTGATCTGAATCTATTCCCATTTTAGCTCTGACACCTGAATTCTAAATTGCCTCTAACCCCGCTCCACAGATGCTGACCAACCCTCCGCATTACCACTATCGTTCTCATAAACTTCCGCTTTCGTTAACGGGGCAGCGGAACAACAAATTTAGGGGGGCTTGGGGGACATAACTCCCCCGGGTTGTTTTTTATTGAGGCGAAAGGCCTCTTACGAGTCCGTTAAAGGGGTTCCGCCGCGAGTTTCCGAACGAGCCACACGCGAGTTCGGGTGTCTGAGCGCCGGAATACCTTTGACGGACGAGATCGTTTTTACCTTCACCTTTAGCCGCGAGCCTCGCGACTGCCGAAGGCCGATACCCGCGATCATCCGTGACTTTACGCCGCGATCATTACTTTTACCTGATTATCGTATACCTTTTTGAGCTCTTCCAGCTCCATTGGTTCCGCGTACGGAATGAATATGTAGCTTCTTATTCCGTTCTCCGGATCGGCGACGACCTCCACGCCGGGGTCGCTCATCTGACGAATGTCCTCAAACGCCGTCCTTAAAGCTATATCCATTATCTCAAGGAGTCGCGCATACCCTGTTTCGCTGAACCCGTCCGGTTTTTTTATCCCGGCAAAAAACGCGCCGTCCTTTCCGTTGTTTTTGCCCTTGAAAGCTGAAAAAGCATCGGAATTAATGACCGCGTGCTCTCCTATAATAACGATATTTGAGAGAGGAGCGTTTATGTTCTCCTTTTCCAGTCCTTTTGCCGTTATCAGTATCTTTCCGGCAAGGTCGCTTCCGTTCCCCCGCACCAGCCTGAAATATTTAAACGGTTTTCTGCCGATCGTATCGATAAGCCTTTGTGCATAGCCTCTCTGCGGCTCCGGCAGCCAGCTTATATCAACTCCCATAATGACGGCCTTACCCTGTTTTTCCGCCTCATATGCCTGTATTATTATGGAGTCCAGCAGCTGACGAGCCGCCACGCTGTAACGATCCCCTTTCAAAACCATCCGGTGTTCCGACGCGGTCAACGCTTTTTCAGCTTGCCGCAACCGGATCTTTAAAGCGGCGAGCTGATGCCGTATTTTGCTTCTGTATTCCCGCTCTCCTCTGCCTGTAGCCAATACCTTCTTTCTGTGCTCTATTTGTTTTTTTACGCTATCTATCTCACTCTTGAAATATAACCGGTCGTTCCTTGCGTTGAGTTCCGCTCGGAGGGTCAACACCCGGTCGATGTGCCCGGCGTAAGTTCTTTCGGCTGTCTCGGAATCCTTTCTCACCAGGACAACTTCCGCTTTTCCGCCATCTTCTTTGAACGGCGCTTCGGGACCCAGTCCTTCAGGAAAGGCATCAAGGACATATTCCGGGGTTTCGACCCACCAATGCTTTCCGGAAGAACATATGACAGCGAGTATTCCCTGCTTTCGCAACCTCCTCGTAAGTTCCATAGAGTGTTCTCTGCACATGCCGCTATAAGGCCGTTCTTCCCTCAGCCGGGACATGATCTTTTTGAGTTCTTCTGGCTCCGAAAGGGGCTCTGCCCGGGATTCGGGCTTTTGGTGCGATCCTGTCTCCCATGCCATTTTCAGAGTTGTACCCCTCTCCTCTCCAGGTGAAGCGCCCGTCCTTACCAGGCGCACCGGTGCGGTCCTCTTCTCCCACCTCTCGCTCCCTTTTTCTATAACGAGGCTGTCCGAGCAATAAACGATAGCCGCCATGCCCCTGTGGTCGTAAGAAACCGGGTCTGCGTGGCTCTTTACGCTCTTTTCGAGCTGCTCCTGCGGGTCGGGTCCGCGCCACAGGCCTCTGTCGCTTACGACAGCTTCCAGGGTTTTGCCGGTCCCTTTATTCTCCTCGCGCGCCCTCAGGCAGACCAGTCCGGCGCTTGAACCCGGGGCCCCGTTCTTTACCGTATGTTTGCTTATATTACTGGCAGCCTCGAATACCGCTTTTCGCACGGCCCTGGCCTTTATTTCGCTGAACCCGAGGGACCGGGCAAGCCCGGCGGCCCTGGACGAGGCTTTTTCCGCCTCCCGATAGACAATGCTCCCTCCTTCCATGTCCGGCACCAGACCTCTTGAAAGCACCGGGATGACCTCAAAGCCCTGTTCCTCCAGCTTGAGCCTGTTCTCGAGGTAAAGATCTAACCTGCCCCTGTTATAAGCGTCCACCGCTTTTCCCGTTAAAGAGACAATGTCCTCTCTTCTCTCGGCGGATTTTCCCTGTCCGGCTTCCTTTATCCTGGCGTCAAACTCTTCGATCCTGCGCGTAAAATACCTTACCGATTCATTGGCATCTATTTCCTTGCCGGAAAGGCCTCTGTAAACCAGGCTCTTTACCGTCTCTTTAAGAAGTTCGAAATACCTGTCCCTTTTCTTCGCGTAAAAGCCGGTTTCGTCCCGGGCGTCTTTTTCGGCCTCTTCCGACAGGGCTTCATCCGTCGCACCCGGATAAAGCCGGCCAGCCAGGTCCCCGTCTTTCGGGATCACCAAAAACCGCCTGTCCCCCGCTTTTTCCGCCGCGTCCGCATATTCCTTGGTCATCCCCTCGGGATAGGCGTCGCAAATGTACTCCCCTGTTTCCACCCAGTAATGGAGTTGTTCCTTGTGCCGCATCACCACGGCTTCCATACCCCGGCTTATTATTCTTCTGGCCAGTTCCACGGAATGTTCGCGGCAGGCGCCGCTGCCTCCGATCTCTCGCTTCGTCTCCAGGGCCGCCTCGATCAGAATCCCCCTCTCTTCAGCCGTTTTTATCTCTTCACTCAAGGCTTCTTCAGCACTTTCTTCGGCTCCCTCGCGCGCTTCCGCCAGGGCCTTTACTCCCCCGTGCGCCTCCGGGCCTCCGTCTATCGCGAGTATCTCTTCGGGGGTGGCGCCGCTTTCGGCGGCCTTCCTTACCGCGTCGATGTACTGCCCGTAGTCAAGCCCACCGAGAAGCGATATGTCGGCGCCGTCCGGATCATCAGTTCCTTCGCCCTCATTGCCGTCGACCTCATCATCGGGCTCGCCTTCCTTCCTTTTCTCCCCTATTTCAATGAACATCCCTTGCATAACGGGATTAAAGGCGGAAAAGAACTCTTTCCCGGTCCTTCTCCTTCCCCCGCCGCTTCCGATGAGGGACCCGTTGGCGTAAATCTTGTAGCGAAGATCATTGACACCGAAACTATTAAAGACCAGTGAACGGATATTGTCGAAATGCCCTTCTTCGGAGGGATCCCATTTAATGACAGCCTCGCCCGGCACTTTCCCGCCGGCGCTCTTGACCGCCTCCACAAGCTCAGACGGATACTGTTCCCCGGCTTTTTCGCCGAGCGCGGTTATTGGCGAAACTATCTCCTCGCGGAAAATAACGAGGACATCAATGCCGTCCCCTTCCTCTTTAAGCTCCTGGACCCTTCCGCGTGCGTATGCTTCCTGGGCTTCCTGCAAAATACGAAGAGCTTTCTTTTTCGAACCTTCTTCGGCGTCCCTCAAGGCCTTTATACCCCCGTGGTTCTCCGGGCCCCCGTCTATAGCGAGGACCTCTTCGGGTGAAGCGCCTTTTCGCGCAGCTTTCCTGACAGCGTCCATGTATTGATCATAAGAAAGGCCTCCCATGTTAAATATATCTTTTCCTTCTTTTTTATTTTTACGGGTTTGTGAGGCCCGTTTCAGCAGTTTCTTTTTCTCAAGAGCTTTAAGGGCCCTCTTTCTCACCTCCTGCGGCGAGACTTCGGCATCGATCGAAGAGACCAGGCCCTCTTTTCTGTATTTTTCTATTTGCGGCACCGCAAAACTCCTGTGGAATTCGTGCCTTTTTTCTATGGCCCTTTTTCCCGCTTCCCACGGACGGCCTCTTTTCCGGGCAGAACGACGCATTCTTTTAGCGGAAGTTCTCTTGCTTAAGGTAAGCTCAATTATGGCCGCGAGGTCAAGTCCTCTCCTCCGCAGTGCGGAACGGAGATAGTCGACGCCGTCATCCGTCCTGGGGGAGATGTCCAGTATCAGCCCCTTTGAAATGTCCGCCTTATCAAGCGCGCCGTCCAGAAGTTCGTCGTAAACATAGGCGTTGTCCTCAAGGCTTGTACGGTCTGTCTTTCCTGCCTTTGAAGACCTCCTTATAAGATCGCCCACCGAGATGTAAGGCAATCCGCACTCGGCGGAAAGATAGCTGCCCAGCGTGCCTTTGCCCGCTCCGGGAAGCCCCATGAGAAGTATCACGGGAGGGCTGCTATCCGAGGACACCAGCGTCATCCGTTTTCTTTTTCCTTTTCCCCGGGAAGCGGCCGTTCCGCCTATGACCGCGCCCTTTTCGGTCCGTCCGGAGGCTGTGCTCGGCGGAGCTTTCACGATGGATTTACTCCGGCGTTCTCCCTTAGCGTTCTCTATCCCCAGGACCTTCCTGCGGCTCTCTCCGATACGGCGGTAGTCCGAATCGTACAACCGGAACATCTCAGTGATAAAGCGTCCCGCCTCGGAGAACCCTTTTCCGGCGGACCTCCCGTTAGCGCGGTATATCATCGAGATAAGAGCTTCGAAAAGCGCTCCTCCGTAAGCGGTTTCGGACCAGGTCAAGCCCCCGTGAGAGGATGAATAGCCCAGAGGCTCGAGAACAAGCTTCGCTATCATCTTGTCTTTAACGAAAAGGTCGTGCAGGCCCACATATCCCATATGAGGGGATTCGCTGAAGACATCGTAGGCTTCCGTGATCTTTTTCATTATTACTATGTCCTGTACGGCGTCGCCCAGGACCGCGTCTATCTCGTTGCCGAGTTTTCCCCGGAACTTCGAACTATGCCTGACCGATCGGAGAGACTCCTCAAGCGTACCGGAAGGGGCGGACTTTTTGCCCATGACCCTTTCCACGAGGCCGATAACCTTTTCCTTTTCTTCCGCGAGCGGAGGGCTCAGACTTTTTTCAGCGAACCTGTATTTTTTCTTCATATCGTCCTGGGCCTTGAAATAGGCCTTCAAGAACGGTCCTCCGGCGCTTGCGGCGGACTTGAGGTCCGCGTCAAGGAAAAGGCTGCCCAGGACGGCCATAACAAAGTTGGACCCGGAAATATCCGCAGTGTCTTCTATGGAACGGTATATTTCGAGCAGGTCCGAATGGGCCTCCGCTATTTTCCTCCTTGCCCTGTTGGACTGCGTCCTGTTTATGAAATCGTGAAATTCTCTATGGTCTATTTCCGGATGTTCGGTAAGGGCGTACTCTATCATCAGGAACTTGAACAGGTGCGCTCCGGCTTCCGTTATGGTCTTCCTGACTTGCGCGCTCTTATCGGAAAAGTCCAACAGCGCGAAAAGATTGTTCCTGTCCCTGAACTTGTAGCCGAGCTTCGCTTCCAGCTCGTTAACGAAAATTTCCGCCTTTTCTTCTTCGTGTTCCCGAAGACGCTCAAGCTCTTTCCGTATCTTCTCCGCGGATCTTCCGGCGGCTTCGGCTTTCGGCCGCGCGCCGAGCCCCGCGAGTATGGGCCTTATGGCGGCGTATTCGACGGAGCTGACCGGTTCCGCTTTGAATTTTTTCTTTTCCCCGGTGTTCCCGCCGTGCGGACGCACGAGCCCTGCCTTCACCAGGGCATTGATATCCCGGAGAACGGTCTCCGCGGAAAGATGCCCGTCGCGCATCCGGCCCCGGGTCAACAGCCTCAGCTCTTCCACTGCAACCGATCTTTTTTTACGCCGCAAAAGCTCATATATCGCGAGAGGGGACCCGTCCGGTACTTCCTGAGGAGGTAATCCCCTGTGGTATACCGTGTTAAAATAGTACTTTCCGTATTCTTTTATGTCTTCGGGTTCGCTGTCCAGAACATCGAACCCTTCGGCCATGGATTCCTGCGGCCCGAAACAGAATTCCATTCTGAGGTTTTCGTCGGGGATCCATATTTTGCCTATATACGAGCTGTTTTTTCTTCCTTTTCTAAGCGGTTTCAGGTAGAACGCCCCGGAGGGAGAAGGGGCTACCGGTTCGAACCCCAGTTCGCTTTCACACAATTTTATCAAAAGAGGGTTCCTTACCGAGGAATGCATCAGCTCGACCTGCGGGTATTCGGCGGCGAACCTTCTCACGATCTGGCGGGAAATGCCCATTCCCCGGAAAGCGGGGTCCAGCCATATCCCCCGGATACCCGCCTCGTCCCCGAAAAGCGCGCCGGGTTCCTCGTTCTTCTGGGCGTATATGTACGCCGTCAGCTCCTTTCTTCCGGCGGAAACCACATCGATCCCCGCTCTCTCCCCCGGGATCTCTTTCTTTTCGGCCTTCAAGCCCATCATCTCCAGGGACACTTCCTCGTCCATATCCAGTACGGCGGTGATCTTAACTCCGCGGACCACATCGGTATGTCCTTTTTCTACATACCATCCGGGAGCGGAGGGATCCCGGCTTATCCTCTCCCATCTTTTCCCGTTGGATTCAATGACCAGCGAAGAAAGGTCAAAGGTAAAACATCTCATCCCCATTCCTCTGGGATCGGCCCCGCCGGACGCGAGCTTTTTGGATACTATATCGTTAGGGGAGGCCCTTAGCCCGGGGCCTCTGTCCTCCGCCGTAAAACGGATCTTTTCCACATCCCCTTCCCCGGAGAACTCGGCCGTTACGGTGAACTTGCCGCCCCCGCCGTGTTCGGCCGTGTTAAACAATAATTCGAGCATGAGGTCTTCCGCTAAATAGGCGTATTTACCGAAGATCTCCGCTTTCTCCGTTATAAGGTCCGAAACGCGCTCCGCGGCTTCTTCAAGCGCCTCCGGGGATCCTTCCCGGCCTTCTCCCTCGACCGTGAGCTCAAACAGGATTTCTTCTTTCCGGGAGGCCGGCTCCTCGAAACGGGCTTCCCATACAGAGAACATGTCCCCCGCCGGGGTCTCTTTCAGCATTATCCCCCGGCCGGCGAGGCTTTGCCTGAGGCCGTTGATATCAAAGAAATTAATCCCCTTTTTGTCTTTTCTCTTTTGCACGGTTTCACTGGAAGGGTAAAGGAGTATTAATTTTCCTCCCGGATTGAGACGCCGCGGTAAAGAAGCGAAAAGATCCTTTATAAGCCTGAAGTCTTCGTCAAACTCGTCGGGATCCACGCGGGGAAAAGGAGAATACGCAAGGTCCGCGAAACTGCCGAAAACGGGAGGGTCCGCAAGGATAAGATCGAATGTTTCTTCCCTTTTCAGAGGTTCGTCGAACGGCCCGGGCCTTACCTCTATTTTGTCCTTTAACCCTGCCTTTCGGACATTAAAAACAGCATCTCCTTCTTCTCCGGCCGAAGTGTCCTTGATATCGGTCGCTACCACATCGGCCCCTTTCCTGGCCGCGTATATCCCCAGTATTCCGGAACCCGTGCCCAGATCCCATACCTTCTTGCCCTCCAGAGCCCCGCCTTTCTTCTCCAGGTATTCGATCATCCTGTAAGACAGCCCGGGATGGTCGAAAGTGTTTTTGGATACCCTTAAGGTATCTCCTGTATATTTCAGGAAGTGGTCCCTGTAAGGTTTTTCGGGTAACGGTATCGATATTTTGATGTTCGTACCTTCTTTCTGTCTGCTTGAGAACACCATTCTTCCGTTGGTCTTGCGCACAATAAAGTCTATGAGCCGTAAACCATATCCCCTTTCGGATCGCCCGGTGGTGGTATATCTCTTTCCTATATTCTTCTCCGCTTCCGGGTTTCCCTCTCCCAGGTCCCCGTAAACGATGTCAATGCAATTTTCCCGCCTGTTGCGGCGTATACCGATCACGGCCCCGAATTCGGCATCCCCCGTATGATATGTATTGGTGGCCAGTTCCTGAACTATTATCCGGACGGCTTCGTCGGCCGAACAGATATGGTCCTTCTCTTCTTTCGGAAAGTATTCGGCGGGTATCACTATTTCCGTATCCGCCAGCCCGGCTTCTCTCGCCGTTTCAAGGGCAATGTCCTCGGCAATGGCCTTGCCCGGAATAGTGGAGGGAAAAATATATCTTACATTCACTGTACGGAATCCGTTGGCTTGCGCCGACTTCATGTAACGCCTGAGGGTCTGCGCTTTCCTTTCGTATTCCGGGTCGTCCTCTTCGGCATCATCCGTACCGGCGGAAGCCCTCGCGAAATACAAAATAGACCCGATCACCACGGCGCCTGCCATTATGGCGGCCGCGGCCGGGAGCCAGGAAGGATCTGTTCCTTTAATGATCTCCCGAAGATCGAAGGGCAGGGCACGGGTCCCCGCGGCAAAAGAGCCCCAAAAAAACGGAAAGAAGATACCCGTGGCCGGTTTGCCGCGCCCTTTTTGACGCTTCCCCGGATATTCCGCGTAAGCTCTCTTTACGGGATCCGTTCCCCCCGCGAAACGCAGACCGGATTTCACCATATCGGCGATCTCGCTTCTGTTCACTAACTTCCCGACCAGGTCCAGATGAAGCTTTATCCGGTCTTCGCCTACCGGCTGTATGTCCGCCTGCCCTTTTTTCATGTAAAAATTCCGTGCTGCGTAAGACAGCCAGTCGGCGGCAAAGGTCTCCTGCTCCTCGGGAATGATCTCTGCCAGGCGCGGGTTCCCGAACTGCCGGCCGGCGATTGACAGGATAACTCCCGCATCCGAGCCGTCCAGTATGAAACCGTCCTCGGTAAACACATAAAAGTGTTCGAACATCTCCGAGGAAATACGGTAGATCTCCGATCTTATGCCAAGCTCCGCGAGCACTTCCTTTAAAAGGACCGAATATCCGAAGCAGGCCAGCTTATCCGCCTTACCGGAATCGTTTAAGATGCCGAGAAGAAGCCCGTAAAAATCTTTTCTTTTCCGGGAGGCCAGCTCATTGTCTTTAATGTTCCCGAACAACTCCACATCGTCATTATCCTCTTCCGGCATCCTCCCGGCCGCGGGATCGTTCCCGGGAGAATAAACGAAGATGAGCTCGTTCCCCCTTCTTCTCATCACGCTGTCCGAGACATCTTCCAGCTTGACCGGATAAAACCCCTTCAGGGCTTCCCATATACCGTCAGCCGGAGCAGCGCCGAAGACGGAATATCCCGCGTAAAGGTCCAGAGTATCTTCCGGAGAAAGGCATACTATGACAAGACCGTCCTCATCGACCATTAATTTGGCCTTTTCCACTATTTTCGGGATATCGGAAGGATATGGCGAAAAAACCGTCACCAGGTCCATTTTTCCCATAGCCCTCATATCTTCCGTAATCGATGAAACATCGAAATAGTATACTGGGTTATCTTCCTCTTCGGCCTGCATTATTTTTTGAAAGGAATTGTCTATTCCGAAGAAAAGGGCCTCTTCGTACATCTCGAGAAGCATGCCCCTGACCGCCCGGGTAGTGGCGCCGTCCCCGGCCGCAAGGTCCACGCCCTTGACGCTCCGGTATCCGGCAAAATGCCTGAACAACAGGTCCTGCAGCGAAAACACGCGCGCGGGCGAACGCATATCGTAATCGGGAACGGGAAATTCTCTGACCGGGGCTTCCGCGGGCTCCCGCTCTATATCTCCCAAAGAGGCTCCCTTACGGGAAAACACCGTAGAGATGAACTTCTTGACCCCGCCCTTCTGTCGTTTGGCCAAAAAGTACACCGCCGTTCCGGCTAAAAGAATAAAGGCCGCTTCCAGCAGACCGGCTTCGGCAAACAGGGGTAAGATCGAGAAGGCGCCTAAGGAGGCGGGCCCTTTTTCATTGTCCCTGAACACGGCCATTTCCTTTATCCGCCCGAAATACGGGTCCAGGGAAGTCCTTCCCTCGAGGGCGTCCTCGTCTTTAAGAAGGTCTTCCATGAGAGCGATAACTTCCGAAAGGATCTTGTCCGTTTCGCCGGCGGAAGCGGCTTCCGTTTCCGCGGTTATATTGATCTTGTCTTTATCCTCTATCCCCAGGGAAACCATCCTGGAATACTGCTCGCAATAAACTCTTTTACCGGCTTTGCCGGCGGTTACTCTTACTTCCAGCTCTTTCGCGATACGCTCGGCAACGCGCGACAGCTCAAGGGCGGACCGGGCGTGTATTCCCTTTTCGGACGAAACGCGTATATCTTTGCTTTTTTGAACGAGCTCTGCTTTCTCTTTCTCCGGTTTTTTCTTCTCTCCCTGCGGCGCTTTCACGCCGGGAAGGTCCGCGGCCGCCATATCCCGAAGCGTCGAACCCCCGAAACCCTCTTCCACGATATCCTTTTCCGCCCGCCCGTAGACCTTGAAATCCGGCGGGAATCCCAGCTCTATAAGCGCTCTCGCGAGCTTTATAAGGTCGTTCCTGAGCCCGGTTCGATCTTGTTCCGGATAGGCCGGACAGACAAGGCCTAACTCCCGGGTCTCTCCGCCGAAAACCAGTCCCCGGAATATCCGTGAAACGCCTTCTTTTCTGAGAGACGGGTCTTTTATATCGTTATGGTACAGTTGCTGCCCTTCCCATACCCTCGGGGCCGCCCCCATGATAAGTTTATCTCCGGCGAACATGGCGTTAAAAATACCGTCGGTCTTGCTTATCTGCCTTAAGACCTTGACCGAATACTCCAGGTCGTTCTCGCGGCCGTCAAACTTTAAAGATCTTATTCCGCTCGAGGGGACCCCCTCGACGGAAAGCGGTTCGAACCCGGATGAAACGGCTTCCCGATGGAGAACTGTTTTTCGAGAAAAGTTTTTCGTTCCCGGGAGATAGCCTGACAGGGAGAAAAACGCTCTTTTAAGGCCGCGCACAAAACGCTTCAGGCCCCGCGGACCTTTTGCCGTTTCTTCCTCTGCGTGCTCTTTTGCGGCATCAGGTCCGAAAAGAGGCTTTATCCCGGTCTCGTAGACTTTTTGCAGGGTGCTGACCGAAGGCCTGAGGTCTTCCTTTCCTCTGAACCGGGCAAGTAGCGGGACCAGCCCGTCCGCCCTCGCGGCTATGTGCCGGGGAACGAAATATTTCTTTTCAGGCCTACCGGCAGTACCCCCTTCGATCGCGTTTATGAGTTTCAGGTGTTTCTCGAGAGCCCTTATGTCGGGGGCTACCGTATTCACGGCCCGGCCTATCTTCCCGGCGATCTCCTCCGCGCTCAGGGCTTCGGACGGATGGGTAATATTCAGTTCGACCAGCATTTCGAATACGCTTTTTATGCATCCCCGGGGAAACCCCGGTTTCGGCCCGCTCCATTGCCCCAGGACTTCGCCTGCCGCTGTTTTTTTCTTTATGTGAAGGACCCCTTTGACGGCTTCCGCGGTATCTATTCCCTCTCTTACGCCGGGGGAAAGGTTTTCCAGGACTAAGTTAAACCAGCGCTTATCAAAGGTCTCACTGCTTCCCAGATGTATATGGGCCTGTCCCTCCGGCCGGAGCTTTTCCAGGACCATTTCAATGAGTACGGCCGTTTTTCGGACCGCGTTCCCTTCAGGGCTATCGGGAAGACCGTCCTCTCCACGGCGGGCATAGGTCTCCCACCCTTCAAAAATATCGAAGTAGACAAAATCGAGGTCGGCTTCGGGGTTATCTCCGTAAAGCCTGTTCTCGGCGGCCCCCCATACATCTTCCTCTCCCGGATGATTTACCCCGATCATCTTCAGGTTTTGCGGCAACAGGCTTTCCGTATTCAGCAGTTCTTCAAAAAACCCCGACCTGCCCGAGCCCAGGTCCATGACCGTGATCTTTCTTCCGGGATCCCTGGACTGCGCGGCGCTTATTATCTCAACAAGGCCTCCTTTCCCCGTTAACCCGGCAAGGGATCCCGTTTTGTTCAGATTCAGGTCCCGGTCGTAGGCGCTGATGCCGTGAGCGGGGTAATCCTCCCCGTATATGCCCGCTTCATACCCCCCCGACCCGTCAATGTAAAAGGGATTTACCGCTCCTCTGGATACTACGATATCAACGGACCCGTTTTCGACAGCCCCCCATCCCGCGTTCTTCCTGCCGGCCACTACGGCTTTCATTATCAGATGAAGGATCTCTTCTTTTGCTATATCCGTAGGTATATAGGTTATTCTTCTGTGTTCGTCCCGGCTTTCGCTGTGCTTCTGAAATTCCCTCCTGAAACGCTCCGCAAAAGCGTCCCCGTCCTCAAAATATATCCACGAAGGCGTCTCTTCCGGCGGGACCGTTCTTCCGGAGGTCATTTCTATCCATAAACGGGCCCATCGGCTGCCCATCCGTTCCGCGTATTCCCCGTCGCGGAAAAAATAGGGTTTTCCGGAATCCTCGCTCGCCTTGTTTACGATATTCAAAAGCCTGTAAGTGTTCGTCAACAAGCCCGACATAATGCCCGTTTCCATCATCTCTTCTTTGTCGGTAAAGCTCATCACTCCGAGATCGTACATCACAACTTCACCGTTCCCGCGCACTCCGAAATTAGTGAACTTCGCGTCTGTCGGGATAAAGCCCCTTTTGCCGATGTCGATCACACATTGCAGGCATTTCTGCATGATATCCGCGGCAAGAGCCGTTTTATCCTCGTCCGTCAGCCAGCCGCATCCGCTGAAAACTCCTTTTTCGTCTATAAGGTCCCTCAAATACCCCATAATGGGAGTAACTCTTTCCTGGTAAATAATCCCGTCAATGACAGTAAAATCGGCGATCAGGCCTCCCAGCGCGTTTTGCGCTCTTTGATAGCTTTTTATTATGGTCTCGTTCTGCCCGGGAGTTTCTCCTTTCGGGGTTTTCCTGACTATATTTTTCGAAAGGTCTATCTC